>JAYZFP010000042.1:0-24085 GCA_036336715.1 Planctomycetota bacterium
TTCCAGCAAACGCCGTTGTTCCTGTCCCAGGAACCTGCGGGGGTCACTCCGTGTCCCCAATGCACTGTTGACCCGGACCTGCTGGATCTCCATCATCGGCAGCAGTCGGAGCGGTGACAACTCCAAATAGTGTTTTTGATCCGATCGACCTGCAACCTGCCCCATCTCGGTTACCGGCATGGAACGCACCCGGCCCGGGGCCACTGATTCGGCAGGTCTTTTTTGATTTTCGCCTCGCACGTAAATGCGCGACGCACACCGTACCCGAACCGCTGTTTCGACCAGGGTACGATAATCGGTGACGCCAGGATCAAATGCCACGTTGACAATTTCCTCCCCCCGGTAGGTCGCCGCATGGGTCTGTTTGACACCCGTTATTTTCCCAAACTGGACCTCACCTTCCC
Source organism: Planctomycetota bacterium (assembly GCA_036336715.1). Taxonomy (GTDB): domain Bacteria; phylum Planctomycetota; class Planctomycetia; order Pirellulales; family Pirellulaceae; genus JABAAE01. The sequence goes on from JAYZFP010000042.1 coordinate 405, forward strand.
AGTAACAGTGCATGGCAAAAGTCGCCCATTCGGTTTTTGCCGAGTGTTGTAGCTGAACCAGCTCGAGGAGCAGGGGAATTTCCTGCCCGGCCGCCTTGAGAGATTCAATCATTCGATGGGCTACCTGCCCCGTTGTCCAGACACCGTCCCGTCTGGGAACGAGGTCTTCCAGCCCGGCGGACAGGAAACGTATGACCGGGTTGTTCCAGGCTGGCTCTTTGAATCGAGCCAGCTTCGCCGCATCTTCTTTCCGGTTGTTGTAGACAAGCGCCGGAACGAAACGATTTTCGATTGACTCCACCAACAACGGATGGGACATAGGACCGATGCCAAAATGAATGCAGGTGGGTCAGCCGGGAACCTCCTGGAACCAAAGAAAAATCGGTCTTTTGTTCCTCTCTGCCGTTTTCCGGACTTTTGTCAGATCTCTCTGCCAACGAACCGTTCCAAGCTCCCTCGGATTTTCATTGTCGGCGACGCTAGCACTCCCGCAGAGGAAAAGGAAAACCCAGAGGCACCCGGCCGGAATTCCCGATGATGACAAAGTTAATGATTTCATTGAAGGTTGGCGATAAAGAAAGAGGCTAATGATTGCGTCAGTGGTCTCTCTTTCCAAAACCGGAACGATGTTTTTCATTCTATCGACGACATTTTCGCTCGTCATCCTTGTCGGTCTGACCCTGCAGGCGATGCCCGTTCTTCGCTTGATACAAACGATCGGTCAACCCTCCCCTGAACCCCTTGAAGATCGTGAATGCCCGCCGGTTGCCATCCTGCTTTCACTGCGGGGAGGCGACCCTTTCCTCTCGGACTGCCTGAAAAAACTTTTGCAGCAGGATTACCCCGATTATGAACTGGTGATTGCTCTGGACAATGAGCGGGATCCTGCCGCGCGTTACGTGGACCAGGTAATCGACGATTTAAAACCGGCCAACCTTACAAAAAAGATCATTACCCGGCGGGAGGCAAATTGTACCCTGCTAAACAACAATTACGCCCAACTTGTAGAGGAACTGGACGATCGATTTGAAATTGTGGTTCTCGTCGACGCTGACGCCGTGACCTGGAAGGGCTGGCTGCGCAGCCTGGTCCAACCCCTGGTTCGGGACGAATCCGTGGGGGGAACATCGGGTAATCGCTGGTACACGCCTGACAACGCCAATATTGGAACGCTCACTCGCTGTGTCTGGAACATGGGATCGATCGTGCAGATGGCCACCATGCAGTATCCGTGGGGTGGCAGCATGGCCTTGCGGGCAGACGTGGCAAAGAGCCCCGAGATGCTTCAATGCTGGCGATCTACCTTTACCGGTGACACGCCTCTTTTCAAGATCATTCGCGACCGCGGAAAATAATATCGCTTCAACCCCGAGATTATTCTGCTGAACCGGGAAGACACCACACTCCATTCCTTCTGCAACTGGATGCCTCGCCAGATGCTCAACGGAAAGCTCTACCATCCGCTTTGGCTGCCGGTGCTCGCCCAGGCCATCCTGTTAACCATCCTTCTGGTGGCCGCCGTTTCGACCAACCTCGCCAACATTGTCACCGGCAATTGGCTGGCCTTTGGAATCCTGGGAGGCTCACTGACACTGTTCTGGATTTCCATCTTTGGTCTCTTCGTGAAGATGAATCGTGTCATTGGCAGCAAGGCCTTGGGGCGAGGTGACCGAATGAACTGGTTGACACTGTCTGCGGCCCATAAGCTTTTCTGGGTCATCCCGATGGTGCAGATCGTCTACTTCCTGGGCTTGTTGAAGTCACTTTTCATCCGCAATGTCTGTTGGCGCGGAATTGACTATGTCATCCGGGGGCCTTTTGACATTCAGCTGGTGGAATACAAGCCATTTCGGCAGGATCCCCAGGCAGAGAATCAATCGCTCTAGGGAAGGCAACTCGGTAGCAGGAAAATTCCCAAACATGCGCCCGAAGAACCGATACCGCAATGCCGCCGCCAGGTGAGTTCCCGCGGTCGAACAGGGAATCGGAAGAACCGAATCATTCAAGCCGGCTTTTTAAATAGGGGGAAACCGTGAAGTACGACTTCCTGATAGTGGGGGCGGGTCCTTTTGGTGCCACGTTTGCCAGAACGGTCACTGATGCCGGCAAACGGTGCCTGGTCATCGATCGACGAGAACACCTTGCAGGCAACACCTTTACTGAAAAAATCGAAGGCATTGACGTCCACATTTACGGGCCTCACATGTTTCACACCGACAGCGAGCAGATCTGGAATTTTGTCAACAGCTTTGGCAAATGGAACACCTTTCGATATACACCTCGGGTCCGCTACGGGGATCGCATGTTTTCCTTCCCGATCAACCTGTTGACCTTGCACCAGCTGTGGGGCGTTTCCACGCCGGAAGAGGCCCGACAAAAGCTCAACGAGGTACGTATTCCCTGCGATCATCCGGCCAACGCTGAACAGTGGTTGCTGTCGCAGGTGGGTCGGGAGATTTACGAGATTTTTTTCCGCGGCTACACCACCAAGCAGTGGTTCAAGGATCCCAGTCAGTTGCCAGCTGCCATTGTCGCCCGGCTACCCATTCGTCTTACCTACAACGATGGCTATTTTCGGGACCAGTTCCAGGCGATTCCGCGAGATGGCTATACTTCGATTTTCAGCAACATGCTGGACGGCATTGACGTGGAGATCGGTACCGATTTTTATCCCCTGATGGATTCCTGGCCCCGGATCGCGAAGCAACTGGTTTTTACCGGACCCATCGACCAGTTTTTCGGCTACGAATTCGGTCAGCTCGAATACCGGGCCAACCGCTTTGAAATGGAAGTCCTGGAAGGTGATTTCCAGGGACACCCGGTAATCAATTACCCGGCGCTGGATGTCGAATTTACACGGATCACCGAGCACAAGCATTTTGCGGACGCCGGCCCAAAACACATCAAGGAGGCAAAAATCTCAAAAACGGTGATTACCCGAGACATCCCGATCCCGCCCGGATCCGAAGAGATTCTTAAAGACCCCCACTACCCGATCCGGGATGCTCGAAACAGCCGGATGTTTGAAAAGTATCAACAGCTGTCCAAATCGCACCCCCGCGTCCTGTTCGGGGGCAGATTGGGTGAATACAGGTACTATGACATGGATCAGGTCATCGGCTCCGCCATTGCCAAGGCCAACCGTGTTCTTTCGGACCAGCGGGTTCCCAAGGCACCCCCAATGGCCCGCAGCGCCTGACCCGGACCGTTCAAGCTTCGGCATCCGGTGAACCCTTTTGGACCTGCTTGCGGTAAAAAATGGCCAGGACCACCGCCACGGAACCCGGAGCGAGGAAAACGGCAAGCGTCAGGGGAGAGGCTGAGGCGTGGGGCCAGAAGGGAAGACTCGAAAGAACATCCCAGCAGCCCAGCTGCAACAGGAAGGCAACCAGCAGCACGAACAGTGAGTGCCCGATCACGATTCGCTGCAAACCCGTCAGCAGACCGATCACCACGAGACTCCAGAACAGGATGCCAATGGAAATCGTGGCTGACAGTCCAAAGCCGACACCCAGCAAACCCATCGAAAAAACCACCCCCGAACGCCTCACTCGAAAGAAGTTGCTGAACTGGAGACCGATCAGCGTCCCCACCAGCCAGCCGAAAAGCTGAAAATCGAACCGTTGCACGATTGGGGGGACCTGGTGGACTGCCTGAAAGGGTGAACGGGCAAACTCAAAATCCTGCGGCCAGATGGCGATCATGATGAAGATCGTCAGCCAATGAAAGACTTTCCAGCCTGACGATAACTGAAAGCCGTCCATCCGCATCAGCCCGCCGGTAAAAAGGGCATAACCCAACAGGGAATGAACGAAAAAAATCCGCAAAAGCGACCAATCCATCTGCAGTAGCTGGTTCGGGTGACCCGTGGCTGCAGTTCGAAACAAGTCATGGATCCTGTATCGGTGGTCGGTTGGCAAATGGGAGCCATCCTGCACCAGTTCCAGAAAAAAAAGCAACAACAACAGGAGCCCGGCCAGCAGTTCCACAATCAGGTAGCGACAGGAAATCGGCAGCCTGCAGGTCTGACACCGCCCCCGTATCGTGAACCAGCCAAAAATGGGGAGATTGTGGCTACTGGAAATGTTCACCTGGCAGTAGGAGCAACGAGAACGGCCGAGGAGGGTCAGCCCGTTCGGCAAGCGGTAGGCGACCACGTTGAGAAAACTTCCAAGGCAGCAGCCAACATAGAAAAACCAGGCCGCGAGGAACCAGGCCATGGAATTGAGAAGTATCCATTCGACCGTCACATCGAGACGTTTGCCTGCCATGACCGATTGGGCACGGACAACAGGGACCACGATGGCAACCAGAACGTAGGACAGGAAGACGGCCAACAGAATGAAACGCAGTGGCCAGTTGGACTGACGTCTTTTTTTCCCGGCTTTGCGATCCGATCCGGCCAACGCTCTACTCGATGGATTCTGTTCGATTAACTCTTTTTATCGTCGTCTTCATCATTCGACTCCCTGGTTTCCCCGTCCACGGTTTCCCTGCCCGTGGCTTCCATTTCAGCCTCCTCTTTGGCCATGTACTTTTGTTTCAGTGAACGGTAGTAACGTTCCGTGAATACCAGGATCACGATCATGCCTATCACACCGCCCAGTTTGAGCCAGATGTTGTCATTCGTGATGCCAAGTTTTTCGATCCAGCTCGAAAGCGCATACATGAGTCCGTTACCAAGCACGCTTCCTATCAGAATTGCTGTCACGACCCGCGCCCGCTTCATGCCAAGCAGCCTGCCAAAGATGGATCCACCGATACTTCCTGTGGTGGAACTTGGAAAAATGACAAACAGGACCAGTCCAAGAAAAGCGACATTCCGAATCCAGGGCTGATGCTTGAGAATGAAACGTCCGTCCGATACCATTCCGGCCAGTTTGGGACCAAACAGTGGAACCCGGAAAAGCACATCCATGTGAAAGGCAACAAAGAAAGCCACCAGGAAGTCCATGATTGTCAACATCACGAACAGTGATTCCGATGTCATGGTGAACTGAATGCTTTCGGTAAAAACAATCGGCTCCTCATCACTGCCGAACAGAATCACAAACCGCCCCAGGGCCAGGAAGGTCGCCGTGATGGCCATCGCCAGGTTTTGCAGTCCGGCGGGGCCGTAAACGCTGTAACAGGCAACAAGGAAAAGGATGCCTGTGACCCAGGGGCCGAGAAAGGAAATCCACCAGATGATCGGTGAGTGACCCGAAAATCCCTGTTCAAATTCGGCGAGATCCGTCAGTTTTTCCGGATCAGCGGATTTTTTTTCTGTACTGGAATTCATGGGTCAACCGCAAATGTATTTTTATTCATTATCAACGACCCTTACGATCAATGAAACAGCCAAACCGCCACGAATGTCAATTGATCATTCGCCCTGAATGGTTGCCACCAGTCGCCTCGCGGAGCCACGATCCCGATGTTCACAGAGGTATATTCCCTGCCAGGTTCCCAGCAACAGGCTTCCGTTGCAAATGGGAATGGACAGCGAATTACCCAAAAGGGAGGCCTTGACGTGTGCGGGCATGTCATCCGGTCCTTCATAAGTATGAACAAACCCGGGATGTTCCCGTGCAATGTCGTTCATGGCGGTTTCCAGGTCCTGTCGGACTTCCGGATCCGCATTTTCATTCAGGGTCAGGCTGGCCGAGGTATGCTGAATAAACAGATGGAAGATCCCGGTATCAATGGTTGATATTTCGGGACAGGCCTCCAGTACCTGGTGCGTGACCAGGTGAAATCCACGCTTCTGCGCCGCGAGGCTGAACTGTTTTTGATACCAGGCCAATTTTTTCCCCGTATTTGTTTTTGGCTCTTGATTTTCCCGCCGTTCAACCAGAACCTGTCGCCGGTGGAACAGCCACACCCTAACGGATTACTTCCGCGATGCAGTCACAAAGCCGTTTCACATTCCCATCATTGATACCGGCAACATTGATGCGCCCGGCGCCAACGATGTAAATCGAGTGGTCCTTTCTCAGCTGGTCCACCTGGACCGGCGTGAGACCGGAGAATGAAAACATGCCATTCTGATTTTCGATAAACGAGAAATCCCGCTCGCAGCGTGAATTCATCTCCGCAACAAACTGGCTTCGAACGGATTTGATCCGTGCGCGCACTGTCGCAAGCTCGGCTTGCCAGACCGAGGTCAGCTCTTCGTCGGTCAGAACAGCGGTGGCCAGTGCTGCCCCGTGTCGTGGAGGATTCGAATAGTTCACGCGAATACAGGACTTGACGTGACTCAGTGCGGCTTCAGCAGCCTGCCGCTGCTTTGCCACAAGCGTCATTGCTCCCACCCTCTCTCCATACAAGCCAAGATTCTTGGAAAAGGAAGAGCAGACAATCATCTCGTGTCCCGCTTCGCTCAGGATACGGATTCCCTCGCTGTCTTCATGCAGACCGTTATGGAAACCCTGGTAAGCGCAATCCACCAGCGGAAGCAGCTTTTTTTCACTCAGCAACGTCGCCAGCTGTTTCCATTGCTCCGAAGAAAGATCGACACCGGTGGGGTTGTGGCAGCATCCATGGAGAACCACCACGTCGCCGGCCCGGGCTTCTTGCAGGGAACGGGTCAGGCCCTCAAAATCCAGCCCGGTTCGATCGGCATCCAGGTAATCGTACGCCTGGGTTTCCAGGCCAGCCGCCTGGAAAATGGCAGGGTGGTTTGCCCAGGTCGGTTGGCTGAACCAGGCCCTGGCGGCCGGGAAGCGGCGTTTGATGAAATCCGCGGCAATCCTGAGCCCGCCGGTTCCACCGGGTGACTGGACGGTTACCGCCCGACCACTTTCCACGATTTCACTCTTTGCCCCGAACAGCAACCTCTGTACCGCAGACGCGTACTCCGGCATGCCGGGGATCCCGAGGTAGGATTTGTTTTTTTCTGTTTCCAGCAACCGTCGCTCGGCGATTTGAATGCATTCGAAAATGGGCGTTGCGCCGTTCTGATCCTGATACACACCGACTGTGAGGTTGATCTTTTCAGGATGGGGATCCTGGCGAAAAGCCTCATTCAGACCAAGAATGGCATCCGGTGCCGCGGGCTCGATGGAATTGAAAAACGATTGCTGCTGCTGGGTAGCGGTGTTCATGAGTTCAAAGAACCGGCATTGAGTCCAAAAAACGGGATTGTCACAACGGCAGGGGTACCGTTGACGAAACAAAGTTCCAAGAGTGACAATCATGTTATCGCTGATTACCTTGTGCTTTAAGCCCGGGTTTCCAAAGTCGGCTCCAGGATCCGGTAGGATCAAGTTGCTGGTGGCGGCCGGAACAGCTCAATCCGCCTGCCTGCACGACCGATCACCTGACCAGAAAATACCGTTGCCGCGGGCCAACTTTCCCAATTACCTCGATTGAAAAAACATGTCAAAAAAATTTGGTCTATGGCTGGTTGGCGCCCGTGGTGGCGTGGCCACGACCGCTATCGTTGGACTGGTCGCCCTGCAAAAGAAAATGACTCAGACGAACGGATTGGTCAGCGAATTACCCCAATTCGAAAAAGCTGGCCTGGCTGATTGGGAGTCCTTTGTGGTGGGAGGCCACGATATCCGGAGCACCTCGCTGGTTGACGAAGCCCGGAAACTCCAGCAGGAAAGCCATCTCCTGAGCCCGCAACTGCTGGACGCCTGTCAGGATGAATTTGTGGCCATTGACCAGCGAATCCGTTCCGGAGTGCTCTTCAATGTTGGCAGCACCATTTCCGGGCTGGCCGATCCGGAGATGACCAAAAACGGTGACAACCCACGGGATCTGCTGGAACAGCTCAAGCAGGACCTGCGACAATTTCGCGAAGAAAACGGCCTGGAACGGGTCATTGTTATGAACGTCAGTTCCACCGAACCTACGGTGGACCCCCTGACCGTCCCTGCCAGCTGGGCGGACCTCGATGCGACCCTCGACAGCAACGACTGCCCATTGGCCGCCAGTTCGCTATACGGCATCGCCGCACTCCAGTCAGGCATGCCGTTTCTGAACTTCACGCCCTCGCTGGGTACTTCACCACCAGCGATTTGCGAATTGGCGGAATCCAGCCAGGTTTGCCATATGGGTCATGACGGCAAGACCGGGGAAACCCTCATGAAGAGCGTTCTGGCTCCCATGTTTCAGCATCGCAACCTGAACGTCATGAGCTGGGTGGGGCACAACATTTTTGGCAATATGGATGGCAAGGTGCTGGATGATCCTGCCAACAAAAAAACCAAGGTGGTCAGCAAGGACCGGCTGCTGGGTCAGATCCTCGGTTACGATCCCCAAACGCACATCAGTATTGAGTACATCGAAAGCATGGGTGACTGGAAAACAGCCTGGGACCACATTCACTTCAGTGGTTTCCTCTCCACCCCCATGGTTTTGCAGTTCACCTGGCAGGGAAGTGATTCCATCCTGGCCGCTCCCCTGGTTCTGGACCTTGCCCGATTTGCGGAATTGGCAGCCAGGAGAGGCGAAGTCGGTTTGCTGACTCCCCTTTGCAGTTTTTTCAAAAGCCCGCACGGCATCGAGGAAAACAATTTTGTCAAGCAGTTCCAGATGCTTGAGGCCTGGGCCAGCCAGCCCGGTGACGATTTGGAATGAAAGTCTCAACATGCCAGTCGTCAAATCGATTTGGTTCTTTTTTGCATTCACGCCGGCCTGGTGAATTCGCCCGCAATCTGCCCACTGGATCGATCCCCCCACCCCCCGCGGAATCAGCCGTCCGGTAATCATGGCGGCCCCAACAAACAGGTTTTCCCACCAACGGGAAGACGCTGACCAACCCACTCTCATGCCTGCGGACCGAAACGGCGGAACCAAACGGCATAGCGCCGAGTCTCCAACCTCCGTATCCTGACATTTTGAGAACCCTGATAACGTTCTCGCTGAACTCGCCGGTGCCCACAAAGCTCAGGACTGCATTTTCCGAATTCCAGGGATGCATCCAATTCGCTGTCCACGAATCCACCGGGACCGATGTGCAGCTTGATTGGCAAGCCAAATCACACGTGGGACGCAGACGCCCCCGACAGGTTGAAGCTACACGACAGGTTAAAGCTACAGGACAGGTTAAAGCTACAGGGCAGGGTTTCGCCTATCAAACAAACAGGCTGCCACACTTTGGTCGAGAATTTGACTCGTACCCGGTCACTTTATTTTTATCGAATCGGCAACCTTTTTTTTGTTTCGTTCAAGTCGAACGAATTGAGCGGGTTCACCGCTCCAAGAGTCCGAAAAAGGTCGTGGTCGTGATCTTTAAAGGGGGTGGACTCCAGAGCTGTGATCACTTTTGTCCTTTTTTCTTCATCGCGGATGGTCCAGATAATTCCATCCAGTGGGGGTTTCCTCCCTCCACAAACTGCGTACCTGGGCAGCAGGGCGATCAACTCTTTTTCGTCCATTTGATTCGCGTTGATTTCGCCCGTCACTTTTTCGAACAGGGGTAGCAGCAGTTCCGGTCGGTCTCCGCAAGCATCAAGGCATCCCAGCAGGCGATCATAGTCGTTGACACCCAGGCTGGATTGAATGCGGAACAGCGTACTGTTGGCGATCACATGATTGGGTTCGCGGTCCAGCAACCGCTTCAATTCCGATACGATTTCATTCACGGCCAAGTCATCCCTGGGTTTCGGGAGAACGCGATAGCGAAGGTTCCAGTAATTGCATTCGTCATCCAATGAATACCGATTGGCGGAGACCAATTGATCCCTGGCCTGCTGAGCTGCGACAGCGCTCTCGAAACTGACGGTGACGCAGCTCAATCGAAGAGCAAGCTCAATTCTGGCAAACAGAATCTCTCCCTCCGGGTAGATTTTTTTCAGGCGATCCAGGATTTCCATCGCTCCCTTTTCCTCGCCCATCCTGGACTGAACGATGGCCTGCCTGCAAAGCGCCTCAAAGTGCAATCTCGGCATTTCTGCCGACCTGTTGACTGCGTCCTGGTAGCGGACATTTGCCAGTTCAAAATCAAAATTCCGTTCCGCTGTCTTCCCCCTCTCCAGCAGGTTTCCAACTGCCTGCTCCGGGAGTGTCTCCGGTGTTTTCAGCGCTAAAACCAAAATGGACACCAGTATCAAAAGAAAGCAAAATCCAAACAGGCAGCCGATCAAGTTTCGAATGATCCAACGCTGAAACCGTTTGGAAACGGTGAATTCCGATTCCAGATCCGCAGCGATCTGCCCCGCTGACGAGGGACGATCCACAGGATCAAATGACAGGCATTGGCAAATCACCCTCCTCAACCTGGGATTCAGCTCCGGAACACCCAGGAAACTGGGTCGCATTTCCTTTTGCCGTTCCAGAAGAACCCGTGTCGATTCTTCCTGCGTGTACGCGTCTGCAACATCGCCCCAGGGGAGTCGGCCAGTCAACAACTGATACAACGTTACGCCGAGAGAATACAGATCGGTCCTGCTCGTGGGAGCAAACTGCTCTTCCGAATCAACGAATGCCTGCAATTGCTCGGGTGGCATGTAGCAAAGCGTTCCGGCGATCCGTCCCGATTTGGAATTTGAATGACTCGAAAGATTAAAATCAAAGAGCATCGGTCGGCCATTGGGACGGATCAGGATATTGGTTGGCTTGACGTCACAATGCAGGATTCCGCGATCATGGGAATAGCTCAGTGCCCGGGCAAGATCGACGCCTACCCGAATCACCAGATCCATGAAATTGTCCTGGTTCCGCAAAAACTCCGCTTCCGGGCTCCCTGCCAAAAATCCCCTCGGGGGCTGGCATCGCTTAAGAGCCTCCAGAACCTGTTCACCGGTTTCGGGCTGAACGCCCGTCGCGTGTAACGCCTTCAGAAGATCGAACAGCGTCACCCGGCTGATCAGGGGCATGCAAATGGCGGTCAGCCCGTCCGGGTTGCGGTGCACGGTAAAAATCTGCACGATGTTGGGATGGTCCAGCTGACTGAGTGATTCCACCTCGTCCACCGCGTCCCGGGTCAGCTTGAGAACTACCTTGCGACCGGCCACACTCAGTTGCTCTGCGATGAAGACGACCGCGAAAGCACCGCGGCCCATGTATTCGGTCAATCGATACTCGCCGTAAATGTCTCCTGGAACGGGCCATTGGATGCAAAGCTCTTTTTGTCCGGCTCTGCCCCTGGCAAGGTAATGATGGACCTGCAAGGTCTTGAGGAGGGAATCTTCAAAACCGGGAAACCGGCTTGCAAAACGGCGCTGCCCAATCTCCTCTCCGCTTTCCTGTTTCCGGCAGTATTCTTCGAACGCCAGATCGACCACCAGGGAAGGATAGTCGCCCAACCTGGGGTTTTCATTCAGAATCCTCCGAGCGTCAAGAGATTCCTGCCGCTTGGCGTGGCTCACCAATCCGACTGCCCAGGCACGCTCGTCGGCGTTACGCCCTTTTTCTGCGTCGGAATCATCTTCTAAAGGGTCATCGTTCATCTTCGACTCGGGATTCCAGTCGCTTTAACACCCTCCTGATGGATCTTTCGTTTCGCCCAAGGGCCGTGGCAATTTCAGCAAAGGTTGCCCCATTGGCCCGCATTCGTAAAATACCCGCGTAACTATGCGGTTCGTTTGCAAGCAGCTGCTCCATTTTTTCCTTGGCAGCAAGGATGGCACTGGGGGTCGGCGAAGTTCCCGGGGCCCGTTGGTCTTCCGCTATCCCGGATGCGGGTACACACTGTTCCCGTGCGACGTTGTACCGCCTGGTCTGTAACCTTTTTCGACATTCATCGATGACCTTGTTTTTCGAAATCTTTACCAGGAACGCAATCAGCTGCGGTGGTTCGCTGAACGCGGGACAGCGGTCCAACCGCTTGAAAAAAGATGCCCAAACGGCCTGCGAGAAATCAAGTGAGTCAAATTGCCGGCGAATCCGGGAATTGAGATGTCGGCGGACGGCTCGGCGAATGTGTCGACCGTAGGTGTCGATCAGGATCCGGATGGCCTCCGACGACCCCTCGCGCACACCCGCCATAAGTTCAGTAAACTGGTGGTTTGGGGTGGGAACGGACTGCATCGTCAGGAAGAGGGGCGGGGACCCTCTCGTGAAAAATGTGTGATACCGTAGTGGCCTCAATCTAAGTGACTGAATTTCAAAAGTCCACGAATTTATTGTTCCTGGCTGGATAACCTCTGGCCCAAAAGAGTGGATTCATTTGGGAAAAACGGAAAGACGAACCCGTTAGGCGAAATAGAGAATCATCCGCCAGGCATTGGATTGCCCTTCCCACTGGGTCGGATCATGATGGATGTTGCGAACACTGTTTTGGAATTTTGAATGAGTTGGCGAAAAGCGCTTTTAATTGGTGCAGTGCTGTTAAGCCTCGGTGGAGGCTACGTGGCCTCGGATTGGTACATTTCGATACCGGCCTCCAACCAACCAACCTACGTCGGTCGTGACTCCTGCATTCGCTGTCACCAGCAGCAGGCGGACCTGTTTCATGGCTCTCACCACGACCTGGCCATGGACCGGGCGACCCCAGCTACCGTGCTGGCCAACTTTGATGACCAAAGTCTCGAAGCTTTCGGGGTCGAGTCGAGGTTCTTCAGGGACGGAGACCGATTCATGGTTCACACCGAAGGTCCTGACGGCCAAATGAGCGACTTCGAGGTCAAATATGTCTTCGGGGTTGAGCCCCTCCAGCAATACATGGTCGAGTTTGATCGACCTCCCGAGATGCCTGAATCGGAAATCGCGCGTCTGCAGGTTCTCTCGCTCTGTTGGGATACGGGAAAAAAAGAATGGTTTCACCTGCAGCCGCCCGACGTCAGCGAAAAAATTGAGCCAACCGACCCGCTTCACTGGACCGGTCGCACCCAATGCTGGAACACCAGCTGCGCCGACTGCCATTCCACGGATCTGAAAAAGAACTTCGATCTCGAAACGCTCACCTACCACACCACGTTCTCAGAAATCGACGTGAGCTGCGAAGCCTGCCATGGGCCTGGCAGCCATCACGTCGAAATGGCTGAGAGTTGGTCCCTGTTCTGGGATCGCAAGCGCGGATATGGCCTGGCGCAACTGAAAGGGGATGACCCGACAGCACAGATCGAAACCTGCGCCAAGTGCCACTCCCGCCGAGGAGGCATCCAGGAGGGATTCTGCGGAGGTCAGTCATTTCACGATTTCTACACCAATGAACTCCTGACCGAGCAGACCTACCACGATGACGGGCAGATCAAGGACGAAGTGTACGTCTATGGTTCTTTCCTGCAAAGCAAGATGTACCACAAGGGAATTCGTTGCACCGATTGTCACGATCCGCACTCGGCCAAGGTCAAATTTGACACCAACCAGCTTTGTACCTCCTGTCACGCTCACCCGGCAGGAACCTATGACACGCCCAATCATCATCGTCACCAGGCGGGGTCTGCAGGAGCGCAATGTGTCGAGTGCCACATGCCCGAAACGACCTACATGGCCGTCGACCCGAGACGGGACCACAGCCTGAGGATCCCGAGACCCGATTTGAGCGTCCAGCATGGCACTCCCAACGCCTGCACCCAGTGTCATATCGATGCCTCCAGGCTGCCGGACGCGGAACAGAAACTGCTGGCCGGCAAGCAGTACCTCGACTGGTTGAACCTTGCCAAAAACAACCCGGTTATCGACGCAGAACTGAAACGACTGGACAACTGGTCTCAGGAGAATGTGCTGAAATGGTATGGTCCGGACCGCCAAACTCCCCATTATGGAGAGGTCTTTCACCAGGTTCGTGCCGACGGCGGCAATACCGAGGCCTACAGGACGTTAAGGAAGCTGATCTCCAACCGGGACACACCCGACATCGTTCGGGGTACCGCCGCAATCGAAATGGGAAGAAATTCCGAGGCACTGCAGCAGGTCGTTCAGCGCGCTTTTCTCGGTAACGAAAAAGACCTCATGAGTCCGGCGCTGAAACAGCTGGATGATGAAACCAGCCCGATGGTGATCCAGGGATTGCTGCAGACAGTCGAGCTGGAAATCACCTCGATTGTCAACGCTACCTGGAAGTACAATGCCTTTGATCAGCGGGGGGTTCCCAATCAGGAAGGGGTCGTGGTGCCCCTGACCCACTATGTAAGAATCCTCGAAAAACTGCTCCAGCACACCATTCGCATGGTTCGCATCGAGGCAGCCCGGGTGTTTCTCCGGATTCCCACCACGGTCCGGAACCGGTTGCTGGACAGTCAGCAACTCGCCCTGCTGGAGTCGGTTTTCGACGAGCTGATCGCCTCGGTGAAAAGCAACCAGGAGAGGGGCAGCGCGTTATTGGCACTCGGCTCGATTTACCAGCTGAGGGCGGACGTTTCCATGCTGGAAAGAAATTCTGTCGACCCGGGCCGCGTGAAACGCTCCGACCGCTATTTTTCGCTGGCCCGGGAAGCTTACCGGGATGCCATCCGGGTGGCACCTCATGAATCGGGGGCCCGAGGCAATCTCGCGGCCATGAACGACCAGTTGATCGAGCTTTTGACATTTCAGCAAAGAGCTGTCAATCCGCAAAGCGAAGCCGACAAATGGACAAAGTTGCAGAACCAGAAAAACCTCCTCCAGGAACAAACCCGGAAGCTGCGAAAAGCGGAATTGAATGTTCTGGCGGACGAGGCCCGCCGGGCACTCGCCTCCGGTGTGGGTGCCGGAGTCGTCGACCGCTATGCCATGGCCCTTTACGTTGACGGTCAGGTCGACCAATGTGCCGACCAGCTACGCTGCGCTGTGGAACTGGCACCCGAGGACCCGACCATCGTTTTGCACTTTTCGCTGGTGCTTGAAAAGCAGGCCCGTTACGCCGAAGCACTCAAGTACGCCGAAATACTTCTTGAACTCGTCCCCAATGATCCATCCTACCGGAATATGCGGGACAGCCTGAAAAGGAAAGTGAATCAGTAGCCACATGTCCCGGAACTACAAGATTGCCGGTGTCCAAATGGACGTACAGCTGGCCGATGTCGAGACCAACCTGGCCAACATGGAACAGCATCTGCGGACCACGACCTCACAGGAGGCTGCCCTGACGGTTTTTCCGGAATGCTCGACAACAGGGTACTGTTTTGACTCACTCGATGAAGCCATGGCGGTGGCAGAACCAGCTGATGGAGCGACCTGCCAGAGATTACTCGCAGCCTGTCATGACCTGCAAACTCATCTGATCTACGGTTACCTCGAAAAATCGGATACCAAGCTGTTCAACAGCCTGAACCTGGTTGGACCACAGGGACTGGTGGGTACCTATCGAAAAATCCATCTCCCTTTTCTCGGGGTGGACCGATTTACCAGCGTCGGTGAAGACTTCCAGGTCTACGACATCGGCTGGATACGGCTGGGACTGCATATCTGTTATGATGGTTCCTTCCCGGAAAGCGGACGTTGTCTCGCCCTGGCGGGAGCGGACCTGCTGGTTCTGCCAACCAACTGGCCTCCCGGATCTCTGTCGGCTGCCGATGTGATTCCCAATGCCCGGGCGATGGAAAACCATACCTATTTCATGTCGGTCAACCGGGTTGGTAACGAACGCGGATTTGATTTCATCGGCAAAAGCAAGCTCTGCAATCCGGATGGAGTCGACCTGGCGTTTGAAAATCACTCCGAAGAAGTCATTTTCTACGGTGAAATTGACCCGCTGGTGGCCCGGCGGAAAAAACTGGTCCGCGTTCCCGGGAAGCATGAAATCGACCGGTTTGAAGATCGTCACCCCGAAAAGTACTCTGCCATCACGGCAGAGAGCAGCCCAAGTCAGTAACTATCCCCCAAAGAAGGACATCATGACCCGTATTCTAATCGCACTGGCAATCTACCTGGCCGCGTCCAGCATCAGCCCGATCCTGGCCGACGACCCGTTCGTGTCCCTGTTTGACGGAAAGACCACCAATGGGTGGCGGGGATACTTCAAGGAAGAGGTGGGCAAAGGATGGAAAGTCGTCGACGGTGCCCTGATGTTTGACGGGACCGGTGGCGGCGACATTGCTACAGTCAAGGAATACGGCAACTTCACCCTGAAGTTCGAGTGGAAAGTTGAAGAGGGTTCCAACAGTGGAATCATGTACCGCGTTTCTCTCGGCGACAGGGCGCCCTATTTCAGCGGACCCGAGTACCAGATCCTGGATGATGCCAAGCACCGCGACGGGAAAAACCCTAAAACCTCCGCTGCATCCCTGTACGCACTTTACGTTCCGGCCGGAAAGAAACTGGCCAAGGTTGGAGAATGGAATATCGGAAAAATCGTCCTCCAGGGTTCAAAAGTGGAACACTGGGTCAATGGCCAGAAAGTCGTCTCGGCAGACATGGCAAGCGATGAATGGAAAGAGAAGGTCGGCAAAAGCAAATTCGCCAACTGGAAAAAATTCGGCAAAAATTCGTCCGGTCATATCGTTCTCCAGGACCATGGCGACCGGGTTTGGTATCGGAACATCGAAATCAAGGTCCTCAAGGACTGAATCCTTTTCCCGATCCCGGCTGCTTCGGGTCGATCGAAGGGGCGAAAAACCTTCCCTCAGCAGGCATGACCGTTATCCCACCCGAATTCAATCGGTTACACCAGAATGATCGTTGATAAATCTGGCGAAAAAGTGCGTAACATGTTTGGGCAAATCGCGCCCAGGTATGACCGGATGAATCACGTCCTTTCGATGAACGTGGATCATTACTGGAGATGGTACACGGTAAGAAAACTCCGACCGGTCGAAGGGGAACCCATCCTCGATGTCTGCACCGGAACCGGGGACCTGGCGATTTCGTTCTACCGCAGGACCGGGGGGAAATCACCGGTGGTGGCGACCGATTTCTGCCCGGAGATGCTCGCCTTCGGTGAAAAAAAACAGGCTCGTTTTCCCACGGACAACCGGATCGAATTTCTCGAGGCGGACACCCAGGAACTGCCCCTGGAGGATGACAGGTTCCAGATTGTTTCGGTCGCATTTGGCTTGCGGAATGTGGCCGACACCATGGCCGGGCTGAGGGAGATGGTCCGAGTCTGCAAACCGGGAGGCAAAGTTGCCATTCTCGAATTCACCATGCCACGACGGCAACCGATCAAATTCATGTACAAGTGGTACTTTCGGAACATCCTCCCCCGGATCGGCCAGTGGTTTGCCCGCAATGATTCCAACGCTTACGAGTACCTGCCCGAGACCGTTAGTGAGTTTCCCCAGTACGAAGAATTGACGAAAATGATGGCAGAAGCCGGTCTGAAGGAGACGAGCTA
The DNA here is from genome assembly GCA_036336715.1 of Planctomycetota bacterium. Taxonomy (GTDB): domain Bacteria; phylum Planctomycetota; class Planctomycetia; order Pirellulales; family Pirellulaceae; genus JABAAE01. The sequence goes on from JAYZFP010000042.1 coordinate 17,533, forward strand.
TATCCCTTTGACCTTTGGCATCGCCACGCTGTACGTTGGTACGAAATAGGACAGGAAGACCATGGAACCTCTCGTCGTTGCAATCACGGGAGCCAGCGGGGCGCCCTACGCGATTCGGCTGCTGGAATTTCTTTCCACCACGACTATCCCGGTCCACCTGACAGTCAGTCCCTCGGGCGCCCAGGTGTTTCGACAGGAACTCGGGCTCGACATCGACCTGAACGGGTTCAATCTCAACCAGCTGCTTGCCGAAAAATTCGATGGCCAGCGCATCTCCTACCATCACTACCAGGATTTCATGTGTCCCATGGCGAGCGGCTCGTTCCGTACCCGGGGCATGGTGGTGGTTCCCTGTTCGGGGAGCACACTGGCGGGGATTGCCGGGGGAAACAGCAACAACCTGATCCAGCGTGCAGCCGACGTGCACCTGAAAGAACGAAGGAAGCTGGTGTTGGTAACACGCGAAACGCCGCTTTCGCTGGTTCACATCAACAACATGAAGGCCGCCACCGAAAGTGGAGCTATTTTGCTCCCTGCCATGCCTGGCTGGTACCACGGGGTCAAAACCGTCGAGGACCTTGTCAACTTTGTGGTCGCCAGGATCCTCGACCAGTTCGACATCCCCAACGACCTGATGCAGCGGTGGGGCTGAAGCCCTTCAACTAAGCCGGGAATTGACGGTCGCAATCCCGACAATCGTCAACTGCTGCCAAGAGAGTTCATATCCAGCAGGCGACCGTCGATACCGCCAACCGCCTCGAAAAGGCGGATCGCGTCCTGAACGACATCGACGTCGTGCACCCGGATGACCTGCACCCCCTGCCGGGCCAACTCCACCGCGACTCCCGCTGTCGCCGCCGCCCGGTCCGCCTCCGGACTGCCGATAATCTTGGCAAGGAAACCCTTTCGGGAATGCCCCACCAGGACCGGACAGCCGATTTCATGAAATCGATGCGCCGAGGCGATCAGCTCCAGATTGTGCTGATGGGTTTTTCCAAAACCGATGCCCGGATCGAGGCAGATTTTTTCCCGTTTCAAGCCCTGTTGCTGGAGGGAATCCCGGCGTGAGCGCAGGTAGCCGAGAATGTCCCTGACCGCATCCTGGTAGCTGGGCCGATCCTGCATGGTCTGTGGATTGCCCTGCATGTGCATCGCGCAGACGCCGGCACCTGTTTCCCTTGCCAAAGGGACCATTCCCGGATCCGCTTCGAGTCCGGTCACGTCGTTGATGATTTCGGCCCCCGCCTGGATACATTCACGGGCCACCGCTGCCTTGGACGTATCAATGGAAACCGGCACGGATGTCCGCTCGACAATCGCGGCCACCACCGGCGCCGTGCGAGCGATCTCCTCGGCCTCGGATACCGGTTGGGAATAGGGTCGGGTGCTCTCTCCTCCTACGTCGATGATCCCGGCACCCTTTTCCACCAGGCGCAATGCCTGGTCCACGGCGGCGCCTGGATCATTGAATTTTCCGCCATCGGAAAAGCTGTCCGGGGTGACATTCAGGATTCCCATCAGGACAGGGATTCTTCCAAATACCAGCTCCCTCGTGCGGAGTTGCCAAACCGAAGCCGTTTCGGACAGAGAATTGTCGAAATCTCGCATGGGACTCCTTCAGAAATCGGCGGGCGGCCTGGCAAAATGGTTGATCAGCAGCATCGCCGCGAGGATCAACCAGCCGATCCACGGAGTTACCGAACTCCAATGGTCGGTAATCGCAGCCTTGGCAGGTGCAAAACCGAAAAACAGGTCAAAGGACTTCCAGAACAGAATCAGCCCGCACGGAACGACCATGACCATCGTGTAGGGCACGATCTGCCAGGGCGGCACCTCGGGGTGCCGCACCATCACAATGATCGAAAGAGCGGCCACCGGCAGACAGAAAAAGGGAAGCAGTTTTTTCAGCGTGCTCATCCTACCAGCCTCCCAAGACATGTTTGTACCCGAGCCAGACCATCGGCATTGGGGATCGCTTCCTCGATTTCCCGCAGCGCCTGATCCACATATTCTACCTGTCGCTCGGTGAACAACAGGGGAGACTGCGGCCGGGGCTCGTGCGGAATTGCCTGCCGTCTGATGCTCGACAACAGAGTTTGAATTCCTTCACCCGAAAGTGCATCTGTCTGGATCAGATGCGGAAACTCGGATGCGGCCCGCTGACGATCCTGTTCTTCAAGCAGGTCCATTTTGTTCAATACCCACAGTCTCCCTTCAGGCCCAACTTCCGCCATTTCCCTTTTCGCGTCAACAAGGCCTGTTTCGCCAGAGAGAACCCGAACCTCCACATCGGCCATCGCCAGTTTTTCAAGTGCCAACCCGATTCCGGCAGTTTCGATTTCATTTTCGCTCAAACGAATCCCGGCGGTGTCAGAAAATTCAAAACTCCAGCCATCCAGAATTCCCCCTTCGGAGACCACATCCCTCGTCGTGCCTGGTCGATCCATCACAATGCTGCGGGCATAGCCCAGCAGCCGGTTATTGAGGCTGCTTTTTCCCACGTTGGGCGAACCAACCAGAACCACTCGAATCGGCCGAACCAGGAATTGGCCAATCGACCAGGTCTGACGCAATCCCACCAGCCGGTCCCTCAATTGGTCCAGCCTGGTCATCGAGAGGATGTGACCAATTTCATCCGACAGGGCACCGGCCTGCAGGTGCAGAAAAATCTCGGCGATCTTCCGAGTGGGGGCATGCAACAGGCCCCACTGGATTTCGCCAGCCAGGTCCGTCGGCGACTCCAACCTGTCTGCCGCACCCTGGACATGAAAACCGGCGGATCGAAGGGTTTCGAGGATCGCTTGCACCGGCGCCCGCCCACCGTGACAGTGAATCAGCAGCTCTTCGTGCGAGACCGGGGTCAGCACGAGTTCTTCGCTGGTCCCCTCTTGGTTCCTCCACTTGCCAAACAGGACACGACCCACTCCCTCGTTCAGCTTTCTTCCCCGGGCCGATTCGAACATCGAATCGAATTCCGAAAGGGATTCAAATCCCCGCGCCCGGATCGTCGCAATCGCACTGCGGCCCGGTGGAGTGAGACAGGTGGCGATGCGAACGGAATCAGCCAACAGAATATCCGGATTGCTGGGTAGGTGTGCCGGGTTGCGGAATCGTCCGTCCGCCTAGCGTGAAAGGGCTTTCAGGAACGCGACCAGGTGTTTCTTGTCTTCTTCGCTGAGATCCAGTTTATTCATCTTGGAATCCAGACCACCGTCACCCGGTGCTCCACCCCTGGAATAAAATTCGACCACTTCTTCCAGTGTCTTGGCGCTGCCGTCGTGGAAATAGGGAGCCGTCAGGCCGACACCGCGAAGAGTGGGGGTCTTGAACTTGAAGTTGTCCTGCTCATCACCCGAAAACTCTGCCAGTCCCCGGTCCCGGTTCTTTGTCTGAAAGCCGACACCCGTGTTATGGAATTCCTCGTCCGAATAGTTCGATCCGGAATGGCATTTCCAGCAGCCACCCCGGCTCTCGTAAATCCACAGCCCCTGCCGTTCCTCGTTGGTCAAAGCACCATAATTGGCCGACTGGAACTGATCCACCGGAGAGTCGCCCATCAACAGGGTTCGCTGAAACGCGGCCAGGGCCTTGGCCAGGTTATCTGCTGTCACTGGCTGGTCGCCGCCGAACGCCTGTCGGAAGAGTTCGACATACTCTGTTTTTTCAGACAGCCGTCCAATCGCTTCTTCCACGCTGCTGCCCAATTCGATCTCACTGGCAATCGGCTTCAGGGCCTGTTCCTCGAGGGAAGTGGCGCGACCATCCCAGAAAAAGGTCTTACCGTAGGCCCGGTTCAGCAGGGTGGGGCTGTTGCGGGTACCTACCTTTCCATCAATACCGATGGCCAGCCGGTTGTTGGAAGCGAATCCGAGTTCCGGTTGATGGCAACTGGCACAGGAAACACTGTTGTTGGCAGAAAGAATGGGATCAAAGAAAATCTTACGGCCCAGTGCCACGACGGCCGGTTTGAGCGGGTTGTCATCAGGCATCAACCGTTCGGTATCCAGACCGTCGGGGATGCTCCCGAGGTCCCTCTCCACCGGTAGTGTATCCTTTGGCAGGACGGGAAGTTTTTTGCTGTCATCATCGACGACAGTACCTTCCGGTTCATTGACAACCCAGCCTGCAGAAATTCCAATCAGGGCGAAACCCATTACGGAAGCGATTCGAAGCATTTTTGACTCTTCTGGAAATTGGTGTCCCTTTAAAATATACAAAACTGGAATTCGATGCACCGAGGCGAATCCAGTTTCCCTACCCGTCGGAGCAATTGATGGACCTGAATTTGGATGGAAAAGTCGCCCTGGTGACCGGCGGCGCCAGGGGAATCGGTAAAGCGGTCGTGGAAGGCCTCCTTGCCGAAAAGGCAAAGGTCTTTTTTGGCGACCTCGATGAAAAGGCGAGTCAGGACCTCCTCGACGGGTCAAAAAACCGGGAAAATGCTGCATTTTTAACAGGTGACCTGACCCGTGAAGAAAATTGTCGGCAGCTCGTTCACCAGGCAGTACGGCAATTTGGGCGAGTCGACATCGTGGTCAACAATGCCGGCGTCAACGACAGTACCGGTTTTCCCTGTTCCGAGAGTGCTTTCCTGGAATCGCTGCAAAAAAATCTACTGCATGTTTTTTCGGTGACCCGTTTCGCCACCGAACAACTGGGTAAAAATGGCGGGGCGATCGTCAACATCAGTTCCAAGGTAGCCGTCACCGGCCAGGGAGGGACCACCGGCTATGCCGCCGCCAAGGGTGCGGTCAATGCACTGACTCGCGAGTGGGCCGTCGAATTTGCTTCCAAAAACGTGACAGTCAATACGGTGGTTCCCGCTGAATGCTGGACGCCGCTATACGAAAACTGGATCAACTCCCAGGAGGATCCGGCAAAAATCAAAAAAGAAATTGCCGACCTGGTTCCGCTGGGAAAACGATTCACGACCTCCCGGGAAATTGCCGATACGGTGGTTTTCCTGGCCTCACCGCGGAGCGGGCATACGACCGGACAGATCCTGTTTGTGGACGGGGGTTACACCCACCTGGATCGAAAGCTGTCGGCCAATGTCGGTTCCCACTGGTCCGGCAATTCTAGCGACTGACCAGTACCGCCAGGCTGGTTTTCCGTGATCCCAGTTTGGTCGGCCACGGTAATTCGCCCAATGGGATCACGTCAAGCAACGCACCCTCCCGTTTCAGTCTTTCGACCGCCAGGTAAGGCCCGCTGATGGCGACGCCATTGGACCACAATGGCTGTCCCCCCGGAAAGTAATCGTGCAAAAGGATCACGCCTCCCGGTTTCAGTCGCGAAAGGGCGAGGGGTATTTCCTGATAGGTCGTCTGGGCCGAGTGATCCCCATCCAGAAAAATCACGTCAAACATCTGCTCGCCTGAGGCAAGGTATTCCAGTGACTTTTCCTGCCGAAAGGAAACGAATTCGCTGCATCCCAATTTCGTCACCAGTTCCTCGGGCGAATACGGGGCGCCATATTGTCGCCAAGGCCTGCGTTCCGGATCGTTAATCGCCTCGACATCCACACTGACCAGCCGGGGCCCGGATGCGGAAAGTTCGCTGACGGTCTGTCCGATGGCGGCTGCGAGGTGACAGGTCGAGGCACCGATGTGGGTACCCACTTCGAGAACGGTCAATGCACCTGTTGTGCGGACCAGGTAAAAAATCGCCCGGCGATCTCCCGGGTTCACTCCCCCGGTCATGTCCGGAATTTCAAAGCCTTCCAGCTGCTGAGCAACCTGTTGCCAGGCGTGATCCGCAACCGGATCCCTGAAAAGGGCAGCCAATTCATCAGCGGATCGCTTCCAGAGGCATTCCACCGGGCAGTCCTGCGACGGGACCGCCGCGAGCGAGCGACGATCACGAATACGGATGAGCCTTCGCATGATAAATGCCGGCAGCATTTTCGAAATCTTGTTTTTCAGGCTCATGTGATTTCTGGTTGACCGATTTTCCCGTCTCACCGATTTTCAGTTTGAGCGGGGAGCTGACGGGATGCGGCACCGGTGATGTTCGGTTTTTCGCAGGAAGTTCACCCGTGGTTTCCATTATACGCTCTGGGAACAGCCCAACGTACCTTGTTCGAAGGACGGCAAAAGTCTTTTCGCCCTCAACGTGGCAGGTGTTTCTCCAGAAAGGAAAAGATGATCGCAGGATAAAACCGATGTCCCCCCTCACCCCAGGAAAGCTGCAGCGCCTGCCGGGCGTCCATGGTCCGGTAAATCTTTTCTACCGCGGCTGCGTTCCGTTCTACATCTTTGCGGGAGTGCAGTCTGTCCCGGGTACCGTGAACCACCAACAGGGGCCGGGGCGCAATCAACCCCCCCCCAGGTCGGATGCTGTCCCCCAGTCCCGCAAACCAGGCACCATGCAGCAGTCACAATGAAAAATGTACCCTTTTTCACTGGTCAGCGAAGTGAACGAGCAACTTGGAATCGCAACCCGGATGCGGGGATCGACCGCAGCTGTAAAAACCGTGGCCACTCCACCCCCCGAGTTGCCGATCATGACCACCTTTTCCCTCTCCACCGATTCCAGCTGAAGCGCCCAGTCG
>JAYZFP010000043.1:0-19507 GCA_036336715.1 Planctomycetota bacterium
TTCAATTGTGTAGCTGTAGACGCCGCGGGGAAGTTTGAAGGTATGACTGCCAAAGAAACAGAAACTTCCCTGGTGGTAGGGGACACCCCGCTGTTTGATCAGGGCCCCGCGTTGATTGCGAATGGACATCCTGACCGAAACCGGGCGGTTGGTTTCAGCATCCACGACCCGGACCTCAAATTCCCCGCCGGCGACCGAATTGCAGAGGATCAGGGTCAGCGGAATCCAGCCATAATGGAAAAACGGCTTTTGCCGTTTTCGGTCGGGGGGGTAAAATTGCTCCGGGTGGGACACCGACTCGACCTTTGGCTGCGAGGACAAATAAAGGGGTTATGACGATAAAATGGAGCAAAGCCTCCATTCGTCGGGTGGGCCAAATAAACCTAGGTTAATTCGATCCGTTTGGATGGGAATATGCATTAGATTGATACTATTCCAGCGGTGAGATCAGGAGACTGTCCGTCAACAGTCAAGGGTTTTGGTGGCTCTTGCGGTGCGTTTCCTGTCAGGCAGTGCGATACAGGACCCCCCGGGTATCCTCTTTTCAGGTAAGTTCAAACAGTGGCCAAATATTGCGACAAGTGTAAGGCGAAAATGGTCCGCGGGGCGGATGGTTCCCGCCATTGCCCGAAGTGCACGGCCCCGCCAACGCACTCTTCGGATCCACCACCCGTTCAGTCCCCGCCGATTCAAAAATCGGACAAGAACTCTCCACCACCGGTCGCACCTCCTTCCGTCAATACGCCTCCTGTCAGTCCTCCATCTGCACCTCCAGTCAGTGCGCCCCCGGTCAGTGCACCCCCGGTCAGTGCACCACCAGCAAGTACGCCTTCCACCAATGCGACAACGCCTGACTCGCTGCTCCCACCTTCCATCGACAAGAGCGGAGCTCAACAGTCACCGGTTCGCAAAGACGATCCCAAGAAGGTCTCCGGTGGCTCGGCAAATCGTGCAAAGGAAGACCTGTTATTGCCACCGACTGTCCGATCCGGGTCCACTCCAGACATGGATGCCCCGAGGGAATCGGTGCCAGCCGCATCGCCTGGCAGCGATGAAGCGTTGCTGCCGCCTTCTTCATCCGAAAAACGGGACAAAAAGCGACGCAGCAAAAGGAAGAAGAAAGAAAAGGAAACATCACCTTCCAACGAACCCGAGTTGCTGCTCCCCCGGAAATCGGCTTCCAAAACGGGGGGGGGCCTGTTGCCGGAAACGACCGGTTCCGATCAGGGCGCTTCGATCCTTCCGCCGGTCGCCTCCAGGAGGGAGGAGAGCCCGGAATCCCTCCCAGTCGCTGCCGATGAGGCGGTGGACGCACTGGGTGAACAGAAAATTGCTGAAAGCGAAAAAGTCCTTCTGCCTGATGGAAAGGGCGGGTTTACCGAAGTCAGTGAGCGGAAGACCACAGTCAACTACCGGGGGGCCAAAATCGAGCTGCAACGCATGAAACGCGATGAAAAAGAGGTCTCACGTTCCTTGAAGAATTTTTTCGTGATTACCTTCTGCTTCCTGTTGTTGATTACCCTGATGATCCTGCTCAGCTGGTGGCAGGGAGGGGGCAGCTAGGGACGCTGGCGGCTCCTCTTGCTTGTCGGAATCAAACCTTGAGGGATTCACGCTTTTGGCAGCTGGCATGCTGCAAGGATCAAAAACAGGGGCCGCCGCCGGCCCTAGGAGATCTTTTTTCCGGATGATAGATTTGGAGATCAACTTCGTTTCGAGGTTGGAAACCTTCCGGAATTTTTTCGCGATCTTTCATGCCTGCAGTCCCTGAATTTGACCCGCTTGTCGACGAGGCCCCCAGTAGATTCATCGTTGGAATCGACCTGGGCACAACCAACATGGCGGTGACCTATGTCGACACTGAAGACCCGGAAGCCAAGGTAACGGTGTTTCCAGTCCTGCAGGTCGTTGCGCCGGGTGAAACCGAGGCCCGGGAGACGCTGCCCAGTTTTCATTTTCAGCCACCGCAGTCTGAAGCGGCGGCCGAGTCGATGAGACTTCCCTGGCACCGTAAACCGAACCGCTACTGTGTCGGGGTCATGGCGCGTGACGAAAGCGCAAGGACGGCCGGGCGAGCGGTTGTTTCAGCCAAGAGCTGGCTTTGCCATGCAGGCGTGGACCGGACTGCTGCCCTTCTTCCCTGGCAGGGAGCTCCGGACGTGGAGCGGCTTTCGCCGGTGGATGCCAGTGCCCGATACCTTGAGCACATTCGTCGGGCCTGGAACCATTCCTTTCCGGGAGCACCGCTTGAAAAACAGGACATTGTTCTGACTTTGCCAGCGTCCTTCGATGAGGTTGCCCGAACCCTGACGATTGAAGCCGCCCAGGCAGCAAGGCTGCCCCGGATCACCCTGCTGGAAGAGCCGCAGGCGGCCTTTTATGCGTGGGTAAACCAGAACGCCGGGAACTGGGCCGAGCAGGTCGAGGTGGGACAGAAAATCCTGGTTTGCGACATTGGCGGAGGAACCACCGACTTTACGCTGATCCGCGTACGCGCGAGTGAAGTGGAAGGGGAGCGGGTGCAGTTTCACCGGGTGGCGGTCGGTCAGCACCTGATTCTCGGAGGAGACAACCTTGACCTGGCATTGGCAAAGTTCCTGGAGCAGAAACTCGCTGGCGGTAGCCAGCTGCCCTCCCAGCAGTGGGATCGTCTTGTGGGGCGGGCCCGGCAGATCAAGGAGGATTTTCTTTCACCGCAAGGTCCGGAAACGCTGACCGTCCAGCTCCCCGCCATGGGTTCCAGGCTGATTGGAGGGGGACTGCAGACCGAGGTGACCCGTGATGAAGTCCAGTCCCTGCTGGTCGAGGGGTTTCTGCCGAGGGTGGAGCTCGACTCACGCCCCATGACGCATGCCACAGGTTTTCAGGAATTCGGGTTGCCCTACACCTCGGATCCTGCGATCACGAAACATCTCGCGACATTTTTGTATGCTCACCGCGACACGGATTTGCCGGCTTCTGATCCACTCTCGGCGCGGCCGGACATCCTGTTGTTCAATGGTGGCTTTTTTGGCTCCGATCTGATGAAAACCAGAATCATCGATCAGCTCAGGCACTGGTTTCAAACGGGGGACGATCCCGGGTGGTCTCCCCGCATTCTGGAAAACGATCGACTCGACCTGGCCGTTGCCCGGGGTGCGGCCTGCTTCGGGCGCGTTCGGCGAGGTGAGGGCGTGCGGATCGCCGCGTCACTGGCAAGGAGTTACTATATCGCGGTCGATGCGCTCGATGAGCGGGGAGCTGAATCCAAAGCGCTCTGCATTGTGCCGGGGAGAGCCGAACCGGGCCAGGAATTTGAATTGCACGAACGGGAGTTCAGCCTCACGCTTTCCCAGCCCGTCGAGTTCTCCCTGTTGGTATCAAGCGTTCGACTGGCGGATGAAGCGGGCGAATTGCACGAGGTCGATCCCGACCAGATGACTCCCCTGCCACCGATCCGCACGGTGATCCAGGCCACCAGCCGGAACGAAAAACGGGATATCCCTGTCAAACTCCATGTCAGTCTGAGCGAAATCGGTACAGTCGAACTCTCCTGCCGGGAGGTCGGCAGCGATCGGAGCTGGAAGCTTCAGTTTGACATTCGTTCGGCAGTTCGGACGGATCTTTCCGCTCACCAGGGGGATGGCGAACAAGAGGGATTCGTGGCCGAAGAAAACTGGGATCATTGCTGCCGGGAAATGAAGGACGTTTTTACCGCTGACGGTTCTGCCAAACCGGTCGAGTTGATGGCCCGGTTGACCGAATGCCTTGCAATGGAAAGAAACGAATGGCCGATGTCGTTGTTGCGGCGGATGTGGGAATCATTGCTGGAGCTGGCAGAGGGACGAAAAAAAAGTGCCGCTCACGAAGCGCGTTGGATCAACCTTCTCGGCTACGCACTGCGGCCTGGCTACGGATTTGCCGTCGATGACTGGCGGGTCAGCGAAACCTGGCGACATGTCCGGGATCAGTTGCAGTTTGATTCACCCGCGGGCCGGGCGGGTCTCCATATTCTCTGGCGGCGACTGGCGGGTGGGCTTTCCCGGGGTCAACAGATCGCGATGGCGGACCCCCTGTTCTCCGCCCTGCGGGCATTGACGAAAAAGTTGTCCGGCGGCAAGGTCAAGGCAGCCACAATTCGACCGGAAGATACCACAGAAATCTGGCGCTTGCTGGGCTCATTCGAGCTGCTTCATGTCGATCGCAAAATCGAACTGGCGAAGATGATTTTTTCAATCCGTGAAAAAAAATCGATGAACAGGGTTCAGGATGGACTGGTTTGGACTCTTGGACGGCTCGGTCAGAGGACGCCCCTGTACGGTCCTTTGAACACCGTTGTCCCGGTCGCGGAGGTCGAAAGCTGGATCGAAACGATCCTGGATTGGGGTCAGCCTGATCGCAACAGCCTATTTGCGGTTGTGCAGATGGCCCGTCGTACGGGTGACCGTTACCGGGACATTGGAGAAGTTTTGAGGTCGGCGGTGTTGCAGTGGCTGGAGGAAAACCGGGCCAGCGCGGCCCAGCAGGAACTGGTCCGCGAGATTGGAGAGCTGGACGAGGAATCCAGCAACCGGGCGTTTGGTGAAAGTTTGCCGCGCGGACTTCGTCTGAGCCAAGTCGATTGGGGCTAGACGCTACTCCCCTTTTTTCAAGGCATCAAAAAGGTTGGAAAAGTCATCCGTCCAGGGGTGTTTTCGGCTCGAACGCCGGGTGGTTTTCCAGAGCCGGTGACCAGCCAGTCCTGTTCGCTGCAGGTCCTTGGCGATCACGACATAACTGGAGGCTGCTTTGCCTTCGATCATTTCCTCCTCGCTCAATTCCCGGTCGTGACAGGTGAGCGATTCGAGCCCGAGGGCAGCGGAAATATCCCCCAGAATGGGTTCGAGGTCGAAATGCAGGTTGCTGATATGAAAGGCCATCAGGCCGTCCTTGCCCAGTTTGTCAGCGTACATGCCGACCGCTTCACGGGTCAGCAGGTGCATGGGGATCGCATCCGAACTGAAGGCATCAAATACCAGAAAGTCGAATTGACCATTTGCCTGTTTTGAGAGTTTCAGGCGGCCATCTCCCAGGATGATCTCGTAGTTTTCCTTTCCACAGTTTTCAAGAAACGTAAAGTACGTCGGGTCTTCGGCAATCCGCTGGACGATTGGGTCAATCTCGAAAAAAGTGAATGATTGACCGGGCTGGCAATAGGTGGCTGCCGTACCGGCTCCAAGCCCGATAACACCCACCCGCCGGAAGGGTGCGTTTTTTTGCGCGTTATCAAAAACCATTCCCAGCGGTCCGGTCCGGTGGTAATAGGACATCGGTGCCAGATTCCAGACGGCTCGGTCCGGGTGAGTGCTTTGAATTCCATGAACGGTGGTGCCGTGATAAAGCCTTTTCTGGTATCCCCTGGGACCGTCGACAACCCGATTGACTCCAAAGAACCCGCGGGCGGTATGGATTACGGTTTCGCCAGGTTGCGGTGGTTCGAGTCGGGCCATTACCAGGACCACTCCCAGCGGAACAGCAAACCAGGCGGGTCGATCCAGAAAATAGCAGACGCAGAGCAAAGCCAGTCCTGCCATGGTGACCAGGATCAGCGTGGCTGTCCCCTGGAAACCGGACAGGTTAACCAGCAGCCCCAGTACGGCAGCGAACAAAAGGAACATGCCCAGTTTGATCTGCTTTTCCACCCCTCCGCCGCTCTCCTCCGGCGGCTGGTCCGGGCCCGTTTTTTTCCGCTTTGTTTTCTGCTTTCGGTCCAGCGACAATTCTGCGGCAGATTCCTGCCCTGGCGGTTTGGGATCAAAGGCAGGGCAGAGAATGCATGCGAGCATCAGGGTCAGCGGATACTCCAGGATCCAGGGAAACAGGAGCGGGGCAAGCAGGCCGTTGAAAACACCTCCCAGCAGGCCCCCCACCGAAACCCAGAGGTAAAAGCCGGTCAGATCGGCAGCGGCCGGCTTTCGGCGGGCCAGCTCGAAATGGGAGACCATGGCCCCGACAAAAAAGATCAGCAGGTGCAGACCCATGACCAGGAATCCGCCCCGGAAAATGGAGGTGCTGCAAACAATCAGCAAGGAAACCGGGAACAGGCGGTTGAGCCAGACGCGCGAGAGAATTGGACGATCAGAAAAAGCGACGATAAAGGTCACCAGGTAAATCGAAAGGGGCAGGATCCAGAGAATGGGCATCGGTGAGACGTCGGTTGTGAGAAAACTGGTCACACCCAGCATCCAGCTGGAGGGGACGAAGGCCAGGCCGACCCAGGTCAGGCGGCGTTTCCAGGAAATCCTCTCGACCGTGGCCAGGTCGTCCGCGGGGGGAGCGGTGACCCCGTCGTTCCGGCCTTGCCAGACAAAAAATCCACACACGGACATGGCCAACATGAACACCAGGTAGCCGGCTTTCCAGAGCTGGCCCTGTTGGTCCAGTGAAAAGATGCGTTCAAAAAGAAAGGGGTAGGCCAACAGCGCGACCATGCTCCCGGTATTGCTGGCGGAATAAAGGAAATAGGGGTTGGCAGACCGCGTGTGACCGGTGGACGCAAACCACTGTTGGAGCAGGGGGCCGGTTGCCGAGACCGCGAAAAACGGTCCGCCGACGACCACCAGCAGGAGGCCCAACAGCCAGAAAATGGGGCTGTCGTCATCCGGGGGGGTCCAGTCACCCGAAATGGCAATGGTAGGCAGGAGCAACACAGTCACCAGCATCCCCAGGTGCACCAGGACACGAGATTTCCTTGCCAGCCAGCGGTGGCTCAAGTGGGCGTAAACGTACCCGGCCAGCAGCATTGCCTGGAAAAAAAGCATGCAGGTATTCCAGACCGCGGGCGAGCCGCCCAGCAGAGGTAGCGCCATCTTGGCAAACATCGGCTGGACCAGAAACAGGAGTCCGGCGCCGAGAAAAATGGCCAGGCGAAAACTGAACAACATAAGCAAACAGGGCGATAACTGTTGGTTTTTTCCAATTCGGGTTTCAAGCTGAAGGTGATGAACGTTCAATCACAGTTTTCAGTCATCACCAGGCGGCGGTCCGTCGGAACGCCGAAAATCACGTCCTGCCTACCGGTCGGACCATGACAATCGCCCATGCTACTTGGTGCGGGAAGATCCCGACAGCCGGTTTATTGGAGATTGCCGACTGCTTATTCTATCATGGGACGAAAACCGTTTATTGGAGAAGATCCTGTTGAACGCAAACCCTGGAATCTCTTGGCCCGCCTCTGCCTGCTTGGGCATCTTGCTGGCGTTACTCAGTCAACTTTCGATAGCGCAGGATAAAAAGGCGCCGGAAGAAAAGACGCAGGAAAAAAATGTCGCTGCCGATCACGCGGAGAAAATGTCGGCCGGACTGAAGCTTTTTCGTTCCGAGATCAAGCCGATCCTCATCGGCCGCTGCCTGAAGTGTCATGGCGGGGAGGAGACCGAAGGAGAACTGGACCTCTCGAGTCGCAAGTCACTGTTGGCAGGCGGTGCCAGCGGCCCGGCAATCGTGATCGGCAAGGCAAATACCAGCCTGCTCTACCGGATGATCACGCACGAAGTGGAGCCAGCGATGCCCGAAAATGGTGCCCGGTTGGACGATCGTCATATTGAATCCATCGCGCAGTGGATTGACCTGGGAGCGCCCTACGACCGTGAATTGGGCGGAAAAGCCAGCGACCCTTCTGCCTGGACGCGCAAAACCATCGACCCGGATTTGAAATCATTCTGGTCCTTTCAGCCGCTCCAGCAGGCAGCGGTGCCTGTCCTCGAAAATGACCGCTGGTGTCGAACCGATATCGACCGGTTTGTTCTCCAGGGCTTGAACGCAAGGGGGATGAGCCCCAACGCTCGTCAGGAACGCGGTCGGCTGGCCCGCAGGCTGTACCTGAATGTGATCGGTCTGCCACCCACACCCGACCAGATGGCCGCATTCCTCGGCAAACCGGCTGCCAGCGCAACCGGGGAATTGATTGACGAGCTGCTGGAGAGTCCCCACTTTGGCGAAAAGTGGGCCAGGCACTGGCTCGATATAGCCCGCTTTGCCGAAAGTCATGGATTCGAGCAGGACTATAATCGCCCTCATGCCTACCACTATCGGGACTTTGTCATCAAGGCGCTGAATCGTGACCTTCCCTATGACCAGTTTGTGAAATGGCAAATTGCAGGGGATGAGTTGGCACCCGGGGAGCCGCTGGCTTTAATGGCCACCGGGTTCCTGGGGGCAGGTGTGTTCCCGACACAGTTGACCGAAAAGGAGTTTGAGCCGGCCCGTTACGATGAGCTTGATGACATGGCTTCGACCATCGGAACGGCGATGCTCGGAATCACAATCGGCTGCGCCCGTTGTCACGACCACAAGTTTGATCCGATTCCCCAGCGAGATTACTACCGGTTTGTATCGACGTTTACCACGACCATCCGCAGCGAGGTGGAGTTGGAAATGAACGCGGGAGCCTTGCAGAAAGAGCTGGATTCCTGGCAGGACAGGCGGCGGCAGCTGGAACAACAGTTGGCATCCTATGAAAAGGAAAACCTGGCTGCTGCTTTTGACAAGTGGCTGGCTTCCAGGCCGGAAACCGGTTTGCTTCAACCGACATGGGTGGTACTGGAATTCGACAACATCACTTCGGAAGGGGGGGCGACCTTCAAAAGGCTGGCGGATGGGTCCTATCTCGCCAGCGGAAAAAACCCCGATTTCGACCTGTATGAAATGGTAGCCAGGACCCGGCTTCGCGGGATTACCGCGCTACGGGTGGAGGCATTGGCTGACGGTTCACTGGTCAAGGGTGGACCGGGGCGAGCCAGCAACGGCAATTTTGCGCTGGGGACCCTGACGGTGACGGCCGGCAAGCCGGGCCAGCAAAAAGCCGTGCCGGTGAGGCTGGTCCGTCCGAGGGCCACCTTCGAGCAAAACGGCTCCAACCTCTCGATCGCGTCGTCGATTGATTCCAACCCCAAAACCGGGTGGGCCGTTGACCCACAGTTTGGCAAAACACAGGCGGCGGTATTTGATTTCGAGCAACCGGTCGGTTTCGAGGAGGGCACCGAACTGAGAATCCGGATGCGGTTTGATGTCAACAACCGTCACAATATCGGCCGACCCCGTCTCTCGATTACCACCTCCGGCTCACCCGTTTCCTTTGATGGAGAATCCGAAAAACAGCGGGTGATGGAAGTCTTTGAAATCCTGAAGAGCTCCGGTGGCCAACCAGACGATTCGCAGCGTCTGGCCCTGTTCCGGTGGTACCGCAGGAATGATCCAGGCTGGCAGAAACGGTATCGGGTCTTGCAGTCGCATCTGGCAGGGAAACCACGGGCAGAAAAAACGAAGGTCATGATTTCCAGCGAAGGTCTCAAGCCGTTGAAACACCATGCCGACGGCAGGAAGTTCCCACATTTCTACAAGGAGACCCATTTTCTCAAACGGGGGGACACGGCCCAGAAACAGGGAGTGGCCGAGCCAGGCTTGCTGCAGGTGTTTACCGGCAAACGGGATATCGAATCGTACCGGGTTCGTCCAAAGGCTGAAAACCGGCTCAGTTACCGGCGGGCCACACTGGTTAACTGGATGACCGACACGGAAAACGGTCCGGGGCAACAACTGGCCCGGGTGATCGTCAACCGGATCTGGCAACAGTACTTTGGCACGGGCATTGTGGGGACCCCTAATGATTTTGGATTCCAGGGCGAGCGACCGACTCACCCGGAATTGCTGGACTGGCTGGCCCGCAAGCTGATTGAGGAAAAATGGAGTCTGAAGGCGATCCACCGGTTGATCCTGAACAGCGCCGTTTACCAGCAATCCTCGGAGTACGACCCGCAGGATGCGGAAAAAGACCTGGACAACCGCCTGTTGTGGCGATTTTCGCCCAGGCGACTCGAAGCCGAGAGCATTCGCGACTCCATGCTGGCGGTCAGTCAGGCGTTGGACAGGAAGATGTTTGGTCCCGGTACCCTCGATGAAAAAATGACGCGGCGCAGCATCTATTTCATGATCAAGCGGAGCAGGCTGATCCCGATGATGCAGATTTTCGACTCGCCGGAGCCGCTGGTCAGTGTGGGTGCACGACCCGCGACCACCATTGCTCCCCAGGCCCTGTTGTTCATGAACAATCCGAACGTCCGGCAATACGCCAATCATTTTGCCCGTCGATTGTTGGAGCCGGCCGACAAGGAACCGAAGGGTGAATCGCTGAAAAAACTGGTAGATGCAGGTTTCCAGGCAGCCCTCGCCAGAAAGGCCACACAAGCGGAACTGTCAAGGAATGTAGCCTTTATCCGGAAACAGCTGGAATCCTACGAGCGGGAAAAGAAGGCCAACGGAATGGAACTGGCACTGGGGGATTTTTGCCAGGTACTTTTCTGCCTGAACGAGTTTATTTACATCGACTGAACCAGGGACCAACAGGAACGAGTGAGAGAAACAATGATTCCATCACGAAGACAGTGGTTGCAGCAGTCGGGCATGGGAGCAGGAATGCTCGGCCTGGCATCGCTGATGCAGGATGAGGGCCTGCTGCAGGCTGCAGGCCTTTTCCCTTCCAGTCCAGCGGGGCCCAACGACCTGGATCCACTGGCTCCCCGCCAGCCCCATTTTGATGCCCGGGCCAAGCGGGTCATCTGGCTGTTTATCAACGGCGGACCCAGTCACGTCGATACATGGGATTACAAGCCGGCGTTGGAGAAAAACGATGGCAAGACGATCGAGGGATTTGACCGTTTTACCGGCTTCTTTGCCAACTCGGTCGGGGGCCTGATGAAATCGCCGTTCAAGTTCCGCAAACAGGGCAGGTGCGGTAAGCCCGTTTCGGAGATTTTCCCTGAACTGTCAAAACACGTGGACAAGATGGCATTTGTCCACTCCTGCCATGGAAAGTCCAATAATCACAGCCCTGCCCTGTTCATGGCAAATACCGGCTTTACCCAGATGGGCAATCCGTGTGTCGGTTCGTGGGCAACCTACGGGCTGGGAAGCGAAAGCAGGGACCTTCCCGCATTCCTGGTGATGTCCGACCCCAAGGGGCGAGGCCTGCCCAAGGGTTACTCTCTCAACTGGGGAGCGGGTTTTCTGCCCAGTGTTTACCAGGGTTCGTGGCTCAAACCGCAGGGAGAGCCCATCGACAACCTGAAAAGGCCGGGCAACCTGAATGACGCCCGGCAACGCGCGCAACTGGACCTGCTGCGCGAGTTGAATGAACAACACCTGAAAAACCGGGAATCCGAAAAACAGCTGGCTGCACGTATCGAGAGTTTCGAGTTGGCTTATCGTATGCAGACCGCCGCACCGGAAGCCCTCGATCTTGCCAGTGAACCGAGTCATGTGCAGTCCCTTTACGGTCTGGACGACAAGCGTTGCGGGCACTTTGCCCGACAATGCCTGATTGCCCGCCGAATGGTCGAGAGGGGCACCCGGTTCGTCCAGATTTACTCGGGAGGAATGGAGAACCAGCGGAGCTGGGATGGCCATAACGACATCAAGGGCAACCATTCCCAATTTGCCGGGGAGACGGACAAGCCGATAGCGGGATTGTTGACCGACCTGGAGCAACGGGGCCTTCTGAAAGACACCCTGGTCATCTGGGGTGGAGAGTTTGGTCGTTTGCCGCTCGCCCAGAAATCAGCCAAACCGGGGAGGGATCACAATCCGCATGCCTTCACCTACTGGTTCGCCGGTGGTGGCGCCAAGGGAGGAGTCAGTCATGGGGCAACTGATGAATTTGGACACAAGGCGGCCGAAAATCGGGTCAATATTCACGATTTACACGCGACCATTCTTCACCTGTTGGGCATGGATCACAAAAAGCTGACCTACCGCCATAATGGACGGGATTTCCGGTTGACCGATGTTGAGGGCAGGGTGATTCGGGAAATCATCGCCTAGTTCCCCCGCCGCATGGATTGCCCAGGAAACCTCTCTTTCGGAACGGAGGGTTGGGAGCAGGACTGCGAAAATCTTGGCCCGCCTGTTTGAATCTGTTAACCTGAAAAGGTCAACGGACAAAAGCTCACCGCTTTGCCCGAGGTACTGGCCGTGCTCTGAATCGGCAGATCGATTCGGAAAACCGGATGCAAAAACCGGATGCAAAAATTGGAACTGAAGATGATTCCATCTCCCCTCAGTATGCTGACTGCCGCCTGGATTGTCCTCCTGGCTGCAACAACTGCTTCATCACAGCAACAGCCAGGGACCACCGTCCAGTTGCCCGTCATGTCCTTTTTCAGCGGTGCCACGACGGTTCGGGTCCCAGACCGCGGTCAGATCCTGATTGGTTCGGTCAAACGGTCGTCCACGGGAGTGGTTTCCAGGGGTGTGCCCATTCTGGGGAGCCTTCCCGTGGCAGGCAGGCTTTTCCGGAACCAGGCGGTGGGCCAGTCGAATTCAACATCGACCCTGTCGGCGACTGTGCAGATTCATGATTTGCGGGAGATGGACCGGGCACTTTTGGAGCAGGCTCGAAAGGATCGGGTTCTGAAAATTGGCGGTCCGTCAAACGTCAAAAGGCTTGCGGAAAAAAAGGAGATCAAGCGCAAGGCTGATTTCATCAAGCGCCATCTTGGCCGAAATGCAAACCCGAAACGCTGAATGAAAACTGGCGTGTGATTGCCGCTTTGCTGCGGACCGGCTTTTGAGTTCGGGAATTCCGTTGCCCCAATCCGGTCTGCCTCCGGCATCGTTCTCACTCCCGGGGAGAGGCGGGCAAATCGTTGTCCCGCCATTGAGGTTGCCCATGGAGTTGGGAAGCTCCAGTAGCAGGAGGCTCGGTGTGGCCTCGACGCAAACCGAATCCAAAAACCGATCGATCGGGCGTTTCACCTCCTCGAGAGCGGTTGACCCCGGATCAACTCCTGGCGACCTGGGTGCCGCTGACGCGAGTCAGCAACCGTTTCATTTCCAGCACGCTGATCGTGGAAAGAACCCGGCTGACAGAAAGTCCCGTATTCTGAACCAGTGTTTCAATCGAAACCACCTGTTCATCCACCGCGTCCAGGATGGACCTTTCCTGCCGGTTCAACTGGAGCTCCGCAGGATGATGGACCTTGTGTCCGTGGATATCGGTACTGATTTCAGCAAGTGGGCCAAATTCTTCGAGGACCTGATCGACCTGAGTGACGAGCCGGGCGCCGTCACGAATCAACTCGTGACATCCAGCCGATGACCGGCTGTCCACGCGACCCGGTAGTACCATGACCTCGCGGTTTTGCTCCATGGCATGCTGTGCAGAAATCAGAGCTCCGGAACGTTTCGCCGCCTCGATCACGACCAGGCCGAGCGCAAGACCGGTGACGATCCGGTTCCGCCGGGGAAAAGACGATCGACTTGGCCTGTGGTCGAGGGCATTTTCAGTCAGCACTGCACCGTGTTGCGATATCCGCTCCGCCAGATCCCTGTTTTCGGGAGGGTAAAGTTGCAACAGGCCACTTCCCAAAACCGCCAGGGTTCGTCCGCCTGCCGCCAGGGCGGCTTCGTGTGCGACGGTATCAATCCCCCGTGCCAGTCCGCTAATGATGGTGAAACCGGCTCTTGCCAGGCCGCTGGCAAATTTCTCCGCCTGCCCCAGTCCGTATCGTGATGCATGGCGGGTTCCCACGATGGCAACAGCAATCGAATCGGCATCCCGGATGCTTCCTCTGGCATAAAGGACACCCGGGGGGTCGGGAATCTGTTTCAGTGGTTTCGGGTAACCGGTCTCCGAAAAGGGGAGAATGTCGATTCCCTGCTGATAGCAGTGTTGCAGTTCCGCAATGGCCTCAAGACGATGGTTGGAACCCCGGATGGCACTGGCCAGTTGAGGTCCCACTCCTTCAACTGATCGCAATTCTTCATGCGTGGCAGCAAAAATGTTCTCCGGAGTCTGGAATTGGCCGAGCAACGCCTGTTGAATGCGTGGACCCAATCCGCGCACCATGTTCAGCCGAAGCCAATCCTGTTTGATAAGGGTTGCCTCTTTTGATTTTCTCTCATCTGTCAACATCCGATGCTCCAGCGAACCAACTGCAAGTCTGCAACTTGGATCCGTAGCTAAGGAATGTCAACCAGATGATTTCGTTGAAATAGTCCTTGAGAACTACCTTTAAAACCTGGCCAGGGAGGCTGGTTGGCGGTCGTCCCGGTCAGCCGGGCAACGATTGAGTGAAGAAGGGGCTCAGGAAGCGGCCGCTTTTTTTTGCAGCGATTGACAGCGCTGCTGGAGCTTTCTGACCGTCTTTTTCTGTTCCCGGGGGGTCTGGAAAAGGGTGCTTGCCATGGTGGAGAGAAACCAGGTCGCAATGTCATGCAGTTCAAAATCCGGTTCGACGAGTTCCCGGATTCGCGAGCGAATATCGGCGTTGGGAAGATCCTTCTTGACGCTCCGGTTGGCGTGCAGGTATTCAGTCGAGTGGAATTCGCTGGAAAACCTTTTCTCAAGCCAGGCCATCGCCAGGTCGAATTCTTCCAAGGGGAACAGGAACAGCTTTTCTTCGTCGAGCAATCTTTTGATGTCGGTCATGGAAGATCCGTTGATCTGTCCCCTGAGCCGCTGTAACTGGAGGCCCCTCGAAGCCCGTCCCGGTTTGTTGAATTTTTTTTCCACGAATTCAGCCAATGTCATTTCCGCGACATCCGTTTTTCGGCGGTTTTGACCTGACTGGAAGTTGTATTGGGAAACCACCTGGTCAACCGGATTGCGAACGAAGGCCAGCGCCCTGACATTCAGTTTTTCCGAGTCAAACGGGAGATCGAGAGAGAGTCGGTGATCGGAATAGCATCGCAGCCAGCGGTAATGTTTCTCAATAATTTCTTCTGTGTTTTTCAGCGACAGCTTGTGATGTTCCATCAGGGAGACCGCGCTGAAATAGGCGTTGCCGAAATTACGGGAGAGGATTTGTCGCAGGGTCGATCCGGCGGTTTTGGGGATATGGATATGAAACCAGAGAGTCGATTTTGGATGAGCGATCACTTCAGGGGCCTGCTGGGGCTGATTCCGTGGATTGAACAGGAAAAGCGGAAAGCTACGGAATCCGCGGTCGGCGATCAAGAGAAGAATTTTTTCCGGGCCAGCTGCCACCCGTGTCCGGCCTGCTGTACAGCCAGCAAAGCTTGCAGCTGGATTCCGGTTCGCAAACCGGACCCTGTTTCAGAGTCGGAGATCCAACCACGATCGAGGTTGGTTGCCGAGTGGTGACCGGTTCGTGGAAGAGGCAGGGTGCCAATTCAAAAAGGCCACCCCTGCGAGTATCAACGAGAAAAGCCACCCAATCAGGTGGCTTTTCTGTGATTTCAATTCGCCAGAATTCTGGCGAGCTGAGAAGATTCTGTCCCGGGAAACTACTTGGCAGCTTCTGGAGCAGGAGCTTCTCCACCCTCAGCTTCAGCTTCGCAGCATGGCTTCATCAGCTTGGGCATCGAGATGCAGCACTTTCGGCACTTCTCAACGCAAACTGGCTTCAGCTTGAGTCGGGTAACCTCTTTGGTGCAGGTCTCTTTGCAAAGTCGCAGGCGTGGGCATCCACACTCATCTTTGACACACTTCAGACGGAATCGGGTTACCTCTTTTTCACAGGTTACCTTTTCCAGGCAGTATCGCTTGACCATGCGGCACTTGCTGGCACACCCACAGTCATCGGCCGAAACAACAGAGGTCGCAAAAAATGCGAGGAACAATGCCACAGGCAATGCAATTCGGAACATTTTCAATGTCTCCCAAAAAAACGGTTTTAGATTGTAAACCAAAGTAGTTGCTTAAACTTCCCACTTTATCCAGATATTCCATTCCGGTCAACTGAACCATCCTGTCAAAAAATACACCCTGTCTTGGAAATTTCTATCAGAAAACCGGGAAAATCGCGAAATCCAGTGGATTTGCCTTATTTTCCCGGAGATTCCATTTGTTCGATATATTGCCTCAGTCGCTCATTTTCGTCATGAACATCCCTGATTTTCAGCATGTTTTCCACTCTTTTCAGGAGTTCAACCTTGTTGACCGGCTTGGTCAGAAAGTCATCGGTTCCCGCTTTGACGGCTCTTTCGATGTCTCCCAACTCGTTGAGCGCGGTCACCATCAGGATCATGATCCGACTGGTCTGCTCATTTGATTTCAGCTTTTCACAGACCTCGAATCCGCTCAACTTGGGCATCATGATGTCCAACAGAACGACATCGGGAGCAAAAGAATCCACTTTTTCAAGGGTTTCGGCACCATCGACTGCCAATTCGGTCTCACAGTCGATTTCGGAAAGATAGGCCTCAAGGAGCTCGCAGTTGGCCTGGTTGTCGTCGGCGATCAGTATCTTGTTTGCCATGGTGTCCGTTTGATGTTCGCTTAATTGAATGTTCTGTAAATCGAATATCAGCTGTTTACGATATCTTGAATCACGTTTCCCGCAACATCGGTCAGCCGGAAGTTTCGACCCTGGTGCTTGAATGTCAGTTTTTTGTGTTCAATTCCAAGCAGGTGAAGCAGCGTTGCGTGAAAGTCATGAACCTCTACCGGATTCTCGGTTGGGAAGTATCCCAGTTCATCCGTTTTCCCGTAGGTCATTCCGCCCCGGATCCCACCCCCGGCCATCCAGATGGTGTAGGCATCCTTGTGATGATCCCGGCCCACGGAAGACCGATCCCCCTGCATCATGGGCGTTCTGCCAAATTCACTCCCCCAGACCACCAGCGTCTCATCCAGGAGGCCCCGCTGTTTCAGGTCCCTGATCAGTGCGGCGATGGGTTGATCGACCTGTCGGGCCTTGTTGGGCAGGTTTTTGAAAACCCCACCATGGTGATCCCAGCCCTGGTCAAACAGTTGCACGTAGCGAACACCTCGCTCGACCAACCTCCTGGCGAGCAGGCAATTGTTGGCAAAACCGGGTTTTCCAGGGTGGGTCCCATACATCTGGTGAGTCTGCCGGGATTCTTTTGAAATGTCCATCAACTCCGGAACGGAGGCCTGCATGCGAAACGCCAGTTCATACTGTTTGATCCGTGTCGCGATTTCCGGATCCCCGACGTCAGCCAGTCTCTGCTGGTTGAGGAAATTGATCCCTTCGACAACCTGTTTGCGGTCTTTCCTGTCCACCCCTGGGGGATTGGAAAGGAAAAGTACGGGATCACCCTGGCTGCGAAACTCGATACCCTGGTGTTCGGTGGGGAGAAAGCCGCTGCCCCAGAGGCTGTTTCCGGCGCCCGCAACGTTGCCGGTAATCAGGACCACAAAGGCTGGCAGGTCCCGGTTCTCGCTTCCGAGTCCATAACTCAGCCAGGAACCGAGTGTCGGGCGACCGAACCGTTCAAAGCCGGTGTGAAAAAACAGTTGTGCGGGCGCGTGATTGAATTGCCGGGTGTGAACCGTTTTGAGGAGACAGATATCGTCAGCCACCGTGGAAATGTGGGGAAGTAATTCAGAGAATTCATTCCCGGATTCCCCGAATTTCCTGAAACGGTATCTCGTTCCCAGGAGTTTCGGGTGACCGCGCAGAAATGCGAATCTTTGACCTTCGAGATATTTTTGCGGACACGGTTTTCCGTCAAAATCCTGCAGGGTTTTCTTGTATTCGTAGAGGTCAAGATGGGAGGGCGCACCCACCATGTGCAGGAAAATGACGTTTTTTGCCCTGGGCGGGGTGGCGGTCAACGCTCCGTTTGCGAAACCGGATTCCGAAAGCAGGTGGGCCAGCGCTGCCGATCCGACACCGGCACCCGCTTTGGAGAACAGTTCCCTGCGGGATATCGGATTCGGATTGGACTGCAGAATCATGGACGTAAAATCATGGAAATCTGGTCGAAAATGCTCCAGGGCAACTCCTGAATTATAGTCGATCTCCGCCGATTGCCGGGCTCGTCCCGACCGTTCTTCAGGCGAGCACCTGCTTGATCAATTTGCCGTGCACATCCGTCAATCGCATGTCGCGGCCACTGTACCGGAAAACCAGCCGCTCATGATCCATGCCCAGCAGGTGGAGCATCGTGGCGTGCAGATCATGGATTTCATAACGGTCCTGAACGGCCTTGTACCCGAATTCATCGGTTGCCCCGACGACCGTTCCACCCAGGATTCCTCCCCCTGCCATCCAAAGGGAAAATCCAAACGGGTTATGATCCCGACCATTGGAACCCTGGGCAAAGGGCGTGCGTCCAAATTCCCCGGACCAGACCACTAGGGTTTTTTCAAAAAGTCCCCTCTGTTTCAAATCGGTCAACAGGGCACCGATTGGCTGATCCACCGCACGCGAGTTGTCTTCGTGCCCTTTTTTCAGATTTCCATGTTGATCCCAGCGGTCATGGCCGACTCCGGGGCAGGTCAATTCGATGAACCGGACGCCCTTTTCAATCAAACGGCGGGCCAGCAAGCACTGGCGACCGAAAACTTTCGTTCCATTGAACGAATGATTCAGGCCGTACATCTCCCTGGTTTTTTCGGTCTCACCGCCAAGATCGGTCAGTTCCGGCACAACGGACTGCATTCGATAGGCCAGTTCGTAGTTGGCGATTGCCGATTCCAGCTGGTCGATTTTTCCGGTCGTCTGCAATGTTTCGGTATCCAGTTTTTTCAACAGGGCCAGCTTGTTCTTTTGCAACTGGTCAGTTTTTTCCAGTCGCTTGACATTGGCAATCGGGTAGTTCCCGGCATTCAGGATCGATCCCTGGTAACTGGCTGGCAGAAAGCCGCTGTTGAAACAATCGAGGCCCCCCGGCGGAATCAGGCCACCGTTGAGCACGACAAATCCGGGCAGGTCACGACATTCGCTTCCCAGCCCGTAACCAACCCAGGCGCCCATGCTGGGACGTCCCTGGAACCCGTTCCCGGTATGCAGGAAGTAGTTGGCGTTGGTGTGTTCGGAAAAGTTGGAGGTCATGGAGCGGATCACCGCCAGGTCGTCCACATGCCGTGCCACATTGGGGAACAGTTCGGAAACGGGTGTGCCGGATTCTCCGTGGTTGGTGAACTTCCAGGGGCTGGCGAAAGTCTTTCCGATGTTGTTGAACTGGGTCGGCTCAATTTTCATCGAAAACGGTTTTCCGTGTTCCGTTTTCAGGCGTGGCTTCGGATCCCAGGTATCCACCTGGGACGGACCGCCGTCCATGTAAAGGTAGATCACGTGTTCGACCTTGGGCCGAAAGTGGGATTTTTTCGGAGCCAGCGGATCCTTGTAATTCTTTCGCCCTTCGTCGAGTTCTTCCCGGGCACCCAAACTCTCATCGGCCATCAGGGCTGACAGGGCGACCGCGCCAAATCCACAGGCACTTTTCTGCAGCATTTCTCTGCGGGACAGCGGATTGGTCCGGAAGCGTCCGCAGTGGTGGGATCTTTTTTTCATGTTGCACTTTCTGCAAAAGCCGCCGAGCAGCCTATTTCAGGTAAATGAATTCTTTCACGTTCATCATCACGTGACAGAGGTCTTTCCAAAGATCGACGTTTTTGGGGATATCCTCGGGCTTGATTCGCAATTCCCGCGCCTGCTGTTCCAGGAAATCGGTTGCGTTTTTCAGTTCTGTCCGGGAGGGCGGCCTTGAAAAGGCCTGCTCGTACATCCGGCGAATCCGCTGTTCCACCCCGGGTGTCGTTTCAAGCAGCTTGCTGGCC
>JAYZFP010000044.1:0-3139 GCA_036336715.1 Planctomycetota bacterium
CGCGGCTGCCGCTCTCATCCGGCCCACCTTGTTGGCGGTATGACCATAGGCTTCCTTCATTTTGCTCTTTTTGAAGTTGGCAATGCCGTCCCTGTGAACTCCCATGGCGCCCGCCTCGGCAAACGCATCCTGGTCGGCTCCAAGGAAACTGAATTTCCACTGGTACACCGACTGCTGATGGGAAATCATTTCCCGCACCCTGGCCAGCGAATATTCACAGCTGGAATTCTCACACCCGTCAGTCGTGACTACAAAGACAACCAATGCTGGTCGATCCTCCTGCGGCAGTGCTGCCAACCTGGCTCCGGTCTCGTCAATGGCCCGACCCACGGCATCCATGAGTGCGGTGGCCCCCCGCGGCCTCAACCGGTAAGGCCCAACCTTCTCGGCCGGTGTGCCCCGCTCGACAAATTGATATTCGGTATCGAATTCGACCAGCGTCACCCGGGCCTCCCCATCCAGTTCCACCTGTTGTCGAACAAATTCGTTTATGCCGCCCTCGGCATCCTCTCGAATCGCACTCATCGAGCCACTTCGGTCAACAACCAGGGTAATGTCGGTAAGATCTTTTCGCATGGATTTTCTCCCCAATAAAAGAGACGAACAACTTGAACGAATGGACGGTGCAAGAAGAACAGGCTCCGTGCAGGAAGCTGGTCGGAAGGTCCGACACAGGGATGGCAATCAACTGCAAAAAGAAAGCAGCCTGACTAGAGAGCTGGAAGGCTCCAGCAAACGGATTCGATTCACTGGAACCCCCGTTCCGTCCGTAGAAAGGACACCTCAGCGGACAGGAGGTTCACCACCTCTTCCGAATCCTCGCGCACCTTGGCCGATCATCGACCGAAGGAAAACGGCCTGAACCAGAAGATCTCCTGGGCCCGGTGACGAGCACTACCGGCGACCTGACTGCCGTCGCACCCAATCCTGTGCCCTGAAGCCTGTCCTGTCCCGGCCGGCTCCGGTCCGCCTTCCACCGGGGCAAGAGAACCGGAAAATTCCGTTATCCTTTTCCTTCCGGGTCCGGCTCGTCAAACACGACTTCCTTTTCCGGAAACCGAAACGCGGCCAGGCGGTGCCTGAATCCACCGGACTGGCCCGCTTTGCGCTCTTTCCAGCGTTTGCCAACCCCAAAGTCGATGCAGAATGCATCGGAGCCCGGCCTCGGTTCACCCTCGGGGATTGCGTAATGACCAAACACACAGAAGGGGCCAGAATAATCCTGCCACCAGGGAACGCGCTGCTCGTTTCGCCACTTACCGGAAACAAAATACGCCTTTTCGATTCTCTTTTCCGGACCGGATGTGATCCGCTTGACCGGATTCCTGTTTTGATTCTCAAGTCCGACGTCAATTGAATCGAGACCGGATTCCCTGCAGGACTCCCTGATTTGCCTGGCATGCTGATGGTAAAGTAGCGCCACATCGGATGATCCGCGGGCGTAACCGATCATCTGATTTTCCCAGCTTGCATGCACAATTCGCAGGTCTGCGCGTTCCAGCGCCAAAGGCAGAGAGCGAAAAAAATCGAGGATCTTCTCCCTTTGCCGATCATCGGCCAGCCGCTGTTCCACCACACTGCCATCGGCGTCCCGGAAAGTTTCCCCGTAAAACCAGGCATTCTCCGTTTTGCGATGATCCAGCAGCAGGTTCAGGTCATGATTTCCCAAGACACAATGTCCATTTCCGGCGGCCACCACCTCTCGCACCTTGTCAACGACCGCGATACTGTCCGGCCCCCGGTCCGTCAGGTCGCCAACCCAGACCAGTTTGCGGCCCCCGGGGTGATTCCCCAGCCGGTCGTAACCCAGATTTGCGATCAGCGATTCCATTGCTCCGATTTCGCCGTGAACATCACCCATGATGTCGACAGGGCCAGGAGGGAGTTGATGAATGAGACAGGACATGTTCTTACCAGAAAGCGAAGGAATGACGAGGGAGCCTGGAATCCGGAATTCAGGAACCACCTGAGGTGACTGTTCAAAAAATCCACCGGGCGTTCAGAGCATCTTTGAAAGATACAGAACCTGCCGTCCGTTGCAGAACCAAACGGCACTTTGCGATGCGAGCCCAACGTTCGAAGGGATCGGTTCCACACCAGGCCAAAAGTCCTTAAACGTGCCGACTACCTGTTCCCTTTAACAGGATTCGCGATCAACCACGATTGTTCGGAAAATTCGTTATCCTCTGGCGGTGAAAACTGAATTTTATCCGCGGCCTGCTGAATTCGTCGTTCGATCATCCTGTTCTCAATCAAATCCTGCGGTCCAAACTCCATGCTTTCCAGCAGACTGCGCACCCAGGGTCCCAAAACAACCGAAGAAAGAAAATCGTCCATCGAGACATAGGTCCTTACCTTGCATTGGCAAGCCAGGTGCTCCGCCAGCCGAACCACCGACCTGTTCTGCACGGGCATCGGTGATTTTTCGGCAACCAGTACTGCTGCGTCACCTTCGCTGGAATTCCACCTTGCCGCATCTTCCAGTTCCGGGAGGTCCAGGTACCTCGACTGAACCAGAATGACTCTTCCGAGGCAGGGTGCGTCCAACAATCGCCGAAAGGCCGTTTCGTCCAATGAAAATCGAATTTCATCAAACGGGACTTCCTCCTTTTCGAGTTGGTTCCTCGCCGCTTCGAGCGTTTCGTCAAAATGACAAACCAGGAACAGCCTTCCTGAGTCCGAAAGTAAATCCGACGCTTCCCTCGCCAGGAATTCCAGTTTTCGCTGGCGGCTGAGCATGAACCTCAGCGGAAGCTCCCTGTAATTTTTAGTCGGCCCAAAAAGCCAATCAAACAGCCCCATCGCTGCTCCCATCGTTTGTAATCACCAGGAGAGTCCAGGTCGTTGCACCGACCGGTGGATCCCCCGAAAAAGAGGACAACAGCCCCTGGTAAACATTGGAAATGAACATGAAAGAAACCCGACAAGAAATAAAAAAGCCCCAGACCAAACGGTTGGGGCTTTTTAAAATAATCCGGCAATACCTACTTTCGCACTTGCAGTACTATCATCGGCTCGGAGTGCTTAACTACTGTGTTCGGGATGAGGAACAGGTGTGACCACTACGATATCGTCGCCGAAAGAAGTGCTGTCGGCCGCTAAACCAGACAGCACTTTTGACTTTTGACATCATCAAAAC
>JAYZFP010000045.1:0-40029 GCA_036336715.1 Planctomycetota bacterium
CCGCTTGGAGGTCCATTTCATCCTTCGCAGTGACTCACCCCGGACGGTGGCAGGCTATAATCGAGGCAGGGTTACCTGGATAGAATCGAAGATGGGAGTCAAACGGCTGATGTTGAAAAAGGTAATGAGCAACGGGAAATGTCATCAGGGAATTTCCCGACTGTTGGTCGGTTTGCTGATCGCCCTTTTTCCGCTGGCGGGCAGGTCGGCTGAAACAACAAGTGTTTCCAAGCGGCCCAATATCGTTCTGATCATGGCGGATGACATGGGCTACGAAGCGCTGTCCGTCAATGGAAGTGAATCCTGCAAATCTCCGAATCTTGACCGGATTGCAAAGACAGGCATTCGGTTTACCAACTGTTTTGCCAATCCTCTCTGCACGCCATCGCGGGCAAAAATCATGACCGGACAATACAACGTGAGGAACTATGTCAAATTCGGTGTGCTGGACCGAGGACAGGTTACGTTCGCGCATCAGTTGAAAAAAGTCGGTTACCGGACCTGCATTGCCGGTAAATGGCAACTTGGGAAACAGGCAGATTCTCCGCAGCATTTCGGGTTTCAGCAATCCTGCCTCTGGCAGCACACCCGGAGCGGTCGCTCCCGGAAGGATGGGAAAGCTGTAGACCGTCGATTCGTGAATCCTCTGCTGGAAATTAATGGCCAGGAAAAGGATTTTACCGGGGGCGAGTACGGTCCCCAAGTCTGTACTGACTTTATCTGCAAGTTCATCGAGCAGAATCATGATCAGCCGTTCCTGGTTTACTACCCCATGATTCTTACTCACTGCCCTTTTGATCCCACTCCCGATTCCCGGGACTGGGATCCAAAACGACGGGGTTCCACGACCTACAAGGGGGACCGGAATGATCCTCAACGGCATTTCGTGGACATGGTGGCTTATGCAGACAAGGCAGTGGGACAGATCCAAAAGCAGCTCGAAAAATCGGGCGTTCGGGAGAACACTCTTTTTCTGTTTACCGGAGACAATGGTACGGACAAGCCGATCGTGACTCCCTGGAATGGGCGAAAGGTTGTCGGTGGCAAGGGGACGATGACCGACGAGGGAACACGGGTTCCGATGATTGCCAGTTGGCCGGCCGGTATTTCGCACCCGGGGACCGTGGTCGATGACCTGGTGGAATTTGTAGATGTTCTGCCCACGCTGTGCGAGGTTTCCGGGGCGAAACTGCCTTCCGATGACCCCGGGGATGGCGTGAGTCTGCTCCCCGTTTTCAAGGGACGCTCCGAGGCACGTCAAAAGGACTGGATTTACATCTGGTACCGGGGCCAGGTGATGGTTCGCAACAAGAGATATGCTCTTGTCGCCAAGGCTGACGGCAGCCAGCCCCGGCTGACACGCTATGAAGGATCCTTCGCCGGAATGGAATTGAAAGATGCCGAACTTTCGAAAGCGGCACGGAATGTCAAAAAAGAGTTCCGGGGGATTCTGACTCAGCTTGGCAAAACCCGTTTGACCGGAGTCAGTCCGGAAACGAGGGCACAGGTAGAAAAACAGGCTGAAAAACAGCAAAAGAAAAATAAAAAAAACGCTAACCGCAAGTGAGTTTTTCAAGAATCAACCCCAGGACCCGGTCAACCGGCTCGAGGGAAGTGACCTCGCTGGCCGAATTGGGTTCCGGGCAGGTGTGTCCATAGCGATTCAGCCAGATCGCATGCAGGCCAAGTTTGCGTGCCCCCATGATATCGGAGGTCCACGAGTCACCGATCATCACCGACCGTGCGGGAGTTCCACCGAGTTCGGTCAGGGCAGCCTCGAAAATGCGTGGGTCCGGCTTGGAGAAACCGATCGCTTCGGGAACGACCAGGGCATCGACATAACGGGCGATACCGATCCGGTCCAGCTTGGTGGTCTGTTCCAGGAGGGTGTGGTTGGTCACGATGCCAACCCGGCAGTTGTTGGCAGCGAGCTGGTTCAGCAAATCCAGTGCACCCGGTACCGGTCGATAGGCATCCTGGTAGGCTCGCATGAAGGCATCGGCGGCCTCGGCTGCCCATTCATCCGGGATTTCGCATGGAATGTTTTCCGATAGCAGAATGGCCCATCGCCGGAGCCGCGACTCTTCGAGGTCGATGTGCCCCTCCAGGAATTTCTGGTGCCAGGTTTCAAGCAGTTCCTGGTACCTGTTTTCCAGGTCCTCAAAGCGGACTCCCAGGAGTTCAGGGTATTTCTGCTGGATGGACCGCAGGGCGGTCCGACTGCAGAATTGATGATCGAACAGAGTGTCGTCGAGATCGAAAAGGACGACCGGATGCCCAGCGACCCCGGCGTTTGAAGGTGCAACACTCGTCATGCCGAGGGGATTTATTCGGGTTGGAAAAGGATGCAGATGGGCGAGGGGACATTGATAATCGCCCCCCGCTGATAGGTTAATTTGCCGGTTTCCGGGTCAATCCTGTGGGCGGCGACGGTGTTGGAATCTGCCCCTGCGGCCAGCAGCCAGGTTCCGGTCGGGTCGAGGTTGATGTTGCGGGGAAACGCTCCCCGAATGGGCTGCACCTGCACGACTTTCAGCTGACCATTGGCCGGATCTGCCTGGTAAACGGAAACGGTATCGTGCCCACGGTTGGAGGAATAGACCCACCTTCCATTGGGATGGACCAGGATTTCTGCGGCCGAGTTGAAGGACTCGGCTGCCTTGGTCGCTTCACTCAATGCGGGCGTGGTGGTCAATCGGCTGGCAGTGCCCTCTTTGGCATCCCAGGCAAATGTAGAGACCGAAAGCGAGAGTTCATTCAGTAAAAAGATAAAACGCCCATCCACCGAAAACCTCATGTGTCTCGGTCCACCACCGGCGACGGACTGGCCGAACCCGTGCCTGGCAATGGCGGGCCCGTTCCCGTCTACCCGGTAGATGACAATCTGGTCCAGTCCGAGGTCGGGTACCAGTGCAAAACGATGATCGGGTGAGAAACCACACCAATGGGGATGCGGCGAATCCTGGCGTCTTCCCACGACCCGGGAACCTCCCTCGTGTTCACTGACCGTGGGGGGCTTGAGGATTCCTTTCAAATCCAGTGGAAAAAGGGCAGTCGAGCCACCACCGTACTGTGCGGTCAGGAGGAATTTCCCGGAGGGATGAACTGCCAGGTGAGCTCCACCACCATCCGGGTTGGCCATCCGGGTGAACTCGATCAGCTTTCCCTGCTTGCTGACCTGGTAACCAACGACACCGGCGGATTGGGCTTTGTCTTTCCACCTCGCCACGGCGTAAAGCCTGTCACCGTCAGGATGGAAGTCCAGAAAGCCGGGGGCACCAATTCGGGCCGCCAGTCGAGGCTGGGAAAATCGCCCGCTTTGAGGGTCAAAGGTCGCCTGGTAGATTCCCTCGGAACCTTTGCTACCGGTGCCGAAAAAAACATTCCGGGGTTGAGCGTTGGCCGAAGGGTGGCTGACATTCGCCAACAGGCAAACCAGGAGAGAAAAAAATGCCGAGCGGGTGGGGTGCATGATCATCGTTTGCAGGGAATGCGGATTTGGGCTAACTAAATCGAAAACCTTGGTGAATTGGCACTGGAATATCGAATTCATCGCAGGTGCCTTTCGTGCTTATCGGGCAAGTGCCGGTTTCAGGAGCGGCCCTTCTGATGATAGTATGAACGTGTGACGTTTGGCCTGCCAGTGGATGCCGCAGTCTGCGTTTTCGGGAGCATGGTTTCAGGGGACCAACCAATGGTTTTGCCCTGATTCGCTTCTGGAACCCCAATTGAATCTGGCCGGTAAGATTGCGAGCCGGGGAATTCGATTTTTCCCTCTCAGCCGTGAAATGTTCTGATGGCCATTTGGCGTCAGAGAAATGCGAATCTGATAAAAAAAGAGCCGATAATGAGATTGTTTTGTTTTCCGCTGGCCGGGTGCCTGTTTTTCCTGATTGCCTGTCAAGCAACTGCCCAGCAGGGCCAGTTCCTCTTCAATGGAAAGGACCTGAGCGGTTGGGAAGGCAATACCAGGTTCTGGAGTGTTCGGGACGGTGCCATCCTGGGGCAGACTTCCAGCCAAAACCCGACCAAGGGGAACACCTTCCTGATCTGGAAGGGGGGCGAAGTCGGCGACTTTGTCTTGCGGACCAAAGTCCGTTTTTCGGGTAATAACTCGGGAGTGCAATACCGGAGTGAACGGATCGGCAAGCCAGAGGATTTTGCGGTGAAGGGTTACCAGGCGGACCTGCATCCCAAGGCCGAATACTTCGGAATGTTGTATGCCGAAAAATGGCGTGGCATCGTTGCCAAGCGGTTTCAGCAGGTCAACGTTGGCAAGGACGGAAAGGCCCGTGTGGTAGGCGAGGTGGGCGACCGAAACCAGAAACTGACCGGTGATCAATGGAATGAATTGACAATCGTTGCGGCTGGCAACCGCCAGGTGCACCTTGTCAACGGAGTCACGACCATTGACCTGGTCGATGATCATCCCGAGGCCCGTCGAAAGGGAATCCTTGCTTTGCAACTTCATGCCGGTGCCCCGATGAAAGTCGAATTCAAGGAAATCCGACTGCGGAAACTGGATGCTGCAAGTGCCAAAGCCGCCATCGATGAGTTGACCGGCAAAAAGGATTCCAAAGAGGGAAACCGGGCTACGCCCGTTGATCGAGTCAAGGCCGCCCCCGGGTTTCGCGTCGAGTTGCTTTATTCCGTCCCGGCGGAAAAACAGGGTTCCTGGGTCAATTTGTGCACGGATGACCGGGGACGGATCCTCGTCAGTGACCAGTTCGGCAAGCTGTATCGGCTGAATCCTCCGGCAGCCGGGAAAACGTTGTCGGAAACGGATGTGCAGCCGGTGGCGGCCAACATCCGTGCGGTCAACGGGATGGTTTGGGCCTTCGGTGCTCTTTATGTCGGGGTGAACGATTACGAAAAAAAGATCCCCTCGGGGCTGTACCGGATTTCGGACAGCAACGGAGACGACCAGCTGGACAAAGTTGAATTACTGCGTGAGTTGCAGGCACGGGGAGATCACGGTGTGCACGCGGTTGTGCCGGGGCCCGATGGCAAATCGCTGTTCCTGGTCACCGGCAACAGTACCCGTCCGACCGGGACCGCCAAAACCTCTCCGGTCCCCTCCGTATGGGGTGAAGACCACCTGCTTCCCAGTTTTCCTGACGGTCGGGGGCATAACCGGGGCGTGTTGGCGCCCGGCGGGATTATCTACCGGGTCGACCCGGACGGAAAGAATTTTGAAGCCTATGCAAACGGGTTTCGGAATATTTTTGACGCGGCATTCAACCGTGACGGGGAATTGTTCACCTACGATGCGGACATGGAATATGATTTCAATGCGCCCTGGTACCGTCCAACGCGAATCTGCCAGGTGACCAGCGGTTCTGAATTCGGCTGGCGAAACGGAGCAGGCAAGCGTCCACCGTTTTACGCCGACAACCTGCCGGCAGTGCACGATATCGGGCCCGGTTCCCCGACCGGTGTGACTTTTGGATACGGGGCAAAGTTTCCGGCCAAGTACCAGAATGCACTTTATGCTCTCGACTGGAGCTGGGGAAAGCTGTACGCGGTACATCTCAAGCCGGAGGGTTCGTCCTATTCCGCCACCCGGGAAGAATTTGTCACTGGGGCGCCGTTACCAATCACTGATGCCATCATTCACCCAGGTGATGGGGCCATGTATTTCACCATCGGCGGTCGCCGGGTTCAGTCCGGGTTGTACCGCGTTACCTACGACGGCAAGGAACCGACGGGTCCGGTCCCAGGCGTTTCCGACGAGAGCCAGGCCCGCAACCTGCGGCGAACGCTGGAATCTTTTCATGGGACACAGGATGAGCAGGCCATTGAGGCGGCCTGGCCGCATCTCGGACATTCGGACCGGTTCATCCGCTTTGCCGCCCGCACGGCGATCGAACACCAGCCGGTAAAAAACTGGAAGGGCAAAACGCTCTCGGAAAAGGATCCGCGGAAGCAGGTGGTCGCGTTGCTGGCGCTGGCCCGGGTGACAGGAGTCTGTCCCCAGCATCGAACCCCGGAGACTCCCCCTGTGGACACGAGGATGAGAGGGGAACTTCTTGATGCGGTACTGGAGATGGATCTCAAACGACTGGACACCGAGAGTCAGTTGATTCTCCAGCGAACCGTCCAGGTCATCCTGAACCGGTTTGGAAAACCAGACGCGGAGCGGCAGGCAAAGCTGGTGGAAGCGATCGACCCGTTGTTTCCTTCCGAATCGGCCGAGTTGAACTGGCTGCTATGTGAAACACTGGCTTGGCTGGAGTCACCCCTGGTGGCGCGGAAGGCGATCGAATTGATCGAAAGTGTGCCCACCCAGGAAGAGCAGATGCAATACGCCCGCTCGATCCGGTTGCTGAAGTCCGGTTGGACACTGGAGCTGCGAAAAAAATATTTCCAGTGGTTTCTCAAGGCCGCCAACTACCGTGGGGGAGCCAGCTTTGAAAAATTCGTGCAGTTCATCCGCCAGGACGCGGTCGCTTCGCTGAACGCCAGGGAAAAAATGACGCTCAAGAAGTTACTGGCCCGGAAACCTGAAAAAAAATCTGCACTGGAAAACCTGGGCCAGGTTTTTGCAGGCAGGACCCCCAAACGCTGGACGCTGGAAGAACTTTCCCAGGCAGCCAAAACCGGTATGCAGAAGCGTGATTTTTCCAGGGGACAAAAGATGTTTGCTGCCGCCGGTTGCTACGCCTGTCACCGGTTCAAGAACCAGGGCGGGATGACCGGCCCTGACCTTTCGACGGCCGGGCGACGCTATTCAGTGAATGATCTTCTTGACCAGGTGATTCATCCCAGCAAGGTAATCAATGACCAGTTTTCATCGGTCATGGTACAGACCGATGACGGGCTCGTGCATAATGGTGTGATTGTCAACCTGGGTGTGCGTCGCAATGGAAGCATGCTTGTGTTGAATACCGATCTTACCGATCCCAACCAGCGGGTGAGTATCGACCGGGAAACCATTGAGAAGATCAAGGTGTCCAAGGTCTCACCCATGCCGGCCGGTCTGTTTGACCTCATGACCCGGGAGGAAATCCTGGACCTGGTTGCCTACCTGATCAGCGGCGGTGATGCCAAGCATGAGTTCTTCAGTCGGTAGTCCTGTTTGCAGTTGGCCTGCCAGGTGGCGAATACCGGTTTCGGTTTTCCGTTTTTGGGAAAAAACGAAACGACGCGATTTCCTCATTCTATTGATCGTGGATCCTGATCATGAAACCAGACCGAATGTTGTTTTCTCCCGGGTGCTGCCTGGTAACTTTTTTCCTGGCTCTCGCTTGTAATGTTGCCGGCGAAACGGAAACGGGGCAGATTGGGCAAATCCGAAAGCAGCCGCATATTATCCTGGTCATGGCGGATGACCAGGGCTGGGGAGATACCGGCTACAGCGGTCATCCGTTCGTTAAAACACCCGCGCTGGATGCGATGGCCCGTTCCGGATTGGTGTTGAAGCGTTTTTATGCTGCAGCGCCGGTCTGTTCCCCGACCCGGGCAAGTGTGATGACGGGAAGGAATCCGATTCGCGGCAAGGTTACCAACCATGGTCGCTACCTGAGGCCGCAGGAACAGACGATTGCCGAGTCCTTGAGAAAAGCCGGTTACGTAACCGGGATTTTTGGCAAAGTCCATCTCGGATCGGGCCAGCCTGATTCCCGCTGCAACCCGGGCGGGATGGGATTCGATGAGTGGGTGGTCGGTCTGAATTTCTTCGATAACGATCCTTATCTCAGCAGAAACGGAAAAGTGGAGCAACGGCGGGGTAAGGGCTCGGTCATCGCCATGGACGATGCGATTGCCTTTCTTGAAAAGCATCATGCCGGCTCACGGCCCCTGTTTTCGGTGATCTGGTTTCCCTCTCCCCATGATCCCCACCAGGAGGTTCCCGAGGGGCCGGTTCTTTACAGGGGAAAAAAACAGGCCGGGTATTATCGTGAAATTACTCTTCTGGATCAGCAGGTTGGGCGTCTCAGGCGGGCGCTAAAAAAGATGGGTATGGCCGAGAATACGATCCTCTGGTACTGCAGCGACAACGGTGGACTGGTAGAAGCCACCTCAGGCGGGCGGAAGCGAAAGGGGAGTATTTACGAAGGAGGCCTTCGCGTACCTGGAATCATCGAATGGCCGGCGGGAAACCTGGGCGGTGAGTGCCAGGTGCCGACCTGGACCTGTGATATCTACCCGACACTGCTCAGCCTCGCGGGAATCGATGCCGAGTTTCCCCATCCACTGGACGGGGAGGATATCAGCGGGATTCTCAGGGGGTGCGTTCATGAGCGACAACGGCCAATGGGATTCTGGCACCAGTTCCAGCAGGGGCAGTCCACCTGGAGTGATCGCATCCTCAAGGATATTTTCGAAAAACAGCAAGCCGGTGCGCCCCTGCCTCACAATTCCCAGCGTCTGCTGAAGGATGTGGATGAATTTCCCCAGTTTGTTGAAGCTGCTTCCAGGGGACATGCTGCCTGGAACGACTGGCCCTGGAAATTGCATCGCATCAACGGTGAAAAATATGAACTTTATCATCTACAGGAAGATCCGATGGAACAGACCGATCTTGCGGGGCAGGCGGACCAGCAGCAGCGATTGCAGCGGATGAAAAGGGAACTGCAGGACTGGATGCGATCGGTTGTGCGGAGTCTTAACGGAAAAGACTATTCACAGGGTGTGCCCCGCTAAACAAGGGTTGCGATTCTTTGGTTCACTGATCCACAGGTTCACTGATCAGTCGGTTTGGCGGAACCTCCTGCTGGCTGAGCGAAAAAAGATCGGGCCAGATTCCAGCCGATCACCTACACCAGTTCCTGGATCGGCTGGCCCTTGTCCAGCAGGTACTGTGGACGTCCCGTCGGATCATCGACGGTGGTGCTCGAAGCGTGGATGCCGAGATTGTGATAGAGGGTGGCCAGGACATCCTGGTAATGCAGCGGCCGCTGCGTGGCTGTTCCGGCCGTACGGTCCGTTGCTCCAATGACCTGCCCCGCACGGATTCCCCCGCCCGCGAGGATGGCAGGAGCAACCCGTGGCCAGTGATCCCGTCCGGCCTTGGCATTGATTTTCGGAGTCCGCCCGAATTCTCCCCAGGCGACAATCGAGACATCGTCCAGCATTCCCCTTTCCTCAAGGTCACTGACCAGTGCGCAAAGGCCATGGTCCAGGATGGGCAACATGTGTCGCATGCGGCTGAAATTTGCAGAATGGGTGTCGAAGTCGCTGAAGGATACGCTGACGCAGCGTACGCCGGCCTCGATCAGACGCCGGGCCAGGAGGAATTTTCTCATCGAAAAATGGTCCTCGGAAGTCGAGGATTTTCTTGTCCGGGTGACAGCCGGTGTGTAGCGTGCCAGCGTTTTGGGGTCTTCTTTCTCGAGGTCCATGGCGGCTGCAAACTTGCCGGAAAGCAGGATTCCGGCAGCCTGCTGGTTGAATGTGTCGAGTGCATCCATCATTCCGCTTCCGTCGATTTCGCGACGCAGTTGATCCAGTCCGCCCAAAAGGCGGGAACGGTTGGAAAGGCGATCGGCGCTGATCGACGCGTTGAGGGAAAGACTGGTTGTGTGGTTGGCTCCCTGGGCCGCCAGTTCCTTTTTCATTCCTTCTTCCAGTGGCCGTTTGAACCAGCGGGAAATGTCCGGGCGAAAGGGCTTGAATGCCGGGCCGAGGAATCCCGGACGAGCACTGTGACGAACCAGGGGGCGTCCCTGCATCAGGTCGACAAAGGAAGGGGCCACGTCATCCGGCCGCCCCAGCAGTTTTGAGATGATCGAGCCCATCGCTGGACGACCGCCAATGGACTGCAGGTTGCTCATTGGGAATCCGGTCTGGCACTGAAAAGCATCGTGCCGACCCTCGGCGCCTACCAGGGATCTTAAAAAAGCGAAACGGTCTGCCATGGCCGCCATCTGTGGCATCAATTCACAGATCTGAAAATCGGGCAGGCGAGTGGAGATGGGGGAAAATTCTCCGCGAATTTCTGCCGGAGCATTCGGCTTGAGGTCGATGGTGTCCATTTGCGGGGGCCCACCATCGAGGTGAATGTGGATCACCGCTTTCTGTGAATTCCTGATACCCGCCGAGGCTTCGACTCTTTTCAGGTCAGCCAGGGTCATTCCGCCAATGGCCAGGGCACCCGCCGCGACGAAATCACGCCTGGTGACGCCGTCGCAGTGTTTGTGTTTGCCGCCAAAAATCGTGAACATCATGAAGCTCCAGAAGAACGAGGCCTGGTCGCCGATTGCCCCGCGAATCTCCCAATATTCTATCCTCCGTGCAATATGAATTCAGCCGCCCGTTTCCACGTCGTCTGCCTGAAAGACACGGAGCCCTTTTTTACCGGGGATCACAGCGTTTCACCCAATGTGGGAACTGCCGGTTGGCAGACCATTATTGATTGCCAGTTGGCTGTTTTTTGGCAATTCGCCCCTGGTTCCAGAGGATATGGGTTCCGCTTTTTCCGGGAACGATCACATCCTTCCAGCCGTTTCCATCAAGATCGTGAACCCTTATCTGAAGCCCGGTGCCGGGCCCTTTTCCCGCCGGGGCTTTCGAGATGAGGGTTTTTTTCCAAATGCTGGTTTCCCGGTTCCAGTCGTAATACTGCAGGGTGATTTCATCTTCGGCTCCAGCATCCCTGCCGGAATGAGCGTAATAACGTTTGCCGGTAATCAGTTCCTGTTGCCCGTCATTGTCAATGTCGTCCCAGGCCAGGGTGTGGCCCTGGGAGAATTTTTTATCGATCAGATGTTGCCGCCAGAGGGTGATTCCCCCTTCCCGCGGTTTCAATTGCTCGTGCCAGTACAGGCCGTAGTTGTGACCATCTCCCCAGATGATGTCGTTTCTGCCGTCCCCGTTCAGGTCGACGACCAGGATGGGACAGCTTGCATGGGGAAGATCAAAATCGTGGTGATAACTCCACCGATTGTTGAACGGCCCGGACCTCGGTTGTCGGTACCAACCACCCTGGAAAACGATGTCCTGGCGCCCGTCACCGTCAATGTCTCCAAAACCCATGCCGTGTCCGTTGCCCGTCGGTGAGATGAAATGTTTGCTTGCGGAGACCCGACCATCGTCTTCCCTTTTCAGGCGAATGACCTGGGCCGGGTTTTTTGCATTCCATGAGTTTTCGATAAACTCGGGCATTCCGTCTTCGTCGAGGTCATGCAAAAAAGTGGCCTCGTTTTGACCGGTTCCAGTATCGATCAGGCGATGTTCTTTCCAGGATTCCCGGTCGTATTTCCCGGGTCCCGGATTTTCATACCAGGAAACAAGTGACTCCTTGAAAGTGCCTGCCAGAACGTCCAGGTCCCCGTCCCCGTCCATGTCAAACAGGTGTTCCGAGTTGTTGGTCATGTAATCGGCCCCAAACGTTCCCAGTTTCCGCAGGGGGCGTTGACGGAAATCAGGGGCCTGGTACCAGTGCTCCCCTGCGGTGATGTCCGGTTTTCCATCTCCATCCAGGTCACCCACGGCGATCCCTTCATTGTTGTCCAGGTGAAGCTGCTGAACACGCCAGCGAATTGGTGCAGGGCGCTTTGCTTTTTGGACTGGCTGCAGGGCTGCAAGGGTGCCGGACCAGGAGGCCACCAGGAACAGGCAGAGGGGCAGTTT
Source organism: Planctomycetota bacterium (assembly GCA_036336715.1). Lineage (GTDB taxonomy): Bacteria > Planctomycetota > Planctomycetia > Pirellulales > Pirellulaceae > JABAAE01. The sequence goes on from JAYZFP010000045.1 coordinate 11,575, forward strand.
GATACTGAACATGTAAGTTCTCGGATTGGGGATGTTGGAGTGATGAATAGGGGAGGGGTGAATTGTGTAGAGTGCCCCGATGTTGGTGGATGCGCCGTCGGGCTTCCCCGGGGCACCTGGAACGAAGGCTGGGACGGAAGGCTGCCTTGCCCGGTAGATCCGTTTCGCCTGCCGCGGCGTGCGTCCTTGCGGACGGGGTTCCCGATACGATTTTCAGTCTTTCCTGTTTTTCTTTTTAAGTTCCCGCAAGTGCTGGTACATGTCAAATCTTTCCGGAAAGGAGACGGAGTGGTTGGTTGCCCAGTTCTTCCATTGGGCAACCAGGCGATCCCGCACTTCCGGCTGCTTTTGGGCCAGGTCATTCAGTTCGGTCCGGTCAGTCGAAAGGTCATAAAGCTCCCAGGGCTTTTGATATTCGCGAACCAGTTTCCATTTTCCTTCACGTACAGCAGCGTTGCCTTCATGTTCCCAGTACAACGGTTCGGGATGCAGGGGTTGGCGGCTGCCACGCAGAAGCGGCATCAATGATTTGCCTCTGCAGGGTGGCAGGTCCGAGGGATACTCTCCAGCGGATACCTCGACGAAAGTCGCCATGATGTCCTGCAGGCTGGCAGCCTGTCGAACAAAGTCACCACGCCGATCCTGGATGGCCGCCGGCCAGTGGGCGATCAATGGCGTGCAGGCTCCGCCCTCGTGAACAAAGTGTTTGTATTTTCGAAACGGGGTGTTGCAGGCTCCGGCCCAATGAAGTCCAAGTCGCACGCCGGCGACGGTTTCCAGGGGAGGAGTCTTGATCATCTTTTCATCCCCTTTGCCAAAATTTCCGCCCTCCTGGCAAGCCCCGTTGTCCGAAAGGAAAAGGATCAGCGTGTTGTCGAGTTCCGCGGTGGAATTCAGGTGCTGGACCAGCTTGCCAATGTTCTGGTCGATGGAATCGACGCATCCAGCGTAGGCGGCCATGACCTGGGACAGTCGCTTTTGCTGAGTGGCCCCGAGGGAATCCCATTCGGGACCAGGAAACGGTGCGGGACGTGTTCCCCCGGGAAACAGGCCTATCTGTTCCTGTTTTGCCTGCCGGCGTTTCATCAGGACATTCCAGCCAGAATCATACCGTTCCCGGTATTTCAGGTAATCCTGCCACTTGGCGTTCAGCGGCCAGTGGGGCGCATTGTAGGCCAGGTAGAGAAAGAACGGCTTTTTCGATGACTGGCGAGCGTCCTGCAGGTATTCAATGGCACGGTCGGTGAAAGCGTCGGTTGCGTACCATCCTGCCGGTGTGGTTACAGGCTGGTTCCCCTCATGAATTCCACGGTTTCCTCCCGGTTGGAAGTAATTGATGGCCCCGCTCAGGCAACCATAAAACCGGTCAAACCCACGTTGCAGAGGCCAGCATTCCTTACGATCGGATCCGAGGTGCCACTTGCCGGTCATCAGGGTCTGGTAGCCGGCTTCCCGCAGTCGTTCTGCCAGGGTGGTGCAGTTGTCATTCAGGTAACCCTGGTAGGGGCCGGTGAATCCGAGTGGCTGGTTGGGGGGAGCGGTCATGTGTCCAATGCCCACCTGGTGGGGTTGCAGCCCGGTCAGCAGGCTGGCCCGGGTCGGACAGCATCGGCCCTGATTGTAGAACTGGGTGAAACGGAGGCCGTGGCCGGCCAGCCTGTCCAGGTGGGGAGTCTCGATTTCACCACCGAAGCAACCCAGATCGGAATAACCCATGTCGTCCACCATGATCAGTACGATGTTCGGTCGATCGGGTGGCCAGGAAGCATCGCGGGGGTTTTCCTTTTTCGCGTGAGCCTGTTGGCAGACCACCAGGATCAGCGGGAAGAGGAGACAACCTTTCAGAAGTTGCCAATGCCGGGCAGGAAAGACCCACCCTTTGCAATCGGCTTTTTTATCAACGTGTTTCTCTGCGGCAGCCATGTTTTTCTCCTGGCGAAGGCTATCGTTTATCTTTTCAACAAAAGGAACGCCTCGCAACAGGGCGTTGCCGTTGCCGGCAGGGCCTTCGTGCGACCGCTCAGCGGGAAGGAACCGAGTTGACAGTTGCATGAATCGTCGTTTCCAGCTTGACTCCATCAGCGGACCGGAGGCGACAGGTCAGAGAAATCGGTGGGGGGACCTTGACCCCACCTTTTGAATCCGTTCGTTGTGAGAGATCTTCTTTTTCGATGCCCGGAATTTCAATAAAGACGGTTCGGGCGTCCATCAGCCGAACGTCTCCCAGGGGGACCGCGGTTGGTTTCTGTTTCGATTGGTCCTCCTCTCGCACCGCGGTGAAAGCGGCTGCCCGAACGGAACCCGGGTCCAGCGGAGAGCCAAAGGTCAATTGCAGTCCATGGGGAACCACGGTCGCTCCGGTGATGCCCCGAACCGGTTGCCCGGTGTAGCGGATTCGGTAGATGACTCCATCAAAACGGGCAGAGGAATCCCAGCCTCGATGACAAAGCAGATAAACCTGGTGGTCCGTGGGAGAAACGCGCGAACGCATGCCGCCTGATTTAAGTGGGATGGGAAACTGGACTGCGAACCCGTTGGGATAGGGTTGGGTGTCCTGGATCAGACAGTAAAAGGCGTTGCAGCGACTGTAGGACGCGTGGATTACCGAGCCGCTCAGCGGCCCCCAGTCAGTCGGGTGGGACCAGCATTGTCCCCCGCTGGAACTGTCTACCCGGGCGGGCAGTCTGACCAGCATGGGGAGGTTCCGTGCACGATTGTGGCCGTAAGCAGCTCCTTCCCGGGCGATGGAAAAACCGTTGTAGATGGCTTTGCCACTCGGGTTGTCGGCGACGGTGATCCAGTCCTGGGGGCCCCCGGAACCCATGCCATTCGGATTCCGCAGATCCGTTCCGACAAACCTGGCGTTTTTTCCGTCGGGGCTCAGTTTGACCACCGCGCCCGTCAGGGGCGATTTGTAGCCGGACTGGGTAAAGTAGAAATTGCCCTGCCTGTCAGTGTGAAGCTCGTACAGGAACGCATGGTAGCTGGCGCCAATTTCACCTGGCTCCTCGTAAAAGTTTTCATAAAAATCGGCCTCCCCATCCCCGTTCAAATCATGCAGGCGGGTAATGCGATCGCGGCCCCTGACGTAAACCTGGTTGCCGACCACTTTCAGGCCCAACGGTTCGTAAAGTCCGGTAGCGTGCCGACTCCAACGAACCGCCTGGGGATTTCCGGGGATGGGAGTGACGATCCAGACGTCGCCGCTGAGCGTGGAGACCGCCATCCGACCGTCCGTAAAAAAGTCGAGCGCGGTGGTTCGCATCCAGCTTCCCCAGGGGTTGGCCAGTGGTACTGTCAACTCGTCAAAGGCGTATCCGTCAACGACCTTTCCGGGAGCGATGGCGGTCGTCACTGTCTGCGCCCAGCGTCGTGCCCCTCCCCTTGTCAGTCGCTCGAGGTCGGGGGTTTCCGGGGCCCGGTTCCGTTCCGGGACTCGGTCGCGGCTTAACCCGACGGACACGCTGACGAACTCTTTGGTCGGGCGTATTTCAAGCCAACGACTGCCATCTGGTTGTTCGACAAGACGCGTCCACCGCTCCATCCCGTCCATCCGGACGTTGAGGAGTCCCGAGGCAACCCGACAGTAAAGGTTGTCTTTGCCGGGGCCAATTTTGAATGTCCGCCAGACCGTGTTTCCATCGTCGCTGGCTACCGGCAATTCCAGCACACCCCGGTTACCAACACGGTAGCTGAGGACCACTCGGTTCTCTTCCAGGTAAAGTCCAAGGTATCGAAGGTGACCCCGTGCCGCCGCTCCAGGCTTGTCAACCGTCCAGCCCAACTGGTCGATGTCCCGGTAATAAGGATCTCCGCCAGGGGTCAGGCAACGCTCTCCCTTGTAGCTGGTGTGATGAGTCTTTTGGGTGACGGCGGTTTTTCCTTTCCAGAGTCCGCTGACGCTCAGTCGGTGTGCGTCATAGCAGATCACGGCACCCCCCGGGAGATCGACCAGGATCGCTTTTTCGGTGACGTCAGGAATGAATGCCGCATTCTTGTCCTTGATCGGCGCGTAGGCGACACCATGTTGCATGAAGGGACCGTAAATCATTTTTTTTCCACCCGTTCCATCCAGCATCCCGGGGGCTACCGCGACCCGCTGGGAATTGGCGGCATCCGCTTTGGCATCCACAGCCGCCCTTGCAGTCAGACCGGAAAAGTAGGTTTCATCGGGCATGAAATATTGCTGGGGATTTTCCTGCCTGAGGATTTCCTCTCGCAAAAAGTGAACCAGCTGGTAACGCTGTTTTCCTGTCAGCACACTGTCCCAGCGAAACATCAATCCATTGCCGTAACTGATGGTCTTCCAGAGAGAGTAGGGATCATTGCCAAATTTGAATTCGTCACGTGTGAAAATCCTTGCCAGCGGGTTGATGGCCAGTTCGCCACGGATTCCATGACAGGAAGCACAGTGCGTTACGAACAGCTGGCGGCCGGCCTTGCGATCTCCCTCCTTCAGCGAGCGGATCGTGGCAACGTGGTCGATGGGGTCCAGGGCCAGTTCACGCCGTTCCGCGAGGGGCGGCAGGAGTTCTTTGGCCCGTGATGGGCCCTGTTCGGCAATTTCACTGCAGTAGGCAACCAGGTCGAGGAACTGTTGTCGATCCTGCAGTTGGTTGGCCAGTCCGGTGGGCATCAGGGAAATTTTCGAGGTCGCCCGGTGTTCCACCTTTTTTTTTGCTATTTCAATGATCTTGCCTGGTCGGGAGGGGTGGCAAAGGAAAAGGGCTTCCCCGGTTTCCCGGGTCACCCGTCCGAGATGCAAAACTCCGTCTTCTGTCAAAACCTGGGTGGTGCGATACTCAGGTGCGACCACTTTGGAAGGTTGGAGAATGGAATCCACCACGTGGTGGTAGGCGTTTTTCCTTTCACCACTTGCCAGTGCAGGTCCCAGGCGGGAGGGGTCACCCTCCGGGGCATGACATTGCGTGCAGTTGGATCTTCGCCGGAAAAAAACGACTGCGCCCCGATGTGGGTCACCCTGGTCGCGGGCCGCCTGGGCAAGTGCATCCGTACCTTCAGTAAACAGTTGTTGCTGCAGGGTTTCCGGTCGGTTTTCATGCTCCTGGGCAGGGCTGCACGCATTGCCCGGAATGAAGATTCCGATCGCCGCCGGGGTAAGCAGCAGAAGGATCATGGGATTCATCAACCATTTCCTGTCATCGATAAAAAACGTTTGCTGAAGACTGTCGCCTGAATCGTAACTCAATCGATTGCAGTCTGCGACAACCCGGGTGACGCCCCACTTCCCTGTCTGCCATGCGAACACGACACGGAAACTGGCCAAATGGGCAGGGGGGAATTCCTGAAATCTGATTGTACGGAAGTCCGCCCCCTTTTGCGTCGCTGGTTGGATTTCCCGGCAAGTTTGCCCACGGCCCGGTTTTTTTGTTGTTGTTTTCTGTTAAGAAAGAAGGGACCCATCCGTTTGGGCTGGCTCGAATCGGGACCCGTCAGCAGGCACGGAAAAAGGTCTCCCGTTTCTGCTTTTTTCCGGGAACGAATCGGATGAATCCGGAAGCTGTCTGATCGGAATGGCTGGACGAACCTTTTGTGGATTTTCAGGTTTCGGCCGGGAGCTGATTGACAGACAGGTTCAAAGGGGCGGGTGAAACCAGTTGAATTTGTAACACGGACCCCAAAAATCATGTCATCCTCCACAAAGCTGAAAACGGAGCCCTGGCATTGGCACCTGCTTGGTTTGATCAACCCGCTGTTGGTCATTGGCACGAACCTCGTGGGTGGCGTGTGGGTCGCCAGTGGCGTGATTTACATGCTGGGGATTGGGCCCATTCTGGATCTGCTTCTTGGACGCTCCCGGCATGCCGGATTGCAGAGACAAACGGGAAAAGCCCTTGAGGGCATGCTCTACCTGCATGCGATCCTGCAGGCTGTCTCGGTAGCAAGCCTGCTTTACCGGGTGTCCCTGGACGGGGTAGCGTGGACGAGTGGCGTCGCGGCTTTGAGTACCGGTCTCACTTCGGGAGCTGCCGGCATTATCGTCGCGCATGAGCTGTGCCACCGTCGACGTGGATCCTGGGGTTGGTGGTTGGGGCGTTTCAACCTGTTGACGGTTCTCTATCTGCACTTCACCACCGAACATAATTTTACCCACCACAGGCGGGTCGCCACCCGGCACGATCCCGCCTCGGCACGCCTGGACGAATCGTACTGGTGGTTTTTGCTGCGTACGGTACCCGGTCAATTTTTGGATGCTTTCCAGGTACAGGCCGCCCGGGGGAAAACGGTGCTGAGAAACCCGGTTAGCCAGGGGGTGTTGGTGCAGTTTCTTGTTTTGGTCGTGATCTGGGGCCTGCTTGGATCCTGGGTCGTGCTCGCTTTTTGCCTGCAGGCCGGATTCGCGATTTTCCTGTTGGAGTACATCAACTACATCCGGCACTATGGCTTGCAAAGGCAGGACGGGGAAACCCTGAGCGAAAAACATTCGTGGCAGTCGGAGGAACGCTGGTCGAGGTGGACGCTGCTGGAGCTGACCCGACATCCGGCACACCATTTGCGAGCCAGCGAACCCTTCTGGCGACTGCAACCCAGCGAAACGGCCCCAAGTTTGCCGAGCGGTTATTACGGCTGCTTCTGGATCGCGTTGATTCCCCCGCTCTGGAAAAGAATCATGAGAAACCGGATCCCGCGTTGATTTCCCAGCCTGGGCAACCGGTGATGAATCGGTCAGAAAATGGCCATACCGGGATCCTCCTGGGAGGGCGGCAGCCGGAAATCTCCGCGGTGTCAGGTTGTTTTAATGGAGCATTCCCAAAAGGCTGAAAACTCTCCAGGAGAGAGCGTTTAGCCCGGATCATAACACACCAAGTGTACCTGTTATTTGGCGCCGATTCCTGCCGCGCCCTGTTTGAGTGCGTCCATGGCCTGGTCGATGGTAAAACTGGCCGGTTTCTGACGGGGCGGAAAGTCCCTGAAGCTGACCAGGGTTTTTCCAACGATCTACTGAACCGGAACCGCAATGTAGGCTCTGCGGTACCACCAGTCGTTGTATCCCATGCCTTCCTGGGCGCGTTCGCCCGGATCAATTTTCAGGTCGAAAAAAATCGGGGCTCTCAACGTGGTAAAGGGCCGTCGCCAGACATCGATGCCGGTTGCTTCCTGGATCATGAAGTGAATCTTGACCCGCTCGTATCGCAGGGCCAGGAGGTCTCCATCGTCGCTGAAATAAAAGACTTCGCTGCGGGCGCTCTTTTCCGATTGACCTGTCAGGTACTCGGTCTGATCGTAACCGTCGAGGTGAACCCGAAAGGTTTTTTTCCCGGCCTGGTGTCCCTTGAGAAGTTTTTCCTTGATGTCCGGAACACCTGCCGCTCGCAGCAGGGTGGGCATCCAGTCCATGCCGCAGAAAATCTTGGTGAATTTTGATCCCGGTTTGACTTTGCCCGGCCAGCGAATCAGCGCCGGGCAGCGCCAGCCGCCGTCCCAGTTCGTATTTTTTTCACCACGAAAAGGAGTGGTGCCGGAATCCGGAAACAGGCAAACCATTGGACCATTATCCGTGATGTAGAGCACGACCGTGTTTTCGGTCAGACCCTGTTCATCTACGAAATCCAGCAGATCGCCAATCATCCGGTCGTGTTCGACCATTCCGTCCGCATAGAAACCGAGACCCGTTTTTCCAAGGTTCTCTTTTTTGACATGGGTAAAATTGTGCATGCGTGTCGTGTTGAACCAGCAGAAAAACGGTTCCTCCGCCTTTTTGGCTCGCACCATGAAATCCTTGGTGGCCGTCAGGAATTCCTGGTCAATGGTCTCCATCCGTTTCCTAGTGAGTGGTCCGGTGTCTTCGATTTTTCCGCCGGCAAACGAGCGGATCACGCCGCGGGGGCCGAACTTTTTACGGAACTCGGGGTTCTTGGGGTAATCCTGGTTTTCCGGCTCTTCTTCCGCATTGAGGTGATAAAGGTTACCGAAGAATTCGTCAAAACCGTGGTTGGTGGGCAGGAATTCATCCCGGTCTCCCAGGTGGTTTTTTCCAAACTGCCCCGTGCGGTAGCCGAGGGGCTTGAGCAGTTCAGCGATGGTCGGGTCCTCGGGTTGCAAACCGAGGTCAGCACCCGGCAGGCCTACCTTGGAAAGGCCGGTGCGAAATGGAAGTTGCCCGGTAATGAAGGCGCTTCGGCCGGCGGTACAGCTCTGCTGGGCATAATAGCTGGCGAATCTCGCCCTGCTGGTCCAGTTTTGATTCCCCGTTGCGTACCTTTTGAATGATCTGTTCTCCCTCAACCCGGAATGAATCGATTTTGCTGTCGGGAACTCGGACCTGGTGCTGAAACAGTATCAACAGGTTTCCCTTGGCACGGATCGACCACCCCGGGTTGGCTGCCAGGTGTTTTCGCAATTCAGGAGTGAACAGAACCCGGATCGCTTCTGAATTCAAACCATGCAGGGAATATCGGTCAGTAAATCCTGGATCGTCATCAAATACCAGTCCGTCACCATTCATCCATTTTTTGAGGCTACCCAACCAACCCTGTTTTTTGGGGAAGAGAGTGAATTCTGGAAGCTCGACATCGGAGGCCTCAAAAATCAGGGCCGTCTGGTTGACCTCCAGGTCGGCATGAGGGGGGTCGCGGTCGACGGAATAACTGATGTGACAGACGTCCAGAATGGATCCGTTTTCACTGAAGTGAGAAACGGGTTCCAGCTGCACATAGTCTCCAAGTGTTGCCGTTAATGTGGTTGCCAGTGTTTCGAGACGTTCGGGGGAAGCGGTCATCTGTTGTCTGGAAGCTGCAGGGGAGACTGACGGATGGGCAGCGGAAAGGGGTGCCTGACTGTTGAAACATAACATGACCGATCACGGCAGACAGTTGATTGTTCCGGTTTTTGAAAAAACAGTCGATCCGTTGCAGGTTTCCAATGATCGTCCGGCCGCTTTCGGATCTGGCATCCTTGAATTCCGGCATGATCTCCCCACGGCGCTGCTTCATCTGGTCGCGGCCTGCTTTGCCGCGAATTGTGGAACCGGTGCGTGCGTGGTTTTTTTGATGCGGGACAGGTTTTGCCGCCAGGGGCAAATCCTGAAAAGATCCTTCCGCTGATCAGGTCGACGGTTTGGTAGGTGATCCTTCCTGCCAAAATTATGCGTGGCGTACCCGGCAATGCGCTTGAACCAATGGAGATCCGGTCTTCAAAACAACATGATGTTTTCCCGGGGACGAGTTTGTTACATTGGTCAAGGTGGATCAGGAATCGATCGACGGTGTTGTTTGGATGGAATAGAGTCGGCGGTGATGAATCGGGTCCTGGCAATTTTGATTTACGCCGTGTTGTTTGGCGTCAGCGTTCCCTGGTATTGGCATTGGATTCCGGCACAGGGAGAGCAGCTTGTGGTTGGCTGGCCACTGTGGGTGATTGTCTCGATCGGTGGATCGTGCCTGGTTTCACTACACACCGCGATCCTGCTCTCCCATCCCTGGCCCGAGGAGGAGATGGGCCTTGACGAATGAACTGGCGCCGCTGACCGTCGCGGAATTTGGCTTCATTGGCCTGTACCTGTTGACGCTGATCCTGGTGGGGTTGGCCGGTTGGTACTCGCGGGAATCGGACTCGCTGAAGGATTTTTACCTGGGAGGTCGTAGCACGGGGATCCTCGTTCTGCTGTTGACTCTGTACGCAACCCAATACAGTGGCAACACGCTATTTGGATTTACAGGGAAAACCTACCGTGTCGGATTCACCTGGGCAGTCAGCATTCAATTCATGACGGCTATCGTCGTGGTCTACCTGCTGTTCGCACCCCGCCTTTATACCCTCAGTCGCAAATTCGGGTTTGTGACACCCGCCGACTACCTGAACCATCGCTTTGCCAGTCCGTGGCTCAGCCTGGTCGCATCCCTGGTGATGATTGTCGCGATTGCCAATTTTCTCCTTGCACAAATGATGGCCATGGGCAAAGCAGTGGAAGGCCTGTTTATCGATCATCCACTTCTCGCCTATCGCAGCGGGGTGATTCTGCTGGCAGGCATCATTGTCCTTTATGAAACCTTGGGCGGTTTTCGAGCGGTTGCCTGGACGGATGCCATCCAGGGGAGCATCCTGCTGTTTGGATTTACGGTGTTTTTGTTTGTTCTTTTTCAGCAGTTTGGGACCCTGGAGCAGGCAACGAACCGGTTGGCGGAACAGGCCCCGGAAAAACTCCGGGCACCCTCGGGCCCCGCGATCCGGGAATGGATCAGTTACCTTCTGATCGTCGGGTTGGGGGGAGCCATGTACCCGCAGGCTGTGCAGAGGATTTACTGCGCCCGAAACGCCAGGACGCTTCGTATCAGCCTGATGATCATGGTCTTTTTACCCCTGACCACGACCATGGTCTCGCTGATTGCCGGAGTGATGGGGCTGGCCCACCTGCCCAACCTCGAGCCCGGCCAGACCGATTCCCTGCTGACTCTCCTCTGTCGCGAAGTGCAGCAACATTCCCTGTTGGGAAGGTGGATCGTGGCGGTCCTTTTGTCTGCCATCCTGGCTGCAATCATGTCTACGGCAGACTCCATCCTGCTGACCCTTTCGTCGATGTTGACCAAGGACGTCTATGGTCCCTGGGTCAGCGGCGGGCAGGCCGGGGAACAGGAGTTGATGAAAGTGGGAAAGTGGTTCTCGTGGATCTTTATCTCCCTGGCAGCGGTCGGTGCGATCCTGCTCAAGGACACCACCCTGGTCAAGCTGATCGACCGCAAGCTGGATCTGCTGGTTCAGCTTGCGCCCGCCTTTCTACTCGGGGTCTGGTGGTCGCGACTGCGAGGCGATGCGGTTCTTGGTGGCCTGGTGGTGGGCGTCCTGGTTGCTGTAACCATGGCCGTTTGCGGCTACGGTAAATGGCTTGGCATGCATGCCGGTCTGTTCGGTCTTGTGGCCAACCTGCTGGTTTCGGTGGTCGGTTCCCTGTTGTTTCCGGCAGGCATCCAAACAAAAGATCCTGCTGCAAAAGGCGTTGACCGGATGGCCTGAGGCTGGTTCGTTGGCTCACCCGGGATTCTGAAGCAGAAGACCGATGGTCAGCAAAGCCATTCCCCCGACGGCGAATACGGTGATGGCCAACATCACTATTCCTGACAGCAAAAGGTAGTACTTTCGGGCGTTAGTGTCACCGATGATGGAACGTGCATCCCGGGCACGTTTCGATTTCATGAAAATTTGCCATTCAAAGAGGGAACCGGCGTAGGTCAACATCGCCAGCAGGTAGAGCAGCACCGGAACCAGACCGTAAACCAGCACGCCCAGCAGAACAATCATCGCCTGTTCGCTTCCATTTCGTAGAAACGCCGCGACGGGGGGCAGAATCATGCCGGCAGTGATCCAGCCGACCAGCAGGATCACCCACTTGAGGAAATGGTGTTCCCTGTCCCTTTTGGTTGCTGCCCGTTGGTCCGGACGATAAGGATCCATCCGGGGGCCAAAAAAAAGGGTTCGCAGCGGATTGCTCGCCAGTTGTTCCCTGTAGGTCGGAAAGGAAGATGGAGGCGGGGTCTCCTGCTGGGCAGGAATGGGTGAAGGGGAAAAGGGCAGCGGTGAAACCTGGACGGATTCGCCAGCCGAATGAGTAGGGTGCTCCGGAGGGCGGGGGACTGATTGAATGTTCCCAGCTGGTTGAGAATTTCACCACAGGGGCAACCGACGAGCCAATCTGCTCGACGGACAAGCGTGTCCGCTCCCAATTGACCGGTTTGCACGGCCGTGAGGATTTGCTGCCAGGGGCAGGGACCCAATTGCTGACCGTCGGGCAGAACGGCAAACCACTGGTCGGGACCAGGCTGATTCATTGTCCAAAAACCGTGTAAAAGGCTGGAGGCACTTGATGGGGGACTTCTGGCTGGTCGCCCACTCCCTCATGGCATTCTCAGGCAGAATCGACTACCGATCAACAACATTCCATTTTCAGGCAGTCCTCTCGGGTGTCGTCCGGGGGTGCCATGCGGAAATTGACCGTCTCCCGGAGCAGGTTCACGATTGGACTTTGATTTTCTGAACTTTGATTTTCCCGAGTTTTCCCTGAGAGGTTTGCCGGGGCGGGTAACAGGCCCGTCGGATGACAAAAAAACCCGTCTTTCGGTCACCCAAGGGTAAGCCGAAGGACGGGGCTTTCAAATCTCAAACGGTTTTGATGTGGACTTTCGGGCAGGGGTCCCGGGAGGCTCTCTTTCCAGAGAACTTTACCTCCGACTGGACCCGGTAGGAAAGCCTGAGTCCAGGGAGCTCAATCCCGGGATGCCATCACCAGTCGCAGGATGTAAAAGAACAGGATGGCGACCGAGGAGAAAAGCGCGAGCGAGGCTGCCACGTGTTGATCCGTCCGGTAACGGTGCAAAACGTTCGACGTGTCATAAAGGATGTAGCCGATAGCCAGCAAAATCATGGCACCGGAGAAGAGGGGCCCCAGCCCGCCTCCAGTGAAAATGGAGACAACGATGACCGCCATTGCTGCCAGGCCACCAACCACCAACAGGGAACGCAGGAAGGAAAAGTCGGACTTGGTGATGAACACAAATGCGGTCAATCCACCAAATGTAGCTATTGAAGCCACCGCCGCAGTCTCTATGGCACCCGGGTAAAAAGTGCTCGCAATGACCAGGATAGGCATGAAAATGATCGTTTCAAACAGGACATACAGGCCGAGTCCCAGGTACTGGATTCCGGGATTGCCTCCGGAGTGGGCCCAGCTTTGAGCCATGTAACTGACTCCCATAAAGGCGAACAACAGAATCAGCATGTTGTATCCGCTGAACCAGCCCATTACCGCTTCGGCGCCGACCGACGGGACCACCACGTTGAGCACGATCGCTTCCAGTGCAACGAACAGGAGGATGGCGCCTGCAAGGTGCAGGTAAGTGCGACGAATAAATCCGACCCGTTCCGAGACGGCCGCATCGGCCGCAAACATGGGGTGGGCAAATGACTGGGCCATTGCCTGGGAGCCCTCGTACTGAGTTCCCCCATACTGAGCTCCACCGTGTGGCTGCTGACCATACTGATTCTGGTCATATCGCGGATCGTTATAACTGGACATATGTGTTTCCTGTGCAGATTGTTTTTGCAGTTGAAAAGATTATACGACCGCCTGTCGGAAAAGGAAACGGCGACCTTACATCCGATTGGAAGATTCTTTCCGCGTTTTCTTGGAAAAACGTTGCCTGGCAGCGACCGGGAGGTCCTGGCTGCTGGTCCAGCCGGATGGAGGTGACCCCGGCTTCCGGGGAAAAATACCGGGGGAAAAAACCGGGGAGGCAGGGAACGCATTGGAGTTGGCGATTCCCGTTTTCGCCATTCCATTTTTCATCCTGGCCTGTTTGCGTCGAAGCGGTTGTTCGAGAGAGGGTCACGGTGTTTCCCGGCACATTAAGGCCGTTCCGGGGGTTACCGTGATGGGTTGGATCGTCATCAAGATTGCTTTTGGCGGGTTTGGCTTGAGAGGCAATCACTCAAGGCCGATCTTCACCAGGGTCCGGTGATTCCTCCCTGAGTAGCAGGGGGTGGGTCAGCGGACGGATCCAGTCGGCGTGCCAGAGGCTTCGCTTTTCCTTGGCTAGGTCGACGTCGGGATCAATCAGGTACTCGGGTTTGCGACCATTCAGGGAAGCTTTGCACTCAACCCGAATTTCGATATTTTCATGACCCTGCTTTCTCTGTTCCTCAGCCAGGAAGTGGGCGAATTGGAGGCACATGTCTGGCCAGCGACCGACCCGATCCCGCTGCGTCGAACTGAGATAGGGTCGATCGTCAACCCACCAGGTTTCTCCCGTCACGGGGTCGGTGGCATAGAATTCAGCGGTTGCCCGTTTTTGACGTAATTTCATATGCCAGGCATAACGGTGTCCCTCTTCGGTCCAATGGACGTTTCCCGGGTAAAGAAAATGTCTCAAGGGAAGAAAAACCTGGATGGCAAGGTAGGTGACAAAAAAGGCAAGCGTCAGCTTTCGCCACCCGTGGGAAACACTCCGCACGGTCCTGTCCCGGGCGGATATGGCGAGTGGTTGAAAGAACAAGCAGACTTTGCGTGGCCAGTCGGGCGGGAAAAAAATCAGGGTCGCCGAGATCGCCAGCAGGGGAAAGATCCCGATGTTGAAAAGGATCTTGTTCATGATGTGAAAGGCACAGCAGGCAGCGAAGGCATAGGGCCGGCTCCGAGACCAGAGCAACGCTGGAGCAATCAACAGGTCAAATAGCAATCCGCCATAGCTGAAGAAAAAAACGGCGGATTCGGTTTCCAGCCAGGGGCCGACCAGGGGGTAATCTCCCCGGTTGGCCAGCCATTGCCGAAGTGGTTCCCCGGCCAGTCAGTCTTCACTGCACTTTGCAAAGCCGGCAAAAAAATAAACCAGTCCAACCTGGGCGCGGAGAAGCCACAGGCACCAGGCAGGTACCGTGTCCGACCGGATGCCGGGACGCAGCCAACTGTCGAAACTGCAGGAACGATGCGCTGGCATGATTGCCATCAGGAAGGTCAGCAGGGCGGCGAAGTAGAGGTGGTTGAGGTACCGGGTTTCGTCCAGCAGGAACCAGAAAGTGAATCCAAAAAACAACAGCCAGGAGGCGATGCGGTAAAGAAAGCCGGTCATCACGCAAAAAGCAAACAGACCGACAGCGAGGAAATGGTAGTACATGCCGTCCCCGGGCCACGGTTGCACCCATTCAAAACCAAAATATTTGAAATAGAACTCGCGAACGATGTAGTACTTTCGGATCCAGTCGTTTTCGAAAAAACGCCAGACTTCATAAACCAGTACCGCGCCAAACATGATTCGAAAAATGGCCAGGGAAGCGATGTCGACGGGTTGAAACATCGCCCTCATCAAGGGGTTCCCCACAGAGTATTCTCCGGAGGGTTTTGCAGCGGATTCGCAGTCCAGTTGGGCTGTTTCGCTGGCCTGCCCTGCTTCCAACTTTGAAGATTTGGAGGCTTTCGATCCGTTTTTTTTCCTTCTGCCCTTCATGATCTGGTCCGTTTTGCAGCGGATAATGCGGTGCCTGCGTTTGATGCTCTACGTGCTTTAACCTAGCAGAATCCTTACCGCTTGAAAGACCGATCGAAAGTTGGCGGGACTTGCCCGGATGGATGGGGAAATCGGTGGCGCTGGATCCTCGTGAACCAGAAAACAGCAAGGGGGCAGTCGTGATTACCTGCCGGGAGTATCCCAGTCGTCCTTCAACGCGTAGGGGTCAATCCGGGACGGCGGTTTTTCCCGGGGTTCGATGCCATGCCTCTTGAGCACCTTTCGAAACGCTGACATCGTTTCCCGGGAAGGTTTGAAATTTCCGGGGCGATAGCCGGCGGCGATCAGGTAGGGAGTGGATCCCCGTTGGTTGCGGCGGTGCCAGATTTTCACGTTCGCATGCCGTTTGTCGAGGAAGTCCACCACCCGGGGAAGATTCTTGTAGGCCGCACCATGCATTGCCGTTTCGCCACTCTTGTTGACCGCATCTATGTTGACGCCCTGTTTAAGAAGGTAGTTGCAGGCGGCCAGGATTTCATTTTCCGTACCGGTAGAAGCCTCCTCCATGGTTCTTCCAATACCGGTGGCGGCCATCAGGGGGGTACTTTGGTCATCCGTGGCGAGCCTCGGGTCTGCCCCCAGTCGTACCAGGGTTTGCATCAGCGGAAGGTCTGCCCGCGTGTCGTTTTCCCTTTTGCAGTGGAGCGTTGATCTTCGCGCCCCGGGTCACCAGGATTTCCGCAAATTGCAGCGAACTTATTTTTCCCGAACCTGTTGGTGGAGGCAGAGCATCAGAACCATCGCCACCACCCGGTTTGCGGACCCAGGACAGCATGTGCAGGGGACTGAAACCGGTACGGGATTCATTTGAATCCGCTCCCAGGTCGAGCAGCGAGCTTGCCAGCTCGAAGTGACTGTTTTCGATGGCCAGGGAAAGGGGGGTCGAGCCGCGCGGCAGGCGTCCCCGTTTGGGGGTGACTGCGTCGTTGACATCCAGTCCTGCCCCAAGCAATGTCCTGGCAACCGGTTCGTGACCTTCGCGTACCGCAAAAAGCAGGGGAGTGAAGCCGGAATCGAGCTGGTGCCGGATATCGGCACCTTCACGGATCAGGATTTTGACGACCTGCAGGTTTCCTTCGGCTGCTGCCCACATCAGGGCGGTCTGATTGTGGAGGTCTTTTGCATCGACTCGTGCGCCGCTGGCAAGCAGAGCCCGCACCACTTCGGAGGACCCGGTACGGGAAGCCGTGAGGATGGCTTCTTCGCCCTTGAGCGAGGTGTTTGGGTTGACGCCTATTTCCAGCAACGCCTTTACCAGTTTGACGTTTCCGTTCTGACAGGCACGGTACAAAGGTGAAACGTCGTAACGATTGGTGGCGTCGGCGCTGGCACCGGCCCTCAGCAGGAGCAAAGCCATTTCCGCATCATCGTGATAGGCGGCCCAATGCAGTGCCGTGGTGCCATCCGCCTGGGGAGCGTCCACATCGCATTTCTGCTGGAGCAATCGGATCGCGGCACTGCGGTCTTTCCGCTCGACCGCATCGGCAAGCGGGGAATACCCCCCGGGCCCCACGGAAATCAGCGGTGGATGGGAGGCGTGCAGCAGGCAAAAGACGAACAGAAAGGGATGGATCACTGGCTCAGAGGGATAACTGGCTCAGAACACGCCGCGGTCTGCTGGAAGGAAAAAGAGCGGGTGAAGGGGATCGAACCCTCGACATTCAGCTTGGGAAGCTGACGCTCTACCACTGAGCTACACCCGCCTTCCCAGGGAACCTGGCAAGGCCCCATGATATCAGAACTGTTTTGTTGTTGCGCTACCGTTGTTGACCAGGTTGGATTCCTTTCAGGCTGTCTTGTGAAGGGGTTGGTGGAGCCTGAAACGAACGGTCGCCAAAAGCTGTTCAAAGGTTTTTTCGATTCTGCCTCGTGCTTTCAGTGTGTACTCCGGGATCGTCCCGTTCGTCCGGCACGTTGGCGATGGCCCCTTGGTTGAAATAACGGGAGAATGGGTCGGGTAAAGGGAGCCATTCAGGGTTTGTGATCGAAACACGATCACAAACCAGGGGCCAGAGGAATGGAAACCCATGCAGGGAAACAGGTCACTGCAATTCGCAGTGACCTGTTGATTCAATTCTGGATTCAGGGTGACTGGTGACTGTATTGTTTTCATTCGAGCCTACCGGATTTGACCCGAAAGGTTCCTGGATCTGTCACTCGCACCCGGTGCAGCATCGCTCAGTTGCCCGGTCCGGTCAAAAGGTTGGGTATGGCAATTTTTTCCACTCGGACGACTTCGACACCTTCAAGGGAATCCCATGATTCAGAACTCCTGATAAAGGCGGGGATGGCAACTGCGTCCCTTTTCCTCGAGGCGGGAACGAATCAGGTTGGGAATGGCAATCGCCGAGTCAACGTCTGCCTCGAAGCTGTCCAGCACCAGTCTCTCAGCCAGCAGGTTGGGGATGGCGATTTTTTCCAGCCAGTAGACTTCGACACCCTCAAGGGAATCCTGTTCCATTGGACCCTTGATGAATGCGGGGATGGCGATGGCACTGTTTTGCCGGTTGGATTCATCGATCAGCCCTTTCTCTTCCAGGTGACTCCAGACCAGGTTGGGAATGGCAATGGATTCTGTTTTTTTCGAAAAATCATAATCCCTGCCCTCGACCAGGTCATAGCCTGCCGATTGCATGACAGAATTTACAAGGTCCGCCCCTGTGGTGGCCGCCATGTTTTCGCCACCCTCCGTTGGGGGCTTGAATGTTTTTCCCGATAATTGCGCAGAGGCAGTGCTGCCGAGGCTCATGCAAAGCAGTACGGTAAAAGTGTGAATGCAGTGTTGCGATACATCGGAATCTCCTGTGAAGGGTTTGGTAGAAAATTGGTTCGAGAGAGAAGCTGTGGAATGCCGTATCCCGCTTCGTTGTCGCTTTGACGTTCTCCTCGTTGGTAGGGAACGACAGAATTGACATCAGTCAGGCGCTTGAAATGAAAAAAACAGGTCGCTTCCTCGGAATGAATTTGAAAAGGTGGGGCAAGTGGACGGATCCGGCCGAGCGGCAAACTTGACCACCGGGGAATTCCATTGGAAGCTGCCTATCCTGTTACCGGTCGGTCTCAAAACCGGTGGGCATTCGATATGTCCCGTTCGTGGGGGAGGGAGGATCCCGGGAGAGTTGCCCTGCTCAGTTGATTTTGGTCGAATCTGATTTGCGGCGGTTTTCGGATTCAGCCCGGAGACGATTGGTTGTTTGACGCAGGGGCCTTGCCCACAGGTGTCCCACTGCGGAACCGATTGAATCGCTGGGCTGCCGGTCGCTGATTCCGTGGCATGCTGACCCAAAGGGGAGTTCCTGTTTCACGTTGGATTTCGATGTTGGGCTTCACCTGAAAGGGTGAGGGAGTCCCTGCGTCAAGGAGCTCCGCAAGATGAAACCAGAGAAGGGAATTGGAGAATCTGTTGAGTTTGAGTCTGTCGTTTGAGAAAGAGGTTGTGGTGGTCGTCGGGGCTGCCAGTGGAATTGGTCATGCCACTGCGGAGTTGTTCCAGGAGGCTCGTGCACACGTTGTTCGCCTGGATCGTGTTCCTGTGGAAGGCGATGATTCCTACGAGGTGGATGCGACCGACCTGGACGCCCTGCAGGCCGTGGCGAACAAAATCCATGATCGTTACCAACGTATCGACCATGTTGTGGTTTCGATTGGGGCTTCGACGGGAAGTTTGGGCTTTCCTTTCTGGAATGTCTCCCCCGGGCAGTGGGAGGCTGCGCTGGACGTCAACCTGGTCGCACCGGTTCGGGTGGCACATGCCTTCGTCCCTTTCCTGGTAGCCGCTGAAAAAGGGACGATCTGTTTCGTTGTTTCAGTGGCTGGTCAGATTGGCTCCCAAACCGATCCGCCCTATAGCGCGGCAAAAGCGGGCCTGATCAATTTCATGCAGTGCGCCGCGAGGGACCTCGCAGGATACAACGTTCGCGTCAACGCTGTTTCTCCCGGGATGGTGAAAACACCTCTGAACCGGAGTGTCTGGCAGGCATGGCGGGAGTCTTCGGCTGATAACCGGCTCGATTATGAAGATTGGGCGGAAGAAAAGATTCAACGCATTGCGCCGCTGGGTCGCTGGCAAACCGGGAAGGATGTTGCAGCCGCCGTTGGGTTTCTGGCTTCGGACCTGGCGAAAAACATGACCGGGCAGACGGTAAACGTCGACGGTGGCCAGGTAATGCACTCCTGAGATTGCGGAATGAAGGGCAGGGCAGGGCAGGGGAGGGCCTCCTTTCTCGGGAGGTCTTTGCAGTCCTCGCGATTTCGCAGGTTTGGATTTGACCGGGAGATAGCATTGCCATTCGGTTGGGATTTCAAATGGTTGATGGCTTTCTTGGAAATGCCCCGGGTCGGTTTGAGATATCTTCGGAAAAAAAATGAGCAAGGCGCTCATCCGAATCGGCGTCCTTCCCTTGAAGGGAATTCTTTTGGGCTTTTTCATCGATTTGCGAGAGCCTTCTGATAAATTTGAAAGTCGGAAAGACAGGGACGGCGTTTGCCCTTTGGGAATTATCGCTATCCTTGTTGTTGACGCTTTTGTGCAATGGAACACTGGAAGACATTCAAAAGTTGGAGGGATGGGTCCGTGAGTCGATGGTTGGTTTTGATGATTCTGTTGGGTTGTTGCACTCCCGTGGAGGGGCAGTTGTTTCGCCTTTTCAAACCCCGGGTACAACGTTCCACACCGCTCAAGAGTACGGGGAAAGCGGTCGCTTCCATGGTTGTTGAGGAGTTGACCAGGACGATATTGGAAAAGGTTGCCAGCGAGCTGGAGGCAACGATTCAAAATGAAATCAGTCGCTATGCGAATTCCCTCATGGAGGCGGGGCATCCGGAACTGGAAGTGGCTGTCGACTCAGATGGGAGGCACTGGACTGGCTGGATCTTTCGACCGGAAAACCGGCAATTAAAAAACCGGTACCGGATCATTGCCTTACCTGCTGTCACGCTCTCCGAGGCAGATATTACCGGGCTCGCTCCGGGAGAGAGGGTTTTTGTTGGAGTCATCCGGTTTCCGGAAAAGAATTTCTTCCAGGCTGCCTACCTGGGAAAGGATTCCAAAAAGTTGTTCTAGTTGAGGGATCATGTGGATGATCCTGAATTCCTGTTTGCTGCTGGACCGGTGATGTTTCTCGCGATTTCCAGGGATGCGGAAGGCAAGTTGCAGTTGCTGGGGTATGGAGCCGGTTCAAAGCCGATCATGAAAACCGGCTTCCGGGGCGTCGAGAATGACATTCCGTTGCCAAAGTCTGTTGAGGAATTGCCGACCCTGGAAAAAAAGGAAACTCTCGACGGCGAAGTGGTGCGTCCCCATGACAAAAACGGGAAACGCATCGAGCATTTTCTGGAGTTTGACATTCAGCGTAGGGAACCGCTTTTGATCCGGGTACGCCTCTTCGGCAAATACGAGGCCCGGTTTTAAAGCCATTCGTTTGGTAACGCCGTTTCCCCCTTGTTTCTTACTCGATCAGGTACCAGCTCATTCCCTCGGCAGGGACTTCGGTCAGGATCCCGGCAGTGTAGTCACGATTGAGTTTTGCCGACTGTTGCCGACCGGCACCGTCTGTCACTTTTGCCTGGTCGGTCAGGCCGGTGTAATAGAGATTGACCTTGAGTTTGCGGGAAATGGCCTCTTTTAGAGGATTGAAGACAATCAGCATTCCTTTCCGGGGAAGTTGAGGATTGACGTGAAGCACCCAGTCCAGGTCGCGACCATCCGCTCGGCGTCCATGGATGAGGTCGCTTTCGAGAATGTCCCGGTATTGCAGGAACCAGTCCACCCTCTGTTTGAGCATCGTTTTGGTCCTTTGAGTGTCGAAAAGACGAGGTCCCCGGTAACATGCCTGTACGCCGAGGGCCAGGTTGCAATCAATCATTCGCCGGTAGTGATCGATGTGACGGTCAAGTGGTTCCACGGTGGCCGCCTCCCCACCACCGTGGTACTGTGCGAGGGGAACGAACATCCAGCCCATGCCGGGGGTCTTGTTCCACGTTCCGTCAAAAATGTTCTGCCTGGTGTGGATTACCTGCATGGCTCTTGGCAGTGACCAGTTGACTTCGCGGTACCCCATCCCGGTCTTGTTGGCACCGCTGAGGAAATAATAGTCAGGCACATTCAGGTAGATACCGCGTTCCCGGCACCATTTGTAGTAATCCGTGATCGTGCGCCACTGGGCCCAGCGGGAGTCCTGTTCGCCTTTTTGCAGGGGGGGGCGGGGAGTGACATCGACGTCTCCCGGGTAGGAACCATCGTGCTCCAGCAGGTCGAATCCCGTTGTTTCGTAGAAATGTTTCAGGCGTTTGAAATAGGCTTGGCCCCAGGGGCTGGTCAAGGCAGGGCAGCGACCATGGGTTGGACGCTGTCCGTCGGGTGAAACGATCATGTTTCCCGCCGGGGCACTGCGGCTGGAGAGGAGGCTGTAGGACCCGATCTCGATTCCCCTGGATTGGGCGTAATCGGAAACTTCCTTCCATTGGGTTAGGTATTCCGGCGACTCGTTGTCCATGTTGAATCCACTCCCAAAGGAGAGGATGATCATTTCAAACCCCACCTCGGCGGCCTGGTCAATCGCCTGCCGGACCTGTTGGGGATTGGAGTTGAGGAGGTGATGCATGAGCGGGTTCTCGGTCACCCAGGGAGCGACCGTGCGGTAGAATCTTCTCAGGGCCAGCCCTCGTCGTTCGCGGTCCGGGGAATCGTGGGCCAGTTCAAAGGTTCGGAAGCTCTCAAAGGTGTCTCCGGGGGCTACCGTTTGTGCCGGACCGTAGGTGGGTTCGGCTTCGAGCAGGCAGGGTGTGAGTTTCAGGTAATTCACCTGGGAGGTGTACTGCGGATCAGCACGCCAGTGCACAACGTGGCGGTTGGCGTTCTGGTAACTCATGCCCCCGAATGCAAAATCCGTTTCCACATGCAATTGCCGGGGGTGGGACAGTGGGGCCCCGTCCCGTGTTTCTACCCGGCTCTCCTGTTCCACAACTGCCAGGACTTCAGAGGTGAACCGGTCCACGGTGACGGGGCGGGGGGTCCCGTTCCGGACGGTGATCCATTTCGACAATGCCGGGAGTCCATCATAGAGTTCGTAATGAACGCTGACGGTAACCTGTTGTTTGCTGCTCACCGGACCCGCGGCCGGTTTTACCGGTAGCCTGGTACCGTAGGCACCGACCTCCATAATGCGGCATCTGCCCAATTCACCCGGGTAGTCGACGTCATCGGCAGCCTGGCCTCGACGGTCCATTTTGCCAACTCGAACCGAACGCAGCACTTGGTGCTTTGCAACTTCCGTTTCAAACAGCTGCTGGAAATCGGGAGCGTCTTCATTCTCCAGGGCCACCATCCATCGAACACGGTTGCCACTCCGGGCAGCGCGGATCCGGTAACGTTGGGAGGTGTCGAGTCCTCCATCGGTGGCTTGGAACGATTTGACGGTCGCCAGTGATTCTGTTCCGTTGACCCGCATTTCAAAATGTCCGTGATCGCCACGGTCTCCGCTGCGGAGGGAAACACGGATGACCTGCTGCTCAAAAACCAGTGCCAGACCGGGGCCCCAGCTGATGCCCCGATCGGTGCCCGGGTCGATCACCGCCTCCACCACCTCGGTACCCCGGGGGACCGTTCGTTCGGCGAAACAGTGGAACCCGGATAATGTGTAGACCTCACCCGGTTTTCCTTCGTTTTCAAAGCTGGTCCTGGGGTGCTGGCGCGACGCCGAGATCTTCCAGGCTGGTTTGAGGGAACGAAAATCATCTTTCCACAGTACCTTCCGAATTTGGCCAAGCGGCAAGGCAGGTTCCCGCACAGGCATTCGGTAATCCATCCGCAGCGAGATCCCCCTGGGTGGCCAAGAGAGGTTCGTCGCGTGATGCCTGACACGCTTCCACGGGAGGCGTTCCCTGGTTGGGCCGACCTCGAAGCCGATAAATTGCATCGCGGACTCATCGGCGTTCATTGCGTCAAGCCACTCGGGCAACAGGTAGGCGTAATTCGGTTGCCCATTGAGGCCTCCCACGGCGAGGCGTTTTCCGTCGAGTGTTACGAGTGCTTCGGGCTTGACTCCCCGAAGGATCGATTCTCCGGTCATCAGGTTTTCGAAAGCGACCGTCGCTCCATTGGGGGCGACCCGAAACCTGCGGTGGATCAACCCGTTGTCAATCGCGATTTCGGAAGCATTCGCCGTGCGATACACTCCTGCCCGGTAACCGGTTGAATCGATCAGCCAGTCAGGTTCTGACCGGGAATTCCTTTGGGGGAGGTGGGACAGTTTGGAAATCTGTCCCAGGCAAACGGGTGTGCCCTTCACGCAGAGGATCCAGTGAAAACAGAAAATCAGGAAAAAGATGCGGGGCATGAGGCACGAATTTTCAGGGAAGTAAAAAGTCCAGAGTAACATGGACATTCGCCAGGTAACACACTCCAGGTTGTGGTGTGACCGGTGTTGATCACCGGAGCGGGAATTGCAGCCTTCCCTGCCTGTTGCAGGGCAGGATTGTCGGAGCAAGATTCGTGCTGGATAATTAACCGTGCTGGATAATTAACAACGTGTAACGCCAGGCGAATCCCTTTTTCATGAGTGAACACCCCATGTCTGCTGCTCGTCTCCCCTTGGCATCCCGTCTCCCCTTGGCATCCCGGGTCTCCTCGGCATTCCTGGTCTCCATGGCGTTCCTGGTCTCCTCGGCGTTACCGGTTTTGGTAGAGGGCCAGGAAGCTGGTTCACGAACGGAAGCTTCCTACGTTCACCCCCGGCCCCAGCATTTCACCGATTTCCAGTTTGTCAGCCCGCTTCCCGAAGCGTTTGTCGAGGCTTATCCCAGGCGGAAGGAAATGGGAGATCAATACCTCGATCTTCTTGGAGTCATTTCTATTGTCGGGGAAACGTCCAGGCAGCGAACCGACATGCGACGACTCGCCCATGCGCTGATGGGATTGATTGATAATGACCGGGACGGTCTGCCGGATGACAAGGCCCTTTGGGAGAGGGTCAGGCGGCGGACCAATCCTCGGAACCGGAGAGTGCTTTATGTGACGCAGCGAAAGGAAAAATACAAATCTTTTGATGGCTCAAGTCCCAGCGTCTATCACCAGGGATGGAGCTCATTCCGTGATGGTGAAAGATTGCATCTGACCAATATCCAGGAGGAGTTGTTTCATTTTCTCCAGAGGAACTTCTGGGAAAGGGAGTACTCGGGGGCATTTGCCCTGGATCGCAATCCCCGCAGCGTTGCCCATCGGGCCGCGGAGCGGGCGGTTGCCAGAAGGCATTATGTTTACGACCAGGACTGCATTTCAGACAGCGGTTGCCTGGTGCCTGAATTTTTTTTCTGTGTGATGACGGATGTCATGCCTGGCTGGCAGGGGGAAGGATTTGATGCCCCGGGCAAGGAGGAGTGGAGGCTGAAGGGGAATCGTGATGCCATCGTCAGAAACTACCCGGAGATGACGAAGATGATTCAGGCGATGCAGAACCAGGGGAAACTGCCCCGCAAGTGGCCCAGCTTTTTTCTCAGCGGGGACTTTCGACGCGGGAATAGCGGGCGTTGATTCGTGCGGTTTGCTCGAAACGCCTGGACTGTCAGCGTCTTGTCTGCAGTGATTCAGGTTCCGGGAGCCAGAGCTTTTTTGCCGTCCGGTCGAGTACGATCCAAAAGACCGTCTGTAGCAAAACCATCAAAATGCCGAGTCGGAACCGGTTCTTAACCGACAGGATGAAGAGGGAAAGCAGGAGAGCGATGGAGGTGAAACCGTGTTGAAAGAAGACCCGGTAACGCAATCCCCGACCCGCACGAATCAGGTCATAAATTACCCATCCCAACTTCAGGCAACCTGTCCACTCCGCCAGTCCCAGAATGGGAGAGGCTGCCTGCCCGCAGGGCGTGGGTTGTTTTTTTGACCTGAATGGACCGGGGCGATCCCCTAGTTGGTCATGCCCGCGCCTGGCGTTTTGGAATGTGCCTGCTGGGGGAAGTCGAACGTCAAAACAAAAGGTTCTGAACCGGTGTTTTCGATTTCCACGCCACCGTTGGCAAGAGCGGCCTGGGTGACGAATCCTATCTCGGGGTAGATTTCGCCAAGGACCATGTCCTGGTGATATCCCACTGCGAGTTTGCCGACGCGCCCGGTTCCACCATTGGTGTGAAACAGCGTTGGGCTCTCCGGGCAGAACTCTGTTTTGCCACCGGGTTCTACCGTGATTCGCAAAATGGAGCATTTTTGATCACCGAGGAAATCCCCGTACACGATCCACTTGGCCTCGACACCCTGCCCCTCAAATTCTGCGGCGGTGATCGCCGGCCGGGAATTCTTCAGGACAAAATCCGGATCCTGGTTGGCTGCAAAGTCAAACTTGTCGACCAGGTAATCCCAGTCCTCGTGACGGTCTTTCGGGTAATCCTCTTCTCTGCATGCGTAGAATGCATCCGCTGCTCCGATCTGACCGTCAAGAGTGAGGTCCTCAGCGAGGAAGTGCTCGTCCATCGTAACGTGCAGTTCGTGGGTGCAAAGGTTCGTGGGAGAGTGCAGGACTCCGTTCGGCATCACGAAGCCGTTGTCAAGCTGCATCATGGTGTGCGGTGCCAGATGCCGGATGCCATTGTACTCGCTCTTGCCAAAGCTCTTCATGCAGGCAAGGAACTGGTCCTTGGTCACGAAGGGGTACAGGCCCATTGCCGTGGTGTAGTAGTGAGACGGACTGACTCCCGGGTTGTCAAACGAGTTGATGTCATAAACCTCCCATTTTTCCCAGTGCAGGTGGTCCGGGATCGGGTTCAGGTTGTCGAACTTTTTTGAAACGATCGGCCAGGTGGGTTTGCCGAACATGGCCTTTGCAAAGGCGGTCACCTTTTCACCCATCACTGCCTCCGGGTTGGCCGCAATCAGGTCCTGCAGGGAGATGACCTGGCCACCTGGAGCCAGCACATGGGATTCACCTTCCCGAAAGGGTGCTTTGTTCGTTCGCGTATCAATAACACCCGTCACGATGGGCACCGTACAGCCCATCCAGATTTCGTCGAGCCCCGTGCCGTTCATGTAATCGGGGTAGTACGATTCTGCCTGGAGGCGTAAACGTTTGCCCGGTGTGCAAAAAGTGCGGCCTGCGTAACGCTGCAGCAGTTGCAACACCCCGCCATTCTGGTTGAGGCAATCATCGAGAACCGAAGCTGCAGCTCCGCCTGTTCCGTCGATCACATCTTGTTGCGGGTACTCATGCAATTTTTCCGCGAGGAGGGGTGTCGAAGCAGCCATCAGTCATGCACCTAAAAGAGTTGAAGGAAGCGTGTCGATTCCAAAATAGTTCTGGAATGGGTGGGGGAATCCGTTTTGACAACCCCAAAGAGCCAGGTGGAAAGCCGGGGCAAATGAGGTTTCATTACGAGCGTGAAGTTTAAAAAAAAGAGGGGTCCGAGGGAATGGGGCATCGAGTGGAACCGTGTGGGATTTGCAAGGGAGGCGGGCTGAGGGAACCGGCTCTCTTTTACGCTGACCATCATTCTTGCCGAGATGCTCTGTTCCCTTCCCCGGGGCGACCGGTTTTGACGTTCTTTTGGAATGCTCTTGCAGGTTTGCCGGTCCACCGGCGAAAGCACCCATCCCTTGCATGGAACTCCGTGATGGACGGCAACCGGGAAGCCCGGAATCCGGTAGGATGAAAGGATGTTTACCATTCCCGCTGGCGTGGATGGCCGGGGAAATTGTCCCGGGAGCTGTTTGGGAAGAGGCCCAAGATGAAAACCAGTCAGACCATCTGTTTTCCGGTGATGTGCCTTTGCATGATGCCTCTTCTGGCATTCACTGCTGCCGCTCAGGCATTCGCTGCCGAATCGGGCAAACCCGACATTGTCGTCTTCCTCGCGGATGATCTTTCAGCCGCGGATCTGCCGCTTTATGGAGGGACCAACATCCTGACGCCCGAGATCAATCGAATGGCCAAAAAGGGGCTGACCTTTGACTGGGCTTTCGTCGCCAGTCCCTCCTGCGCGCCCAGTCGTGCGGCGCTTCTCACCGGGTTGATGCCGGCCCGCAATGGAGCTGAGGAGAATCACAGCTATCCCCGCAAGGGAATTGCCGGTCTGCCACGGGTTCTTAACCAGCTCGGGTACCAGACAGCAGCGTTTGGCAAGGTTGCCCACGGCCGTAGCGGGTCAAGTTATGGATTCGAAATCGTGAATTCCAAAAAGGACATTCCCCAGCTACGCAAAAATGTAAAAGCGTTTCTCGAAGGACGCGACGATCCGCGTCCGTTGGCGCTTTTTGTCGGCGTCTCGGACCCTCACGTTCCCTGGCCCACTGAAACAGCGGTGGACGCGGGTGCGATGACCCTTCCACCAAAACTGCTCGACACTCCCCGAACCCGTGTCCAACGGGCACGTTACCTGCAGGAGGTCAAGAACCTGGACGCCTACCTGGGGGAACTTCGAAGGCTTGCGCGGCGACACCTGTCCAGTGAGACCGTCTTTGTTTTTTCGAGTGACCATGGAGCCCAGTTTCCCTTTGGCAAATGGACGCTTTATGACGAAGGGACGCACGTTCCCCTGGTGGTTGCCGCACCGGGAAAAATCAGACCAGGTTCGCGCAGTGCTGCGTTTGTCAGCTGGATCGACATTCTCCCCACATTGATTGACTTTGCAGGCGGCAGGGTACCGGATCGACTCGACGGTCTTTCGTTCAAAAATGTCCTCCTCGGTGACCGTGCTGCCCATCGCGATTGCATTTACACCACCCACAGCGGTGACAGGAAGATGAATGTCTACCTCAGCAGGTCGATTCGGACAAAGCGTTACAAGCTGATTTTCAACCCTCACCCCGAGTTTGCATTCACGACACATATCGACCTGTTGCTCCGGGAAACCTCGGGAGATTACTTCCGTCAGTGGCTTGAAGAATCAAAAAAAGATCCCCGGGCCGCAGCAGCGGTGCGCCGTCATCATGGTCGGCCTGAATTGGAATTGTACGACCTGAAAAAGGACCCCCACGAGCAGGTGAATCTGGCCGGCAATCCGGGAGTTGTGGAGATTCAGAAAAAGCTGCTTGGCCGGTTGAAAACGTGGATGCAAGAGCAGGGGGACAAGCTCACGGTTTTCCACGAGCCGCTGATGCTCGATGCTCCCGAAACATGGGTTCCCCGAAAATGATGGCCGGTGGTTTTGACATCCAACCTTTGAGACGGATGTCTCTTGCCAGTGAAAATCGTCTGATGATCCTTTCGCCCCTTTTGAGTCCGACAAGGGGACTTCGGCTTGCTGTCTCCATCCGGCTGCGCGGGTCAGGCGAAGAACCGGTTTTGTGTGTCTTGTGACCAAACGCGAATAAAAAAACGGACAGTCGGGGTTCCTTCATCTGCCTGAAAAGCTGGTACGCAAAAACCGTTGAGCTCTCAAGTTCCTGGAATCGGTCCGTCCGCGAACCCTCAGGGAACATGGCCCGACGAATTTTTTGGATCCTCCTGCCCGAATTCTTCCG
>JAYZFP010000046.1:0-9484 GCA_036336715.1 Planctomycetota bacterium
CTCCAACCACCCAGCGGGTGCACAGGCTGTTCTTTGTGACGGTAGCGTGAATTTCTATTCGGAAACCATCGAACACATCACGCGATACGCTTTTGCTGTTCGAAATGATGGCTTTGCTGTTAATGTTCACATTAATCAGTAATTGAAAAACCCGCCTGCCCGCCACTTTCCGTCCGAAAGATGGTAACGGGGGCGGCTGATCATGACAGGGGCGTCCCGGGTGCATGCCTGCATGCGGGGTGACCACTCCAGGAGTTCCTGGTTAAAAACAAAACAGCAGCCGTCGAATCGGAAAATCCGATCGGCGGCTGTTTTTTTTAGCGGTAATTTTCCCTGGGTGATTTCAGGTTGTCTCCCCACCTTTCCCCTTTCGGCAGCTGGCTTGCGAAGCACGGGGACCACTTTTTCAGGGGGTTGATTTTCAGCCGGTCTGGACTGATCTATAATTCGGGCTTCGCGTTTGCAAATCAGCTTCGGGATATTTGACCATGAAAAAAATCGACTCGGCTCGCAGGGATTTTCTGGCTGCTGCGGGTGCCGTTGGCGCGACGGCCGCCATGCCAGGAATCGCTTTTCCCGCCATTCACACCAGCAGGAATTCCGGGACCCGACGGGTAACCGGTTTCGCGGAGCACCAGTATGAAATCCGGCACCAATGCGTCGAGCTGCCTGAAAAGTATTCCTGGCAGACGACCCACAATGTGGCGGTCGATTCGCAAAACCGCCTGTACGTGATCCACGAGGGACGGGCCAACCTGAAAGACCACCCCTCGATTTTTGTGTTTGATGCCGAGGGGAAATTCATCCGAGCCTTTGGCAGCCAGTTCCAGGGCGGGGGTCACGGGATTGAAGTCAGGAAGGAAGGCAACGAAGAGTTTCTCTATGTCTGCGCTTACCAGCAGGTCAAGTCCTTTGAAAAGATGACCCTCAAAGGGGAGACGGTCTGGAAGCGAAACGCCCCGATGGATTCAGGCGTCTATGCCAAGGACGAGGCGTCCAATCCGCAGAAAATCTGGGGACGGAACCGGTTTCTTCCTACCAATTTCGCTTTCCTCGATAATGGTGATTTCCTGCTGGTGGACGGTTACGGGAGTTTCTACATCCACCATTACGACCGGGACGGTAACTGGAAGAGGCACTTTGGCGGACCGGGCAAGGGTGAAGGAAAGTTCCAGACCCCTCATGGTATCTGGATTGACAAGCGAAAAGACAAACAGGAGATCGTGATTTGTGACCGTGCTCATCACACATTGCAGTTTCTCGACATGGACGGGAACTACCTGAGAACGATAAAAGGATATGGGCTGCCTGCCAACGTGGATTCGCACGGGGACCTGTTGCTGGTTCCGGAATTGCATGCCAGGATCACCCTGCTTGGAAAGGACAACCAGGTGGTGGCTCACCTCGGGGACGACGTGGCCCGTTTGAAGGCCAACAAGAGCAAGCGGAATGACCCCGCCACCTGGGAGTCGGGAAAGTTCGTGCACCCCCACGATGCCTGTTTCGATTCCGAGGGAAATATTTACGTGGCCGAATGGGTGCACACGGGGCGGGTGACAAAACTGACGCGGGTCTGATCGTGCCAGGATGGATTGCTGCCGTCGGAACCGCATGTCGCGGCCCCGACGCAACTTCCGGGAAAAAACAGCTTGGGTTGAAATCGTGGAAAAGGCTTTTCTGCAGTACTTGCGGTCCTTACAGCGGGCCGGGATTTCCCATCTCCCGATCGGCGGGGAGTCCGTCGAAAAACAACTGTCCCGTTCTCTCGAAGCGACCCGGCAATGGAATGCGTCTGCAAGTTCCAGTCGGCAGGATACTGCATCAGCGATTGACCTGCAGGTCAATCGGGCACCCTCGCATGCGACCGTCAAGGAGACACCGGCTCCTCCCGGTCCGACAGATCTCGACCGTCCTGCACGGCTGGAGTTGATTCGCCAGGACGTGGCCGCCTGTGAACGATGTCCCGAACTGGTTGCCAACCGTTCCCGGACGGTTTTCGGGGTCGGGGATCCCCACGCCCGCCTCTGTTTCATGGGCGAGGCCCCGGGAGCCGACGAGGATCGACAGGGTGAGCCTTTCGTCGGGGCTGCCGGCCAACTGCTGACCCGGATCATCAACGCCTGCAAGCTGGATCGTTCGGAAGTCTATATCCTGAACACCCTCAAGTGCCGGCCACCCAACAACCGCAATCCGACGGATTTGGAATGCAGTCAGTGCCGATCCTTCCTCGACCAGCAACTCGAGGTGATTCAACCGGAGTACATCTGTTGCCTCGGTGGGATTGCCGCCAAGCACTTGCTGGAAACACCTTCGCCGGTGGGCCGCCTGCGGGGCAGGGTTCATGATTACCGGGGCATGCGGGTCGTGGTCACCTACCACCCCGCTTACCTGCTGAGGAATCCGGACGCCAAACGCGAAGTCTGGAGTGACATGAAATTCCTGATGAATGAGATGGGCCATGACATTTCATGACCTTCTGCTACTTTGATTCCAAAAAACTGAATCCTGATGATGAAAAATCACCCTTTGTCCGGTTATGCCGCGGTCTTGCTTGGAACAGTATTTTTGACAACCGGATCGCTGGATGCGGACGAACCTTTTGCGCCGAAACTGTTTGCCTTTCAGAATGGCGTTCATTTCTCCACCCCCAACAAGCGGATCGAGGTGCTGAAGGAACTGGGCTACGATGGGATCGGGTCCGCCAATTTGAATGATCTGCGCAGTCGCTGGGCCGAGTATCGGAAGCAGGGTCTGAAAATCTACAGCATCTACTCGGGAGTCACGATTCAGAATGACCGGTTCACAGTTCCCCCCAAACTGTTGCAGGCGATTGGGGATCTCAAGGGAACGGATACGGTGGTCGAGCTGTTTGTTGGTGGAAAGGGCTCTGACGAACAGGCCGTGATGGCTGTCAGGGAGGTTGCCGCCGCTGCCGAAAAGTCCATGTTGAAAATTGTTCTTTATCCCCACTCGGGTTGTCACATCGATCACGTGGCGGATGCCGTACGGATTGCCAGAAAAGTGGACCGGAAAAACGTCGGTGTGATGTTCAATCTTTGTCATTTCCTGATGGTCGAGCCCGATTCGGATCTGGAAAAGGAACTGCGGGCCGCCAAGCCCTGGCTCTGGCGGGTCAGCATCTGCGGAGCCGAAACGGGAACCCGCAGTTTTTCAACGTTGATCCAACCGCTGGACCGGGGCGATTTTCCGCAGCTCGATTTGTTGAAACTGCTTCGGGAACAGGATTTCCGTGGTCCCATCGGTCTTCAGTGTTATGGAGTCAAGGGTGATGCACGGCAAAACCTTCAGCACTCGGTCAACGAGTGGAAAAAACTGATGTCCGAACTCCAGCGATTCCCGCAGCAACGCCTGCCCGCAACACCGAAGCCAAGGCGGACAAAACCGAAGTCATGGCCATCCGGACAAAAAGGTCATGCGACCGAAAAGAATAGTGATCGGTCAATCATGCCGGTATTACCGGCTATACTGATGGCTCATTCCTATGGGGCCATCGCATGATGCATCTTCAACAGATTCTCCTGGTTTTGATTCTATCTCCGGGTTGGCTTGCCCTGATTCCGGGAGTCGTCCTCGCCCAGTCTTCCATCCGGCCGGCCGGATCTTCTGCGGAGCAGCAGAAGATTGAAATCCGGGAGGGAGACCGCATCCTGTTACTGGGCGGCACCAACATGGTCCGACTGCACCAGGCCGGGTATTTCGAGACGATACTGACCCGTGAATTCGCCGATCGCACCATCAAGTTTCGAGACCTCTCGTGGGAAGGTGATACCGTCTTTCGGCAGGGAAGCGCAATCGAACGTTGGCGAAAAGACGGCTTCGGCGAACTGCCTGACCAGCTGAAACAACTGGAGCCCGACGTAATCTTTTTGATGTTTGGCCAACTGGAAACCATTGGTCCGGAAACGGTGTCCGATGAACAGTTCTGCCAGGCTTACCTGCGCCTGATCGCGTTGCTTAAGAAACAGACCGAAAGGATTCACCTCGTGGCCCCGGTCCCTTTTGAAAAACCCCTCAGTCATCACCTGCCGGATCTTGCGGACCGCAACCGTGTGCTGGATGCGCGGCTCGAAAAGGTTCGAAACAAGGCGGGACTGGGCAGCGGCATTCTCCGGCCACTGGTCAGCGACCGAAAGCGGTGGACCGAAAATGGGATGCACGTGGCGGCAGAGCGTCAGAAGGAATTTGCCCTCGCATTGGCCCGGGGGCTTGGCATCCAGGGACCCTGGACCGGCGAACACGAGCGATTGCTGCCCGCGGTTCGTGAAAAAAACAGGCTCTGGTACGACTACTGGCGACCGGCGAACTGGAAACTGCTTTACGGGGACGACTCCCGGCGCGAGTTTACCAAGGCCAGCGACGGACAACTCCCCTTTCGCCAGGAATGGAAAAAACTGCTTCCCATGATTGAAACGGCCGAAAAACGGATCCGGTCAGTGGCCAGCGGAAAACCGGACCCGGGACACGCTCGACCCAGGCCGGAAAAACTGCATGCCGATGAGACGGCCAATATCGAACGGGAGCTGGCATCCTTCCGGGTGGCCGAGGGACTGAAGGTCAACCTCTTTGCCTCCGAACGGGAGGGGCTGACTTCTCCCCTGGCGATTCGCTGGGATCCTTCCGGGCGGGCGTACGTTTCGGTGACCACGACCTATCCTCATGTCTTTCCTGGCGACGTTCCCAACGACCGAATTTACATTCTCGAGGACCTCGACCGCGATGGAATCGTGGATCGATCGACCCTGTTTGCCGACGGGCTGAACATCCCGACAGCCATGGAGCTTGGAGATGGAGGGGTCTACGTCGGCCAGAATACCGAGTTGCTGTTTCTCAAGGATACCGACGGGGATGACCGGGCGGATGTACGGAAGGTCCTTCTGAGCGGGTTCGGTAACGGTGATTCGCACCAGACGATCAATTCTTTTGTCTGGAGCCCGGGTGGTGAACTTTTCATGGGGCAGGGGGATGGTATCGAGTCCCGTGTGGAAACGCCCTGGGGTTCGGCCGACCTGTTTCAGTCCGGGTTCTACCGCCTCCGCCCCCGGCGACTCCGACTCGATCCCCTGCTGGATGATTTCATGGGGCCGGGTAACCCCTGGGGTGTCAACTTTGACGACTGGGGACAGATTTTCAGTATCGACGGTGCGGGGGGAGTGACCCACCTGTCCCTGGGACAGGTCCCCGTGAAACACCGCTCCCGCTTGGGACGAATCGGTGATCCTGGAGGTTATTGCGGGATCGCGCACCTCGACGGCAGGCATCTGCCCAGTGGCTATCATGGCCAGTTTGCCATTGGTGATTTCAAGGCCAACCGGGTGAAGTGCTTTTCGGTCGCCCCCCGCGGGGCCACCTTTCAGCTGAAATGGGAGCAGCCACTGGTTCACTCCAGCCACCGGAATTTCCGGCCGGTCGATGTTCGCATGGGGCCTGACGGAGCGGTCTACATCGTGGACTGGTACAACCCGATCACCTGCCACCAGGATGACAGGTACCGGGATCCCCGCCGTGACAAGGCACATGGTCGGATCTGGCGTGTTTCCTCCGACAGGCCGACTGTCGACTTTCCGGATTTGAAAAAGAGCACCACGCAGCAGGTCGCGCAGGCACTGGCCTCTCCCGAGCGTTGGACCCGCTACCAGGCAAAACGGGAAATCACCTGCCGGGATGATTCGGAAGTGACCCGGGCGCTCAAGAACTGGATCCGGCAGCTCGACCCGCGGGACGAACAATACGAATTTCACCTGGTCCAGGCACTGGGGGCGTTTGCCACCATCGAGGTACCAAACCGGTCCCTGCTGGTCCGTCTGCTGGAGGCCAAAGATCCCCGTGCACGGGCCCTGGCCTGCCGGGTCGCCGGACGTTGGCAGGATCGCCTGGATGACGCGGCGGAACTGCTGGCCAGTCGAACGTCGGACAGTCAGATCCAGGTCCGGATGGAGGCCGTTGCGGCAGCCAGCCAGTTGACCGATTCGCGCGCGATCACCACGATTGCCCGGGCCTTTGATTTTCCGGTGGATGGGGCGCTTGATTACGTGATCAACCAGGCGATTCGTCATACGGCACGCTTCTGGGAATCCCGAATCGGCCAGCTCGAATTCGACAATCCCTCGCATGCCACGGAGGTGTTGACCCGGATGGATTCCCGCGGTCAGAAAGAGCTGCTGATTCGCACCCTTCAATCGGATGAACCGCATTCGATCCGGCTGGCGGCCATTTCACGCTTGCTGCTGTTCTGTGATTTTGAGGAGGTCGTCATGCATGCCCTCAAACGGGAGGACTGGCTGCCTGGTTCCAATGCGGATGCCGCTGCTGTCGAGCAGGCACGGTTGCAGGTGCTGAAGGCTGTTCTCAACGTCGCCCGGAATCGGATCCGCACGGCCTCTTCTGACGTGGCGGTTCCTTTGGAAAAAATCTACCGGCAGGGCTCGCCGAAAACGCAGGCGTTGGTCCTGCGGATCGGTGGTACCTGGAGGGTGAGCGGCCTGGAGTCGCTTGCCGCTGCGGCCCTGAACAATCGGGAAGCCGGTTGGGAAGTCCGTCGAGCCGCGATGTGGTTGCTGGCCCGCATGGGCATGCAAAAAGAGCGATTGGTCAGCATGGCCAACACTGTCAACAACCCCACCCGGGAACGGATGGCTGCCCTGGAAGCGCTTGCCGAACTGGACCTGGTGGTTGCCACCGCCGGCGCCGCGGACCTGCTGGCCGATCCCCGCCTGGATCCGGTTCAGACACAAAGCCTGCTCAAGGTCATCATTGGAAAAAAACAGGGGCCCACCGCTCTGGCCGAGCAACTCCGCGACGCGGATCTCGATCCCCGGCACTGCCGTCGCCTGCTGTCGAACCTGTTTGCTCTCGGACGCACCGATCCGGTGGTAGTGCACGCCCTGAATGAAAAAGCGGGATTGGCTGCCGGTCCCCAGGAATTCAACCGGCAACGGGTGGAAAAACTTGCCCGCTCGAGTCTTCAAAAGGGGGATCCCAAACGGGGTAAGCAGCTATTCGAGACCCTGGCCTGTCCTTCCTGTCACCAGACCGCCGGACGGGGAGGGAGTGTTGGCCCCGACCTGACGTCGCTGGGGACGACGCTTTCTACCGACCGCATCATCGAAGAGCTGTTGTGGCCCAACCGCCAGATCAAGGAAGGTTACTCCGTGGTGCAGGTCGCGACGCTGGATGGTCTGATTTTCGTGGGTTACCGGAGACGGACCCGCGAGAGTGAAAAAACGGGCGATGTGGTGCTGCAGGAGCTTGATTCGCGGAAGATGATCACGATCCCCAAGGAGGATATCGAGACACAGAAAGAGGTCGGCAGCCCGATGCCGGAAGGTTTGACGCGTTACTTGACCAGCGATCAGTTGGACGATCTGGTCCGCTACCTGACCGGCCTGGGCAAGTTGAATTGAGTGAAAAAGGACTCTTCAAGGAGTCCCCCGGGACAATGTCCCTCGCACAGCCGCTGACTCTTCCACACGGTCGTCTTTGGGAAACCCTCGTGATGACGGGATCCCTTTCCCGGGATTCGTGGCTTGACGGTTTCCTCTCGGCTAGAATGAGGAACCCCTAACCCTGAACCAGGCTTTTCATATGAAAACTCAAAACCGATCGGGCGGGCGCCTGCTGCTCCCCTGTTTACTGCTCCAATTCTTCACGGCCAGCACCTCAGTGGGGTCCGATGAAGGTGATTGGAAAACGATCTTTGATGGCCAAACCCTCCAGGGCTGGAAGGTGACTCCGGCGGAATACGAACGGGCCTGGTCAGTGAAAAACGGGGTGATTCACGGGAACGGCGACAAGGGCCGATGTTACCTGGAATACGAAAACAGGGAGCTTGCCGATTTTGAACTGCGACTGGAATACCGTTTCCCGGGCAAAGGAAACAGCGGAATCAGTATCCGTGCGGTTCCCGATCCGACCGGGCGTCGCAAGTACCAGTCCTACCATGCTGACCTCGGTCATGTCGGAATTGGAAAACAGATTTTGGGTGCCTGGGATTTTCATACGCCCGGGCGGAAGGAACATGCCTGTTTCCGTGGAGACCGCCTGGTGATCGGAAAGGATGACCGACCCACGCTTACCAAAATCGAGGATGCCATTTCCCTGGCGGAAATCAAAAAGAACGATTGGAACCGGGTTCACATCATTGCCAGGGGGAACCATTTTAGTTTCCTGATCAATGGGAAAATGGCGGCTGAATTCATTGAGCACCTGCCGATTGAGAAACGGCTCCAGCGGGGTGCCCTCCAGCTTCAGTTACACGACCCGGGGATGATCGTCGAGTTCCGGAAGATTCAGCTGAAAATCAGCAAATAAGTCGCGGGGAGGCACCCTGTGATTCCTTTACCGCTTGGCCAAGCCTCCTCGGGCGGAAGCTCGAACGGGCCCCGTCCATTTCATCGGTGGATCCGGGAATCGATGCGGCATGGGTCGTGGCATCGCCATCCGCTGCAGCTGTCCCTTTTACTCGCCTCCTCGCTTCATTTGACACCCTTCCTTCGATACCCCGAAGCGGTCAACACGCTGGCCCGCTGAAATCAGTCCACCAGGGATTTGAGTTCTTCCTGGAGCTTTTTGATTTTGGAGGGCAGCTGTTTTTGCTTTTCGGCCTTGGCATCGTCGGCTTTCTTGAGATCCGACAGGTACACCAAATCGTCGTAGCAGAGCTTTTTGCGTTCTACCTCGATCACATCGCCTGACTCTTTTTTCAGTGTGATGATTTTGTAGTCTTCCGATTTCACATAGGACGCTGATACCGAATAGGTCTGGTCCTTGGACTTCCAGGTTCGGATGGGTCTGCTGGTCTCTTTCTGTAATTCGGTCAGTTCCGCCGTCAGAATCCTGATCTCATTTTCGACCGCGGTCTTGCGTTCCCTTCGGTCTTTAACG
The DNA here is from genome assembly GCA_036336715.1 of Planctomycetota bacterium. Taxonomy (GTDB): domain Bacteria; phylum Planctomycetota; class Planctomycetia; order Pirellulales; family Pirellulaceae; genus JABAAE01. The sequence continues at coordinate 8,902 of JAYZFP010000046.1, forward strand.
GCTTTTTCGGCTTGTTGTTGTTTCTGCTTTTGTTCCTCCTGCTCTGCCTTTTCTTCCTGTTCGATCCTTTTACGTGCTCGTTCATCGGTTTCGTCCAAATATTCAATGACCTTGATCTGCCAGTCACAATTGGCAGCGTTGATTGACAGGTAATAAGATCCCGGTGAAAGGCGGAGTCGGGTCTGGTCTGAATTGGATTCACCGGTTTCGTTGACCGCCGCAAAGTCGACAACGGTATCCGAGGCAGATTCGTAAACGGAAACTGAAAAAAAGGATGCTCCGAAACCCGATTTGTCGGAGTATGTATACTGAAGTGTTGTGTTGGACCCCGATAAGTCAAAGTAGACGGTCTTCTTGGTTCCCTTTCTCTGTTCCTCGAAAATCGTTACCCAGGTTTGACGGACGGGGCGTTTGGCTGTTGGTTCTCGACCCGTGATCCGATGAATGCCAAGGTTCCCAAGCATCCGGAGCAGAGCAGAATGGGGAGGCCAATAAAAAATAAAAAAACGGCAATCAGAATTCCCATGGTGCCGCTGAAGAAATTGGAAAAGACCCTTCCACTCATGATTGCCCCTGTTTGAAG
>JAYZFP010000047.1:0-12573 GCA_036336715.1 Planctomycetota bacterium
TCCCTTTTTGACTCCCATGAATATCCCGATCGCAGAAGACGAACAAACCAGGAAATTCATCGTCGGTGCAGTGGCCCTCGAACGCTGGGGCAACCTGGAGGAAATCCAGGGAGCCGCGATTTTCCTTTCCAGTCCGGCAGCAAGCTACATGGTGGGGAGCCTGGTAACCGTTGATGGCGGATGGACCGCCCGATAGCTGACAGCGGTCCTTCGGCGGATGGACCGCCCGTTAGCTGACAGCGGTTCTTCGAGGCACCCTGGATTGCCTTCTTCCATTCTCACTCCTGGACATCCGGGTTGGCTCTTTCCCATGCCCAACCCGGTTGCCGCCCCTGGCATTGCGTCCGACTCGCGGCGGTTGACCGCCATCTGCTGTTAAAAAGTAACGATAAAAGAGCTGGTAGGCGTTGGCTTGACTGCATTCGTTCGATTTTTGCAGGCAAAAAGGGACAAATGGGCAAGGTTTCGTCGATGAAATTACCGGTCGGAAAAACCGATCCCGTCCGAAATGCCCCCTTTCGGGCTGTCCTCAAGACAGATAGCAAACCACCCCACCCATTGCGGTCCGAGCTGCCCTACTCGACCCACCCCGGAGCACGCCTTTATGAGTATGTCTAAAAACTCGTTGGCAATTATTTTAACCCTCTGCCTGTCGCTGCAGACTTTTGCAACGGACAACGATCCCGAAGTCCGAGTCGCCCGAAAAGTCGTCAAGACGGTTGGAAAATTCAACGAAAAAGGTCCCCATCCCCTCGAAGCCGCCATTGAAATCGCGCACCGGGGTGTGGAGAGAATGAAAAAAATCAAGGATTACGAAGCGCGGTTGACCCGCCAGGAGCGGATTGACGGCAAATTGACCGGATACCAGTCCTGTGACATCAAAATCCGCAGTGCGAACGCTGAAAACAACACTCCATTCAGCATCTACATGAAGTTTCTCAAACCGACCAGCGTCAACGGTCGGGAAGCCATCTGGGTCGACGGTAAAAACGAAGGCAAGATCATCGCCCACGAGGCAGGGATGATCCTCGGGAAGCTTACGGTTTACCTGAATCCCACCGGTCCCATCGCCATGAAAGGCAATCGCTACCCAATCTACGAAGCGGGTTTCCAGGTGCTGGTGGACCGTCTGATCGAAAAAGCCACTCGTGAAAAGGAATACGGTGAGTGCGAAGTCAAGATTGAATCGGGCAAATCATTCAACAAGCGGCCCTGTACCGTGATTGAAGTGGTTCACCCGGTTCAGCGGGAATACTTCGAATTCCACAAGGCCCTGATTTATATTGACGACGAAATGCAGCTCCCGGTTCGTTACGAGGCCTACACATGGCCCGAGGAAGAAGGGGGCGAAGCGGTCCTGCTGGAGAGGTACCTGTGGCACAAAATCAAACTGAACGTCGGTCTGACCGATGATGATTTTGATCCCCGCAGCAAAAAGTACAACTACTACTTTTCCAACACCCCGGATGTCAAGGATGAATCCAAGGAGGAAGAGGGAGTCAAGGTAGCCCGCAAGCAGGACTAGCTGGCAGACGCTGCGTCTCCTGCTTCCGCTCAGGAACAGATCACGAGGCTTGGTGACCTATCGGTCATCAAGCCTTTTTGCTGCGCGGTGACCTGGGCCGTCAGTACCTTTGGCTGTCCGCACCCTTGTCCCAACGGCCCAATGACCAACGAATTCCCGCGTCGCCGTCGATTGCAAAAACAACCGCCCCCACTCCCTGCTGATCTTTCACAGGGCACCGGTCTCCAACCCCGGCACGCAAAAATGCCTATACTGGAGGCAGTCCCGGTCCTTTACCCTGCGGTTGTGCACGTGAGATTTCATACCCATCCCGGTCTGCAGAAAGTCAGCGGCCCGGTTTCCCTTTTTTTGAAGGTTTTACTCTGGGGGGTCTTCTTCTCGGAGGCCTTCTTCCCGAGGGGCTTCTTCTGGGGGGGCTTCTTCTGGGGGGTGGAACGCTCTGCCTTGGCGGCCGCTCCCCGGGGAACGAGCTCCACTCCCTCTGACAGGAGCGCGGGCAAAATCTGGGACATGAAGAAACTTGGGCGTCCTCCCCAGGCCCGCTGGGGGAAAAAAGAGGGCAAAGTCCAGGAAGTCTATTTTGCGGGTGAATCCTACCGAGGAAAACCGACGACGGTCTTCGCCTACGTGGGGCGACCGGAAGGGGAGGGTCCCTTTCCCGGGATCGTCCTGGTGCACGGCGGTGGCGGTCGAGCGTTTCAAAAGTGGGCAGCCCACTGGGCAGAACGGGGCTACGTGTCCATTGCAATGGACACTGCCGGTAATGGACCGGGAAAAAAACGTTTGCCTGATGGCGGGCCTGACCAGTCCCACGCCCTTAAATTCATGGAATTTACCGAAAAGGAAACCCGGAACTTGTGGACTTACCATGCGGTTTCTGAAGTGATCCTGGCACATTCGCTGCTCAGGAGCCTTCCGGAAGTCCAACCGGATAAAACGGCAATCACGGGAATCAGCTGGGGAGGCTACCTGACCTGCATCGTTGCCGGTGTCGACCATCGATTCCAGGCCGCCGTCCCGGTTTACGGCTGTGGCTTTCTGAATGACAACAGTGCCTGGAGCGACAGCGATTTGAAAAAACTCTCTTCCTCTTCCCGCCGTCTGTGGATCCGTAAATTCGATCCCGGCCAGCACGTGGGACGAACCCGCTGTCCCATTCTCTTTCTCAACGGGACCAATGACTTTGCCTATCCACTGGACAGTTACCGCAAAACGATCGAACAGGTTTCCCCCCAATGGGTCACCACTTCGATCCAGCTGAACCTTCCCCATGGACATATCTGGACCTTTGGAATCGTGGACCGCTTTGTCGACTGGAAACTCCGCAACGGTCCACCGCTGGTACGGCTGGGCGAAATCCGTCAACAGAAAAAACGAGCGACGGCCAGGATCCTGTCGGAACAGCCGGTGAAAAAAGCCGAGGTTCTTTTCACATTTGACCAGGGTCCCTGGCAGAAACGGAAATGGGATATCCTGCCAGCCAGGATCGAGGGGAACCAGGTCTCCTTTGAACTTGAATTTGATCGCCCAGCCGAATATTTTTTTCAGCTGACCGACCAGGGCGGGTTCAAAACCAGCACCACCCATGAACGGTTTCAGCCAGGGCTGGGACTGGAAAACCACGCGTCCCTTCCAGTCCCCCGGTTGGAAAAGGACTTTTACGACTGGTACCGCCGGCACGCGGATGTTCTGCGGATCAAGGACACGCTCAATCCGAAGTACATTCTGTTGGGTGACTCGATCACCCACATGTGGGGAGGGGAACCGACTCAAAAAGAGCGGCGGCGGGATGAAGATTCCTGGAGGGAACTCTTTGGCCAGGGTGGATTGAACCTCGGATTCGGTTGGGATCGTACCCAGAATGCACTCTGGAGGATTGAACATGGAGAACTGGACGGCCTGTCCCCAAAGGTCGTCGTGATAAATATCGGGACCAACAATTTCACCGCAACCCGGAATCATCCCGCCTGCTCACCGGTACAGGTTGCCGAGGGCGTTGACAGGATCTGCCAGCGTGTCATGGAAAAGCTGCCCGCTGCCAGGGTCATCCAGATGGGAATATTTCCACGTGGAGAAAAAGCGGGAACCCCGGTCCGGGAGAAAATCAGCTCCACCAACGGTTTGCTACGAGACTTGGCGGAAAAGCGAAAAATCACTTTCCTGGACATCTCGGACAGCCTGCTCGAAAAAAACGGCCGCCTGCCACCGGAGGTTGCCAACGATTACATCCACCCGACCGCCCGCGGGTACCGGACCTGCGCACCCCAAATGAAGCCAAATCTCATCCCACCGAACTAAAACGACTCCACAGCCAGCCTGATTTTCCATGAATACTTCTTGCCAAATCCGGATCGCAATTCTGCTGTCGTGCTTTTTGCTCCAGCCATTGTCGGCGCAACAGGGCTGGCGATACGGCAAGGCAAAATCATCGATCACCCCCACCCGGCCAATGTGGATGAGTGGTTACGGCAGTCGAAATAAACCGGCGGAAGGAAAACTCACCGATTTGTGGGCCAAGGTATTGGTTCTGAAAGACCAATCCGGGCAAAATTCGATTCTGATTACCCTCGACCTGATTGGTATCGGTCAGAAATCTTCCCGCTCGATCTGTAAACAAATCGGCGTCCGGCACGACATTCCGCGAGAATGCATTGCCATCTGTACCTCTCACACCCATACCGGCCCCGCACTCAGTGACAATCTTGTTCCGCTCCATTACCTGTTGGTGGACCCCGACCAACAACTTTTGATTTCGGAATATACCAGCTGGCTGGAAAAGAAGATCCTGCAAACAGTCGACCGGGCTTTGAACCGGTTGTTGCCCGCCCATATTTCCTGGGGGAGCGGTAAGGCAACTTTTGCAGTCAACCGAAGAAACAATCGGGAAGCCGACGTTCCCCAACTTCGCAGCCAACAGAAACTGCAGGGCCCGGTGGATCATGATGTTCCCGTGCTGGCTGTTCGCGATCCCCGGGGGAAACTGCAGGTCTGTCTCTTTGGGTATGCTTGTCACGCCACGGTCCTCAGCTTTTACAAATGGTCCGGTGATTACCCCGGCTTTGCTCAAATCCAGCTGGAAAAGAAAAACCCGGATTGCCAGGCAATGTTCTGGGCCGGTTGTGGAGCGGATCAGAACCCGCTTCCGAGGAGGCAGGTCGCTTTGGCCGAACAATATGGCAACCGGTTGGCAAACGCGGTCAGCGATGTACTGTCCAGGCCGATGCAATCTCTTTCACCAGAACTTCATGCGCAATACCGGGAAATCGAATTGCCCCTCAGCCAATTGCCAACCGGGAAACAGTTGAAGGAGGACTCCCGGTCCAAAAACCGGTTCGTTGCTGCCAGGGCTCGCTTCCTTCTCTCCCAGGTGGAGGGGGGCAAACCGCTACCAGCAAGCTACCCCTACCCGGTCCAAAGCTGGAAAATCGGCGACGGAATCCAGTTCGTAACGCTCGGTGGCGAAGTCGTTGTGGACTTTGCCATCCGGATCAAAAAAGAACACCGTGCCCGGCAGACTTGGATAGCAGGTTACTCCAACGACGTGATGGCCTACATTGCTTCCCGAAGAATTCTTCGGGAGGGCGGCTACGAAGGAGCAACTGCGATGATTTACTACGGTCTGCCCGCTCCTTGGGCGATGGAAAGCGAAGACATGATCGTGGATGAAGTGACCCGGCAGTTGAAATAGAGTTTCGCCCCATCGGGCGGCAACGGTATCCACGAATATCCCAAAGCGGGTCGAGTCCTCCTGGATACAGGATGATACAACGGAATCGGACTGCCATTTTTTCAAGCTGGATACGAGGCAACCGACGTCGCCTGCGAATTGAATCCCGTGGCTTTCTGTTTATCAGTGCCCCTTTCCCTGGGGAAAAAATGTACGGGCCTACATGCAAACCGTTGACAGCCTCAAGGAGTCACGACCTCCAGGAAACGGGCTGCCTCGTCAAAAACCGGGGTGAACTGCATTCTCAGCAGACCGATTCAACTGCTACAATGGGAACATGACGAAATAAACAGGGAACAGGTGGTGTGGAAGCATCCCCATCGCAATGGTTCCCAAGGCGACATTTGGGGTCAGGCGGTTATAATAAAACTGCGGTTGCTTTGAAAATTGCCATCGACCTGTTTCATGCAGCGGACCGAAACAGCCTGTTTTTATCACTCTTCGTTTTCCTGCCATCGTTTGCCATTGGAAAAAACATGAGATCCAACCTTTCTGCCATTCTACTGTTGTTGATTTTCGCCAGCACGACCAGCGCCCAACCCCCCTGGGTCCGGGGAGGGGATCGTGGCGACAGTGGGCGGGACTGGAGTCGCGATCGCGGAGACCGTGATCGAGGTGACTGGATGTCCCGTATCGATCCATCGACGATGTTGCGAAGGGCTGACAAGAACGGCGACGGCAAAGTAGAGCCAAACGAAATTGATGAACGTTTTCGCGGCTTCACCAACCGAATGCTCTCCCAGTACGGTTTTGACCCAAGCAAACCGGTCAACCTGGACGCCCTTTCCAAAAAGTACCAGGAGCGTCGGGACGGCAAGGAAGAGGAAAAAAAGGACGAAGACGTCTCGGTCACTTTCGGGATCCCCGGTTTTGACGACGTCGAAGAAAGCCTGCCTCCGCTGGTTCCCGATTTTTTCCTCGAGGCGGATAGTCCGCTGCTGCTGGCGGGACCGCTGGAGTCACGTTATGAAAAATCAATTCTCGACCAGGTGGATCGCACTTTACGCATCAATGATCGAAACAAGGACGGCATCATCGACGCCGAAGAGATCCGGCGCGGACGCTGGGACAGTTCCGTCTCGGAATCGGATCTCAACAAGGACGGAAAGCTGTCCAAGATCGAATTGGCGGAACGCTATGTAAAACGGGGTGGAGGCAAAGGAAGAATCGAAAACGGGAAAAAGAAGTCCTCCTCGAGTCGCTCCAGCAGCTCATCCAGTCGGTCCAGCAGTTCCAGGGAACGTTCCGATTCGCGGAGAGAGGAATCCAAGAAGAGCTCCTCCAAATCCCGCAGCTCCTCCTCCCGAGCTGGCAGTTCCTCCAGTTCGAGCTCGTCCCGCAATGACAAGATCGTTTCCTACGCCAAATCGATTTTGAAAAAATACGACAAAAACGAGGACAGCATTCTCGACAAGGACGAATCGGGCAGCATTCGGTCCCTGCCTCCGGGTGCCGACAAGAACAAGGACGGAAAAATCACACTTGATGAACTGGTCGTCGGATTTGGCGGCAGTGCTTCCTCCTCCTCCGGTGGCAGTCGCTCCCGGTCCCGCAGCTCTGCCAACAATCCTTACATCATCGAAACGGCACTCGACCGTTCCAACGAGGCCGACCGGGACTTCCGTGAACTGGACAGGAATGTGGACGGGCTGATCCAGATGCATGAGTTCACGAAAAGCTGGACCGACGAGATTGCCAGGAACTTTACGGAACTCGACAAGAACAACGATGGCGTAGTGACCGTGAGTGAATGGTCCCGTGGCGGGGGAATGAAATCCTCCCGCTCCAGCCGTTCTTCCAGCAGCTACCGCAGCCGCCGGGACCGCTAGTTTTCTGGATTACAGGCCTCCGGGCCGGGACTTGGAAAGAGGGCAGAACCATGGAGGATTCTCCCCCGGAATACGATTTTCGCCGGCATCCCGAGTGGATTGCCGAGTCCGCGTGGTTGGCTCCGGGCGTTCAAGTCTGTGGCGAAGTTCACCTGGGAAATTCCTCGAGCGTCTGGTTCAACGCAGTGGTCCGCGGGGACACCGAACGAATTTCCGTCGGAAACGCCACCAACATCCAGGATCTCTGCCTGGTTCATGCCGATGCCGGCGTCCCCTGCACCATTGGGGATCGGGTCACACTCGGGCACGCTGCAATCGTTCATGGAGCCACCATTGAAGATGACGTGATGATCGGAATTCGGGCGACCGTACTGAATGGAGCCACGATCGGTACCGGAAGCCTGATCGCGGCAGGAGCCCTGGTACCCGAAAACAGCGTGATCCCCCCCCACTCGGTGGTGATGGGTATCCCGGGAAAGATCGTCCGCCAGACCACCGACTCCGATCAGCGGCGAATCCGACATGCAGCCGAACATTACGTGCAGGCAGCCATCGCCTATCGCGAGCAATCGGGACTTGAGGAGGGGCCTTGAAACAGTCTGATGCCCTGAAATCCGCATTCGGCCCCAAGTCGGAACCTGCAGGCAATCAGAATTCTGACCGGAGAACCAAACCGTGGACGCGGCACTCCTCGGACATCGACTGCCCAAAAGGTGCTCAACGAAGGATGTAGCGAAAGCACTCCGACTTGACCTCATCCAGCGAGCCAAAGTGTTTTGTAAACAACTCCAGACGCTCTTCTTTGGAAATTTCGGTCAGGGGCACCTGCTTGTTGATATCCTGCAGGTAGCCGATGTATTCTTTCGGTTTCCGGTGAATCAGGTAAAAGTTCAAGGCCCACGATTCCGCGTAGGAATTCAATATCTGTTCCGGGTCCCGAAAGCGTTCGTCGCTGGCGAGCACGTCATCGAAAAAACGGGTCGTGTCACCTCGCACCATCTGCTTGATCTGCTCCAGCCGTACATGGTTCATTTTCCCAATCCCATGCCACCCGGACCGGCTCTTGAGGTCCGGAACCTCAAAGAACATCGCCAGGCCCTCATTCAACCAGAAAGGGTAGGGGCCAAAACGATTCTGAAGCCCGGTGTTGAATGAAATCTGGTGAACCGCCTCGTGAACAATCGTGGCCACCATCGCCTCGGCAGCGGGCTGCCGGAGAATCTTGGTCAGCTGGCTGGTACTGGAAACCCGACGGCCTCCAAACTGCCCCAGACCGGTCAGATCATACATGACCACCTGGTTGGTCTGCATGTTATAGTAGGCCAGTGCGCTGCCCTGTGCCGAGCCAAGGGTTTGAATCGAGTAGGAATCGAACTCCTGCTTGGTTTTGAAAATGATCACCCCCAGCGGAACATCCGGCTTCGAGAGCTTCATCCCCTTGTTGTCCCAGAAATTGGCAAAGGCAACGGTCAGCCGCAGGTAGACTCCCTTGACCCAGTTGGCGAAGGCCGGGGAAGTGTTATAGGCGATCACGATATCCTTGGACTTCAACACACGAAATTTCCCAGCCGATGCCGGCAGTGTCGCGATCAGCTGTTTACCAAAAGCGTTCGCGTCGATTCCCGAAAAAGGCCGATCGTCAGATCGTTTTGACTGCACCTCATCCGGTTGGATCATCCAGATCCTTCCATCGTTGGCACGGAACATCATGCCACCATCCTGGGCTTCCACCACGATTTCACCCTGCAGCGTCACCTGGGTTGCGGCACGGGAAATGACCACGGTATCAGCCGGAAATACGAATTCCGGAAGCCAAACCAAAACAAACAGGGGTAAAAAAAAGAAAGACCGGTTCGATGGCAGGCTGGGAAAATAACTCACAGAAACCCTCCAATGGATGAAATTCCTCGGGAATGTCACTTTTCAAAGTATAGCACTTGCTTGTGAAATTCGGCCATCTGAGCATGAAATACCGCAACCCTGCCCGGTATCGGCAGAGATCCTGCTGCGATTACCGGTCCATACTGTTCTCCCGGTCGCGCCCGCTTTTCCTTTCAATGGGATGCTGCATCTTCAAAGGGCCTTCATCTTTGGGTGCTAAGCTGGCATCAATCCGCGATCAAACAGAGGCCTGCAGTACCTGACTGAAGGGCAGCTGGTCGTTAAAATGGAGAGGGAGAGAGTCCCTCCCAGCACGAGTTAAAATCAAGAAGAAAACTGCATTATGGAATCATCCTCCCCAAACCCCTTGGGCCGTCGAAAATTTCTCAGCGACACCTTTTCGGTGACCTCCTCCTTTGCCATCGGCGGGGCACTTGCCGATCTTGGCGGAAGAATCGCTGTCGGCGACCAATTCCGGGCCGCGGCCGACCTGGTTCCCGTGCGCGATGAAACGACCGGCTTGCCCTTGCTCCTGCTGCCCGAAGGTTTTCGATACCAGTCCTTTGGTTGGACACGCGACCCGATGAAAGACGGCAGTGCCACTCCTTCATCTCACGACGGAATGGCAGTTGTCGAAGAAAAAGACGGTATCGTGACGCTGGTTCGCAACCATGAGGTGAGTGGCTTTGGAAAATGCATGCAGGGCCCCAAGCCCTTTGATGCCAAAGGGAGAGGGGGCTGCACTAGCCTTCGTTTCGATACCGCCAAGGGGAAATGGATCGATTCCTGGACCAGCCTTTCAGGCACCGTACGAAACTGCGCTGGCGGGGTGACCCCCTGGGGCAGTTGGCTATCTTGCGAGGAAACCGTGGTTCAGGATGGAGACCTCTTCGACAAGGTCAAGCAGCAACTCGATCAAACCCACGGCTGGATTTTCGACGTTCCCCCGGAAGGAACACAGCGTCCCGTTCCCCTTCGAGACATGGGACGCTTTTCACACGAGGCGATTGCAGTCGATCGTGAGACCGGGTTCATTTACGAAACCGAAGACCAGGGTGCCCGCTCAGGCTTTTACCGGTTTATCCCCAACGAACGGAATCGCCCCGCCGCGGGTGGCAAGCTGCAGATGGCCAAGGTCCCCGGTCACCCGAAATTAACTGGCCGTGTCAAAAACGGAACCCGTTTCGATGTCGAATGGGTTGATATCGCCGACCCCACACTGGCTCATTCCCCCAATACCCAGGACAGTTCAGGGGTCTTTTTCCAGGGGCACAAACAGGGCGGGACCGCTTTTGCCCGCCTGGAAGGTTGCTGGGCCGGCAATGGGTTGATCTATTTTGACGCAACGAGCGGTGGAGAAGCCAAAGCGGGGCAAATCTGGGCACTGGACCCCGAAAAACAGACATTGGAGATGCTGTTCGAAAGCCCCTCCGCCAAGGTGCTCAATATGCCTGACAACCTCTGTGTTTCCCCACGGGGAGGCCTGCTAATTTGTGAAGACAGCGACTATGGCAAGTTTGCAAAACAACGCATCCACGGATTGAACCAGGAAGGAAACCTGAGCCTGTTCGCGGTCAACAATATTCAGCTCAAAGGTGAAAAAAATGGATTCAAGGGGGATTTCCGAGGCAAGGAGTGGTGCGGCGCCTCTTTCAGCCCCGATGGAAAATGGCTGTTTGTCAATATCCAGACCCCGGGCATGACGTTCGCAATCACCGGCCCCTGGGAGTCGACCGTCTTCTAATCGGTAACGCGAACGACCTGAACCGCGAACCTGAGGGGTACCCGTTCAGGAGGAATGGGTACCCCTGGGTGGCACCCAACCGGCTGTATCAACGCAGTGCCTGCACGGTCCCGCCCCCGGTTGTCATGCAGCCTGCCGTGGGGCCCGGCGATTTGACGCAAAAAATGCCGCAGTCCATCCATCGCCAGAACCAACCGGCCCTGGCTTTTCACCATGGATCTGCCATCGCGATGAATTCTCGATCAGGGAAACCGCCATCGGGAGAGGGGGGAGGAACAGGTTCCGCCAGTCCTTCCGTCCTTCAGACTACCGTTTTCCCTGTCCAACGGGCTTGCTCGATCGCTGCCTGCATTTGATTCCCGATAAAAACTGCCGATTTCGGGCCGATTTTTGAGAATCTTGGTCGATTGCTCCGTTAGGGGACCAATCGTGTCAATCAACTCTCCGATGATTTCCACAAAAGGTGATCTTCATAAAAGAAACCGCCAGGGTACAAGGAACCGCCGGGGCTCCAGGACAGGACATTCTGCTAAAACATCGGAGACAACCACCATGACCAGCCAGCAAAAAAATCGTCTGAAAGTCCAGATTCAAAAAGCCATCCACGACCCCGATGGCTATTGCCTGCATTTCATCTACATCACTCAGAACAAAATCTCCATCCGTGCGGTCAGTCCCTATCGCTGGGACGGAAGGGACACTTTTGTAGGTCTCTGCCTGTCCCGCGAAAACCCAAGGAGTTTTCGAGTCGATCAGATCCACAAAATGAAGCTCGTCCGTGCCAGCGAGGTACTGATGCCTTTCGCCGGAGAAGAGGTCTTGCTCCAGGCCCGGCAGAGCAGTCCATGTTGAACCTGCGGCAGCTCGTTCACCCCGCCTCTTTCACCCCGCCTCTTTCACCCCGCCTCGTTCACCCCGCCTCGTTCACCCCGACTCGCCTACCCCCCCCTAAACTACCCATTGCAAACTGGCTTACTCGCCCCCGCAAACCTCCAGGCGTTCGTTCGCTCCCCAAAAATTGATATGCAGTGAAAGTGCAATTCCGCGGATCGCTGCCAAGGCTGCTCTCAGAATCATCCGTCCCTTACTGCTGTCATCCCGGTTGCCATGATGCTGAATCATGTTGCCACGCCAGTCTCTGGCCAGGATGGAATCGCTATTTGGATTGCCGCAGCTTTGTCATAGATTAGTCCTTTTACAGATACTTCCGACTGATTTTTCGGGAAATTCTCTTGCTTGATTCCTTGAAAAGCTGGCTGAGTGGCCTTCGCTGGAAACTCATTACCAGGACCTCCAAGTACCCCAACGCCGACCTGCATGCCTGCTTTGCGAACCTGAAAAAACGGGGTTTTTCCCCACGCCACGTTCTCGACATCGGTGCCAACCAGGGAAAATGGAGCGAGCCGTGTCGCAAAGTTTTCCCGGAAGCAGTCTTTACACTGATCGAGCCACAGTCGGAGATGAAACGGCCGCTGGATGAATTCTGCCGCCGCAGTCCCCAATCCAGCTGGCATCAAATGGGGGTATCCAACGAACAATCGGTTCTTCCGTTTATCGTTTACGAAGACCAGGTTTCCAGTACCTTCGATTTCGATTCAAGCCAGAAAATCCGGGACTGTGAGGTCCGTCAGATCGAGGTAACCACGGTGAACGATCTGATCGAGAGTGGCACCTGTAAAGTCCCGGACATCCTGAAAATTGACGCCGAGGGGTACGAAGCGAGGATCCTCGAAACAGCCGACCGGGCGATCGGTCACTGCGAACTGGTCTTTCTGGAGGCTCAGCTTTTTAACGATCAGAGTGAATGCAACCTGCTCAACCTGATGAAACTGATGGATGATGCGGGGTACGCAACCTACGATTTCTC
>JAYZFP010000048.1:0-4643 GCA_036336715.1 Planctomycetota bacterium
CAAGGCCAGCAAGCGAAGTCGGTTCTCAAACCAGAGATGCAGGGCATTCAGGCCGAACAGTTTCTGATCCCAGCGACTCAAGATTTCATCGGCAACTCCAAAGTCACGTTGCTGTGCAGCCAAAAGAGCTTGATTCTGCTCCCGCATCAGGTGGAACATTGGAGTCTCTTCCTGGGACGGAAGTTCACTCTGAATGGGATCCTGCGGCAGCAGAGGGTCCAACCCCCTGGCGATCCTTACAGCATCCAACTCCACCAAAACGTCAAAACGGGAATGAACAGGAACGTTGACTTCTTTTTCACCGGTCATCTCCAGGGCCATTTCCAGCTTACGCTGCGCGGAATCGAGGTCACCCTGCAAGACATCGATCCATCCCAGCTTCATCATTGCCAGCCAGCGGCGGTTACCGCGACTTTGCCAATCTCCCTTGTGGTCCACCACGGTTTGACATTGGTGACGAGCCAGGTCCGCATCGTCAGCCGCCAGATAGACGTCGCCAGCGTACTCCCGGAAGCACTGAATACAGCCAATTTTCCCGGCGCTTCGGCAGACCTGGATTCCCCCGTTGATACTCTCATGCAGTCCCTTGCTGTTGAAACCCTCCATCTGCCCGGCCGCGTCAGCGAGATTTTCATAGACACAGGAAATCAAATCGTGCACAACATACCCGAACAGTTCCTCCGACAGGTCCGGCTGGATCTTGAAACACTCTTCCGGTTTCTGGAAAAGGGCGATCAGCTTGATCGCCCTCTCCTTGGCTGTATGAAAATCAAGCAGATTCGGCGCCTGGGTCATCTGAAAAAACGTCCCATGGATGTAGTAGAGAGCCCTCCCTTCCCGCTCGGCCCGTGCCCGCAATTCTCCGAAACCTTCGAAACAGCTACGAGCCTTGCACTGAGCAATAAAATCTCCCGCCACCGAAGAAATCTTTTCGAGTTCCTGATCGATTTCATTTTCCGGTTGATCGTCAGTCGACATGCTCATTCCTTCCATCTACACGGACCCTGTTTACCGATGCCAATACAGTTACCAGGGACCTTTGCCACCGCTCAACCGTCTTTTGGCGTCCGGGAATTCAACGACCGCCAAACTGGCTGATGAAATATCCCGGACCTGGCACTCATTTCCGAGTGCGTTTCAAAAATTTCGTTTTCCAGCGATCCAGGCATTGGCTTACCGCGCCCCCTGGTCAAGTGCCTCAGCGATCCAGTTCAGATCGTCCCGTTGCTGGTGCTGCAATCCAGACCCCACTTTGGCACCAGCCGACAGGAGGGCATTGACCACCAACAATCGCAGCACGCTGGCCAGAGGGTGGTCCACCTGTTTTTCGAGAGCGGACTGCACCAACCGATTGGCGCGATTGAGCACCACCTCGTTTTTCCCTGCCGGTGTCCGCTCGAAATGCTTGTCAATCAACCTTTGAAATCCACGGGGAATTTCTCCGTCCTTTTTCAGTTCATCCATCGTCTGAAAAAGCTCGTAACGCTCATTCAAAAAAGCCATCGCAGGTTGCTTTGACTGAAATGTGGCAAAATGAACCGTAGCATTCGTTTCGTCGAGAAACGCCTGCCATTGAGGCGTGGCCTCTTCAAGGTCAGACATTCCGAGGATGCTGCTGGAAAAATTCTCGGAATGAACGCCGGCCGCCCTCAATTCAATTTCCTGGTCAACAACATCCGAAATCATGACCGCCAACAGGGTTTCCTCAAAACTCCGCAGCGTATGCACACACACCGTTTCGCTTTCCGCGAAAAGTTCATTCATCCAACGTTCCTGCCGTCGATCGGCGTTGTACCAGACGACCCCATCCGCCTCCGTTTCAAACAGCGGGTCGGCTGCACTGCTACGGAGGATTTCATCAAATGTCAGCCTTCCCCTCGACGTCGACCACCTGTAGGATTTCCGCAAAAGATCCCGCAGCCTAGGCGTGTGGATCGCCGACCCTACCAGAGTGTAACGATGAACATCGATCAGGGCTTCCAGTCTTCGGGGATCCTTCTCGGCCTGACTCTCGAAATGCTCAAACAGCTTTTCTTCGATGACATTCTGTACGACTTCAAACGTTGAGTCCCTTACAAGATCTTCCCGACTGGCCGTTGGGGAGCAGTCATGCAATTCCAGCACCCCCCGGAAGAAAGACCCCCAGGCAGGAACAAGGTCATGAATCCGTCGCGAAATAACCATCCGACGAACCGTCACCGCAACGACCGCATCGCCAGAAAAACCGGGCGTCCGCTCAGGTGACACGTAAATGGCACCCGCTATGGAAACCGGTTTCTCACAGCGAATCGGGATCACATCCAATGGCTGTTCCGCGAAATAGCTTGCCAGCTCCATCTCGAGATTCTCCGATTCCGGAGTCTCGTCGAACCAGGCAGCATGAATCAGGTTGACCCTTGCCTTGGAGTCATTCAAAAAAATCGGCACGGAAATAAAATCGGCGAACAGCTTGATCGACTCTTCCAGCAGTTCAGCATTTTTCGAAAGTTCACTGTATTCGGGCTTGAGCAACAATTCGACAGAGGTTCCAATCTCCTGGCGATCCACTTCACTGATCTCAATTTCGGTTCCCGCTCCCGCTTCCCAGCGGACACCTGTTTCGGACTGGGACGAGCGACTTTCGACAATCAGCTGATCGGCCAGCATGAATGCCGAAAACAGACCTACACCAAATTGCCCGATCAGACCGCTGCCACTACCGCTGATTTCGGGACGGTCTTCGGCAGACCCTCGCCCCTTGAGGAAACCGGTGATTCCCAACCCGAGGGTCCCCAGGTACTTCTCCGCCTCGTCAGGGGTGAGACCGATTCCATCGTCCACAAAAGAGATGGATTGTCGATCGGCGTCCTGCAGAATGTGGATCCGCCCCTTGAAACTGATATCCGTCTGACGGCGTCGCGTCACGGCATCGTGCGCATTCTGAATCAGTTCCCGAATGGGAGTTTCAACTCGACTGTAAAGCGAACTGCCCATCAACTCGATGATATTGGCAATGTCCACTTTAAAACTGATTTTTTTTGATTTCACCTTTTCCGAGCATCCCTCTGCTGGCATCGATTTCCGACATTTGTCCGTTTGTGTGGAATCACGTGACCCCCGAAAATCCAACTGGGCAGGCTTCAAAAACCATCACCGGATTACCTTTTCCAATATCCTTGACCAATATCCTTGTCCAAACGCAGTGGTTTGACCGAAGAAATCATTTTCGCAGGTCAGACTTCCACTGCCTATATTCTGAAGATTTTAGCAGTTCTGCATATCGGGGTAGCTGTTCCATATTTTCCAATTCAATCTTGAGTTCCTTCAATTCCTGCAATACCGCAAAAGCAAGTGGGTAATCTTTCCGCGACACGGCCAGCTCCAGCTCATGCACCAGGATCAAACGGGGCCGCCAATTTTCCTTTTTCGATTGATCGATAATTTCGCGGGCCAATTCCAGCTCACCGGACTCGATCAGGGCGTCCAGCTTCCAGTGCTTCAGGTAAGGATCCCGCATGGAACTGTAAATTCGATCAACTGCCTGGATGGTTTTCCGGTTCGCATTCCTGGACCGGTAGTACCCAATGGCCTGGAATTCCACCCGGATCTCATCCGGGTACCTCTTCCGAATTTCAGCCACCACCGAATCAAAATCCACCTCCGCCTGGTGCCTTGCCGCCAGCAACCTCTGGTAGAGGAAGGGCCGTGCACCGCGCATTGATTCGGGCAAACCGGCGAGGTAGCTGGCTGCCGCTTCCCATTGGCCCTCGATCAGCAAAGAGGCGGCCCGCTGATAGGAATCGGTCTTTTGCCAGGTCTCCAGGATCTGCTCGCTCAGGTCCTGCCCCGATTTGGATTCCAACAAATCGATTTCTTTCAATCGCCTCAAAACCCGCTGTCTCAAAAGGGACACCAATGACTGTTGTTCGAGGAACATGTAGATATCGGCGATCCGGATTTTGTTCCTGCTCGTGCGAACAAGGTCAAACCTGAAGTACTGGACCTCAACCGGGTCTTTCTCGACCATACGGTAAAGCAGTGAAAAGGAGCCTTCCCGGTTTTCCTGCCGAAGAAATGTAATTTGCCCGCCCTGCCCTGACGTCTCAAACAGGTTGTCGGCAATATCAGCGAGATTCCCACCCCGGTTGATGGCTGATTCCAATTTCCTCTGCTGGCCAGCAGTTATCTTCAAATCGCGGAAAACGCGTCCAAACATTTCCCGTTTGGAAACCAGTTCAATCAACTGGGACCGTTTGCCAGCTGCGAGCACGCTGTCCAGGATTCCCCGGAATTGGCTGGCATCAAGAGCTTGAACCGCTTCAACGGGTCGGTCGTTTTTGCGGGCGTCCTCATCAGTGCCGCATCCTGCCAAAAAAAGCCCCGCCCCGAAAACGGACCAAAGCAGAAATCCTCCGCTTCGCTTGATCCTGTTCAAAAAAACCGGGATTTGGATCATGGCCATCAGCATGGTTTCTGTCTTCAAAACGAAGGAAAACGAAAAGGCAAATGCTCTATGGGCAAGTCCCCGATCCCTTTACGCCCCGTGAAAAGGAACCACCCAGCGGTTAACTGTGCATGCGGGCAAAAGGGTCCCCTTTTTCAATGATCCCGGCCTCCGCCACGGCCAGTTCATTGAGGCGACTCTTGACCGATTCCTCGTCGGC
>JAYZFP010000049.1:0-22224 GCA_036336715.1 Planctomycetota bacterium
CCGAGGAAATCACAACTCCCAACAGTAGCGGACAACGGCCGGAAAACTCCGTTTCGTTTTTTACCATTGGCCTTAACCAAGTCACGGGGTACTCAGTCACGGGCTCTCAGGCAAGGGCATCTTGCGGGTTTTGCTAGTTGACCTTCCAGCCGGTTTCCCCTTTCCGGTCTTCCAGAACGACACCGGCTTCACTCAGGCCATCCCGGATCTTGTCGGCCAGGTCCCAGTTTTTGGAGGCCCGCGCGTCGTTGCGCAGGCTGATCACCAGTTGCATGACCGCATCAACAACTCCCTCGTCGCTCCCCTCGTCTGCCTTGCGAACCGGCTTGGAAAACAGTCCCAGGATTCCCGACAATTCCCGCAGGGTCTCCACCCCTCTCGAAAATTCGGCGACATTCGTTTCACAGCGGGAGGCAGCTTCTTCCAGTTTTTGACTGTCGGCAAATTTGTTCAGTTCACTCAACAGTCCGAACAACGCGCTGACTCCACCATTGGTGTCAAAATCATTGTTCATCGACTGGATAAAATCGTTGCGCAGGGACTCCACTTTCTTCAGGAAATCGGAGTCGCCAGTCTCGATCCTTCCCCCGGACAGCGTTGTGATAAAGTCCCGGGGATCAAGGGACTGCCCGTCGCTGCCGAGACCGACAATGGGGTAAAAAGACAATCCGGTTACCCGCTGGTAACGCTCGAAAAAGGTATAGAATTTCTCAAGGGCGGTCCCAGCCTCCGCAAGGCCTTTGTCGCCGAACTCGATGGTGCTCCTGTAATGGGAACGCAACAGGAAGAACCGGATCCGCTCTCCCGTCTGACTGGAAATCAGGTCTCGCAGGCCGCCGGCTCCCTTGGAACGGCTGATCTTGTCATCCACCGTAGCCTCAGATTCCTGGGCACGATCCGCCTTGCCTCCCAGCTTGCCGGTCCCCTTTTCTTTTCGCATCAGGCCATTGTGCATCCAGTAATTGGCCATCGGAACCCCGTGGCAACATTCGCTCTGAGCAATCTCGTTTTCATGGTGCGGAAAGGTCAGATCCAGTCCTCCCCCATGAATGTCAAAGGTCTTCCCAAGGATCCGTCGACTCATGGCAGAGCATTCAATATGCCAGCCCGGGCGCCCCGGCCCCCAGGGACTTTCCCAGGACGGTTCGTTCGTCTTCGCCGATTTCCAGAGAGCAAAATCAGCCGCAGACCGTTTCTTCCCGGCCGCCGTCCCACCTTCGCCCTGCTGATCATCCGCGCTGCGATTGGTCAACTTTCCATACTCCGCGTCTTTGAGAACGTCGAAAAAGACATCTCCGTCAGCCTCGTAGGCAAAATCACTCGCAATCAACTCACCAATAAAGGAAATGATTTCCTCCATGTTTTCCGTCGCCCGGGGCATTGCGGAAATCTGATTGACTCCCAGTTCCAGCAGATTGGAGCAGTAATCCATCGTCATTTCCGTCGCAACCTGGGCCATCGAGAGACCACGCCGATTCGCTTCGGCAATCAGCTTGTCATCGACATCGGTGATGTTGACCACCCAGTTGACCTCGTAACCGACATAGCTCAGGTACCGTTTGACCGTGTCAAAAATGACCGGTCCGACCATGTGACCGATATGGGCTTCCTTGTAAACCGTGGGACCGCAAAGATACATTCCGACTTTGCCAGGCTCCACGGTTTGAAAGGTCTCCTTGGTGCGGGTCAGGGTGTTGAAAATCTGGATGGAGGGAAAATCACTGGTTTCAGCGGACATGGGTCTGGTTTCGGCTAAAGTTCTTCGTAGAGGGAACGGCGAGAGCGGATGATTATAACGGCTTCCAATGAATGATTGGGGGCAAGATTGATTGGGGGCGTTTCACTGGGTGGCCATTTACCGGGTAACCAGTGGACAACAGGATCCACCGGTGGCGCAGCGATTGGGCCCTGATTCCTTGGGTCGGTTCCCATTCCTGCCCGGTGTGGCACCGAGCGACGGCCTGGTTTTACCCCGTCTGCAGCAATGCCACGCACTGGGCCTGGATCGCCTTTTCGGTTCCCACAGCGTCTACCCCTTCTCCCGTTTTTCCTTTCAGTCCTACCTGATCGACAGGAATGTCGAGAGCTTCACTGATCCGTTGCCGGATGGCCAGCTTGTGTGGTGACAGCCTGGGTCGCTGCGCAAAAACGATACAATCCAGATTGATTATCGAAAAACCGGCCACTTTGACTTTAGCGAATGCGATTTTCAGCATCTCCACCGAGGACCTACCCCTGTTTTCGGGGTCCTGATTGGGAAAAAGCTCTCCGATATCGCCCAAACCCGCGGCGCCCAACAAGGCATCGGTGATAGCATGCAGCAAAACGTCAGCGTCGGAATGGCCTACAGCGTGGAGATCATGATCGATGGAAATCCCTCCCAGAATCAACGGCCCCCCCACCTCCAAGCGATGTGTATCGTGGCCAATTCCAACGCGAATCATGGCATCCTCCTGACTAGTTTTTGGCCTGGGCAAGAAAGGTTCCGAAGTTGAACCATTTCAATATCAGCTCGACTTCCTCAAAACCCGCCGCAGAAAGCAGGTTTTCATTTTCTCGCACCGAAAATGGAACCAGCACGTTTTCCAGCGCATCCCGCTTGCGTGAAATTTCAAGCTCACTGTAGCCGTTGCGGCGTTTGTATTCAAAATAAAGTTCCACAAGCGAACGATCCAGTTGCACATCGTCGTGAACAAATTTTTCGGAGAGAACGAGAACCCCACCCGGCTTGAGGGACTTGCGGATACGAACCAGTAAATCCTGCCGCGAATCGATCGAAACAAACTGCAGGGTGTAATTCATCAAGACGATCGAGACATCCTCAAAATCGTAATTCCTGATATCGCCCTGGCGAACGGTAATCCGGTCACCCAGTCCCAGTTGACTGATTTTTTTCCGGCACTGTTCCAGCATCGCCTCGGAATTATCGACCCCGATCAACTCCAGGGCACGATCCGGCAGATGCTCGGCAAGGCGGACCAACGACGTCCCGGTACTGCAACCAAGATCCACAATTCGAATCGGGTCGTGGTCAAACCTTTCCGCCAACAGGGGAATCAGTTCCTGGACCTCCGAATACAGCGGTACACTGCGGGAAATCATGTCATCAAACACCTCCGCGACATTCTCGTCAAAGGTAAACTCACCCGTGTCTGGATGCTGTTGTCGAAAAAGTTGATCGGTTTTTGACATGAAGGACTCGAAACTTACCGGCTGGCAAAAGGAAAAACGGGTCTGGAATGAAAAAGGAAACTTGCTAAAACGGATCGATTCAATCGCTGTGGCGTCTCAGGGCGGCCATTGGGCTGGTGGTGGATTGATTCGTGGATACACTTTTTTCAAAATCCGGGAAAACCGGGCAAACATTCATTGATCCCACCCACCTGACTCATCACTCCCTGCGGGAGCCTCGATCAGGCAGGCCCGCTTCTGCGATTCAATCCTGAAAACCACTCCTCAGCAGTCAGCCCGACCGGCTCCCTGCGAGAGCGCATGATTCTACAAGATCGCATGATTCGATGAGCTTTTGGAACCGCCCGGATATCCTGGAACCGATACGCGATGCCGTTGATTGTGATCGACTGGATCGAATTCGTACAGAGCGCGCAGCGTGGCCGCATTCCCGGCATTGGGGGCCGATCACCAAATCACTGGCGGGACTCCCCTCGATTGCTGCTGATGCGGGAAAAACCGAGGTCAGCCTGGACGAGGACTGGGTAACCTGCCGGGCAGAATTTGAATTGAGTCCGGAAAACACGGCAATGATTGAATCGATTGCCGAGAGGTTGATGCCGTGGCGAAAAGGCCCATTTCGTTTGTTCGATCTTGAAATTGACAGTGAATGGCAATCCAACCAGAAATGGAATCGAATCGAGCAGGCGCTCGGCGACCTGCAGGGCCAAAAGATCCTCGATGTCGGTTGCGGAAACGGTTACTACCTGTTTCGGGCTGCGGCTCAAAACCCTGCCCTGGGAATTGGACTCGATCCGTCGGTTCCTTTCCTGTTGCAGTTTGAATTGATGCAGCATTTCTGCCAGCGTCCCGACCTTCAAATCGAATTGATGGGAGCGGAACATTTGGACTGTTTTCACGAGATTTTTGACGTCGTTCTTTGCATGGGAATCCTCTACCACCAAAAAAACCCGCTCCAGATCCTGAAAGATCTCTGGAAAGCGACCCGCCCCGGCGGCAAGGCCATTATCGAAAGCCAGATCATCCCCGGAAATTCACCGGTGGCCCTGTTCCCCGAAGATCGATACGCCAAGGCACGGAATGTTTTCTTTGTCCCCACCGTCAAATGCCTGGAAAACTGGATCCTGCGGGCCGGCTTCCGTGAACTGGAAGTTCTTTCCGTAGAAAAAACGACCCTGGACGAGCAGCGAAAAACCCGCTGGACCACCTTTGAATCGCTGGAGGACTTTCTCGATCCCGAAGACCCGGAAAAAACGATCGAGGGATACCCGGCCCCCCATCGTGCAGCGATTCGAGCGATCCGCTGATTCCCCATTCCCATCCCGAGGGGTGCCCCGCTCGGAGCTACCGGGTGAGCCGCCACGAGAGCTGCCGGTCAATTCCCGGGCACCCGCTCGATCATTTCCTTTACAATTCGTAAACTGGATTCTTTCAAACCAAACACCCGGGTACCGGTTTCGCCATGTCAGACAAAATCCAACTTGAAAACGAAGCGCTTCAACTCCGCGGAGAAGGCAAGTACCAGGAAGCTGCCGATAAACTCCACCAGGCACTCGAAATCGACCCCGATTTTGTCAGGGCCCATGCGGCACTGGCAGTGGTTTATTTCAAGATGGGAGACGCTGAAAAGAGTTGCCAACACGGTGAAAAGGCGGTCGAACTGGAACCGAACGAAGTCTTCAACTACACGGCACTAAGCGTCACCTACCAACGAGCTTGGACCCTGACCCAGGACCAGAAATACATTCAGCTTGCGGAAGAAACCAAGGCCAAGGCGGATTCTCTCTGAAAAATCCATTCACCATGACGGGATCGACCTGAAAATCCCGAAAGGATCGGATTCGGATGACCGAACCGGTGGCTCGTTTGTCGACGGCTCCACAAAGCCGGTGAGCAACGGACAGGTTCAATGAGCAACTGACAGGTTCAACGAGCAACTGACAGGCCGGTTGAGCGACTCATTTCCGTGTCAACAAGCGGTTGGCAGTCCACACTGCTCAGGGAAATCCAATGGGGAAATCCAATGGGGAAATCCAATGGGTCGGTCGCCACTTCCGTAGGAATCCCTTACGAGGCGGTAACCGTTTTCCGCATACCTTCGCGGGAACGGTCCCGTCACGTCTTCACTGAATCCTCGATCAAGCCGTTCCCAGTCGGGCCAGGTCCGAAGGGAATCCATCTGAGGGGAAAGCAGGATTGAATCGCCATTCCTGCCAAACGAAATCCAACTGCCGGCGTGGCGCCAACGCTGAGTGGCACCCACCATACGAACCGCTGACCTCAGAAAGGGGCATCCTCGGCACTGGGAGCTTTGGCGAGTTCTTTGAGTGCATCCAGACTGGCCAGAATGTCGTCCCGGGAGATCTGCTGCCACTGCTCGGTTTTGTGATGGATGATAGCCAGCTTGTAGGCGTCAAAAGCCTCTGCCAGATCTTCGGGCATCTCCCCGATGTTGGCAAACGGTCTGACGAATTCAACGGTTTCGCCATCCTCTTCACTGTAGATTTTCGATCCTTCCGATGGGGTGCTTCGGTCACCCGCCGAGAGATTCTCTTCATCTCCAAAATCGGGCCCTTCCGCACGTGGCCCCGTTGGAATTTCACCTTTTTCGTTCGGCTCACGGTTGACTGCCGGCTCAAAATCTTCGTCGAGCTCTGCTGAAATCACCTGGTAGTTTTCCGGGTTTTCGTCCGGGGACTTGCCCATTGTCTCCCAACGTTGTTTACGCATCTGCGAAACGGACCAACTGTTCTGGATGGCTCCTTCCAGCCAGAGTTCAGGGTCACTCCAGTCAATGGCTGCGTGAAAATGGCTCCAGTAGAGACCTTCGTAATCCTTTCGGGAATCACCAAATTTCTGGAAAACACGACGCAGTCTGCCGACATGCTGGGAGGTGACACCGCCGACCAGTTGACTCCAGGCTTCGTCAGAATACTGGGATGCAGGTGCTTCCCGGCCAACCAATGCTTCACGCCATTCGAGAATGATTCTCCCCTTTTCCCAGTTCGTCGTGCTGACCAGGTCATTCCATTTGCCGACAAATGGCTCGGAAGACAGGGAATGAAGTTCCGAATCCAGCTCGAGGTCGGCAATGACAAATCCCTGCGTTTCCGCCTGGCCGGTTTCTTCGGTGGAGGCTTTCTCTTCAACCGTTTGGGTTTCCTTGGAATTCTGTCGCACCGTCTTGACGGTTTTCGCCCTGGATTTCATTTTCCATCCTCTGGATTGGATTCTTATCTTATTGAAAAGGCGAGGATCGGTCAGCGACCGAGCGGCGGTCTCACCCATTGGGAAACCGATAGGCTAACAGTCCCGCCGGAATTGAAAAGCCAAACAGAAAAAACGCATCAAACCCTAAAAAAACGGGTATTTCACACGGTTTCGTTCCGGGTGGATTTGGGGAAAACCTGTTCACACAATCGGCCGCAACAAAATCAGGCAGACGAAGAAACACAGCCAGCCTGAACTGACCGACCGCTTTCCATCCATCAAGCTGGCAAGATGTAACGAACGTACCGATCGGGGTAATTCCTGCTTGCATCCCTCGTGGCTGACACCCCACCCGGTTCGGCCAACACCAACAGGAAGCGTACTTCCTCTGCCAGACCAAAAGGTTCGCATCCCGAACTCCACTCCGCTAAACTGGGCAACGTTTCCCGACCATTACCTGGACCGAAAATGAACGTTGCACGCAGGGACTTCCTTTCTGTTTCCGCCGCCGCCACCTTGCCGATTTCCGAATGGCAGAGGGACACCAAACCGATCCGCTCAACGGCCCCGCCTCGGCCCCGGGTAGCGGTGGTGATGACTGTGATGACGTATCGTTCCCATGCACACGTGATCCTGGAGAACTTCCTCCACCCCTACATGTTCAACGGGCGCAAAACCGATCCAGGTGTCGAAGTCGCATCCTTTTACGTGGACCAGTTCCCCAAGGGGGACATGGCCCGCCAGGTGTCGAAGGATTTCGGCATCCCGGTTTACGACACAATCGATGGAGCGATTTGCCTCGGTGGCAAGGCACCTGCGGTGGATGCGGTGCTTTCGATTGGGGAGCATGGCGACTACCCATATGATGAACTTGGTCGCCACCAATACCCGAGAAAGCGTTTTTTTGACGAAATCATCCAGGCAGTCCGGAAAGGCAGTCACGGCCTGCCGATCTTTAATGACAAACACCTTTCCTACCGCTGGGACTGGTCCCGGGAAATGTATGAAACGGCCCGCAAGCATCAGTGTCCCCTGATGGCCGGCAGCTCCGTCCCATTGGCCCAGAGAATTCCCAAGCTCGAATTGCCGAAAGGAGCGCCCATCGAGGAGGCTATTTCCATCCACGGGGGTGGTGTGGAATCCTATGATTTCCATGGCTTGGAGGTCCTGCAGTCGATGGTAGAAAATCGACAGGGACAGGAAACCGGTGTCGCCAGCGTGCAGTTTCTCGACAGCGAGGCTTTGGCGAAAAAAATTGAGACCGGAGAGATCAGCAGAAAACTGCTGGATGCTGCCTTGCAGGCTGTAGCGCCGGACCATCGCTGGAAACAGGAAGAGCTGTTGGCCGGCGCCCACGGAATTTTGCTCCAGTACAGGGATGGCTTCCGGGCGGCCTGCCTTGGTATTCGCCAGGTCACCCCAACCCGCTGGCTGTTTGCCTGTCAACTGCCTGGTGAAGCCGCACCACGGTCCTGCCGATTTTATGTCGGTCCCTGGGACAACCGAAACTTGTTCAAAGCCTTGTCGCACGCGATTCAGACCCATTTCCGACAGCATTCCGCCCCCTACCCGGTAGAAAGAACCCTGCTTACCAGCGGGATCGTGAACACAGTAATGGATTCCCGTCATGCGGCTGGAAAGCGACTGGACACACCGCACCTGGCGATCAGCTACCCGGGAAGCCAGTTCCGTGAAATGCGGGAAATGGGTGACACCTGGAAGCATCTGAAACCGGGCCTGCCGCAGCCGAAGGGCCTCTATCGCCAATTCGGATCCTGATCCTTTCCAGCCACCTGTTCCGATTTCCGGGAACCGGTTTTCCATTCATCCCGGCGGGATCGATCCCCTGCCCGGGTGAAGTTCGTCCCCTGTAGCGTTAGGTTGGCCTGAGAGATGTTTGACCGGGAATACAGGCAACTCGCCGAATCCATCGATTCGGTTTTCTTTAATCTGACCACATTTCCCCTGGATTCGCCCAGCCTTGGGCAACATCGCCTTTCAAACCAGGGCTGGTGTCCGCTGGAAATCCTCGAACATGTTTCCCTGGCGAATCGTTTCCTGATCCTGACTCTCGACAAGTGGAAGAAAAAAGCCGATCGCCGAATCGAAACGCAGCCTCTGGCGCCCGGCCAGCAGGAGATGGGACTGGGCAGAATCCGCCCCATAGGCCAAAGGGGCAGCTTCCGCTGGAAAAACCCGAACCATATGGCACCTTGCGGCAACCGTTCCCTGGATGATCTCCTGTCCGAAATCCGCGACCAGGCGACCCACCTCAAGGCAACACTTCATGGCATGCGTGATGGTCGAGGGTTGCTTTGCAAAATCACGATGAATGTCCATCAACTGGGCAAAATCAATCTCTACCAGTGGATTGCCTTTATCGTGGAACACGCCCGCAGGCACCAGCAGCAACTCGAAGAAATCAGGATGGACCACCTTTTGAAAGATTGAATCGCGGAGTGATTTGCAGCCGGAATTCGACCCCCGGCGTGGCGATTCCATCCGCTCCCGTTCAGACCGGAAAACAGGCGGACAAAAAAGTGGACCCCATCAACGCAAAGAGCCCCGGTCGCCTGAACCGGGGCTCTCAACTTCGCTTCGAACTCAGAGATTTTTACTGGGGGTAGTTGCTGTTGGGGCCACCATCGACGTTCCCAACCATGTGGAAGTGGTTGTGATCGATGTAGATCACTTCTACCGCTTCGTCGTCTTCGAGTGTGTGTGGAACCGGCCAACCAAAGATGGTTTTTTCAGAGAAATAAATCGTGCACTTGTAATGTGCGTGATGCAGCTGTGCCGGCCCGATCAGGGGAATGAACCTGGGAGGGTCAATGTAATCTGCGATCTTTTCCTTGATGATCCTGACATCGTTGACCTGACGCTCGTGCAGGAAAGGAACACCGCCCTGTTGAGGTCGTGCTCTTTCAAAGGCGTACATGACTTCTTCATCACTTGGCGGATCGAGTGCCACAGCCGGACCGCCTGCGGTCAAAGGCCCGAGTACGGGCACGCGAGAATATCTCTCCTTGACCCGGAACTCGTCCTCCGCCATCTCCTGGTAATACGGGGAGACGGGAATGGGAATACTGAGCAAACCGAGCGAAGGTCCGGTCACGTTAAAGCATCCCGTGCTACTGATTGACAACAATCCCAACAACATGCAGAGTGACGTGGGAACTAGTTTTCTCAACATAACGAAAGCATCCTTCGAAACGAATATTTATTTCTAAGGTTGTTATCGTGACAAACTTTGCGGAACTTTCAGGTTTTTCGGTTTATTGAAGGAATTCCTGATATTCGGACGACAGCAATGCTGTCGGGCCCACAACGCCCCCGGAAAGGGCGTGAAAAAAGGGGTTCAACCCTTCGAGCTTGGTGCATCTGCCTGGTGCATCTGCTTCGTGCATCTGCTTTCGGTTATGGCTTCCGCGGTACTTCATCGCGATACTTCAATTTGCAAAGCCTTAATTTGCACAGCGTTCCCGCTTTCACGGTCCTGGCCTGCCGCCGGGAAAAAAACCAATGCTTCCCTGCTGGGAGCCTCCAGCGACCGGCAAGTCGTCGACACCCGAATTCCCGGGAGCAGAAAATCCCACGGGCTACCAGTCTTTTTCTTCCTCTTCGCTTCGGGGGCCCAGTTTTCCACGCACCGAATCAAAGAGTTTGCCGCAGTCATGGACCTGGCCAGCCCGCACGACCAGCACGCCATTGCGCGTGTTGCGGATATTCTCCAGCGGGTTGCCATTGATGATATAAAGGTCGGCCACTTTTCCGACAGAGATACTTCCATGGTCCTTCTCAATCCCCAGAGCCTGTGCCCCGTTGATGCTGGCAATCCGGATGGCCTCCGCCTCGGGAATTCCACTACGCACCAGAGCATCCAGTTCGCGGTGCACACCAAAACCGGGAAGGTAGGTTCCATCACTGAAATGGTCAGTTCCGAGAGTGATTTTGCCACCGGCATCATGAAAAGCTTTGATGGTTTTCTGTTTGACCTGGTAGATCTTTTCAAAAGCCTCGATCTTTTGCCTCTTTTTGTCACGCAGCTTGTCGCGAACGTACTGAGTGAAAAACGACTTTTCGTCCTGCCACGGATCAAATTCCTCACCCCGGTCCCCAAAATATCCGTACGCGGAAAGGGTGGCGTCGAACCAGACCCCCTTTTCCACGTAGATCCGGATGATTTCCAGGACTTCCGGCATCTCGGGCGTCACCCCCGGCAACGAGCCATACGCAGACCGGTTTGCCGGTAATGCATCCCCACCGAGAAAATGCTCAATTCGGTCAATTCCCATTTCGATTGCATCCCGCGGATTCACCGTGGACCGAAAACCGGAACCCAGGTGCCCAGTCACCGTCTTTCCATGCCGATGGGCTTCCTCTACCAGAATCCGCAATTCATCAGCACGGATCGACTTGGCCTTGAAACCACCTGCCGTTTTGGCCCATTTCCGCACGTCAGCCACGATCTCTTCTTTTGTTCTTTCGCGTCCCCAGCCAGGCCGGGCGCGGCCGAAATAAGGCCCCGAGTTGATCAACCTCGGTCCCCGTTTTTTTCCCGCTTCCAGATCCTTTCGCAATTGCAACATCCCCTGCGGATCATACTCACCGCAGGAAAACGTCACCGTCGCTCCATTGGCCAGGTAGACAACGGGCATCACCAGGAACTCCTCTCTTCGCTTGCGAAAAAGCCTGACGTTGTAGTGGGCATGCAGATCGATCAACCCTGGCAGGATCGTCTGGTGGGGTTTCAGCTCGATTCTCCTAACCTTGAGCTTCCATTTGTCCCCAACCTTTTCAGCGGCTCCCCGCGCGGTACCCGTTTCCCCGTCAATCGCATGAAAAAGCCCCTTTTTGATGAGAATGCCCCGGTTGGAAACCAGGTCGCCAGTCGAAAGCTCAAATCGCCTCCCCCCCACGATGAGCAGGTCCTCCGCGGAGACTGGCAAAAAGCAGGCAGCCGAAAAGAGGGGCAGCAGAGTCAGTCCATTGAAAACGGTTGATTTCAAAGCTGTTCTTCGGTTCATGATGGCCAGTTCGTTTCAAGGAGGTCCCGCCAATCATAACGGCAACCTGCTGTTGGAACCATCTTCCCATCGGACCGAGTGCCGGTCAGCCGACAGCACGGGGTTGGCAAGATCGCCCTCCTGCCGTCCAATACGCCACAGGGTGCTTCCCGGGCGCCCGTTTTCCTTACACAGAGTGACTGACACGCAATGAAACTACTTTCGCCCAAAAGAAACTCGACTAGCCTGGAGTTGCCAAAGGACCTGGCCAGGGAGCAACTCGATCATTTTGGCATCGAGCAGAATTCTCCGTTTGGAAAGACCCTCTTTTCGATCGTGGAAAAGATGTACCAGACCCAGGACGATCTGGCAAAGCTGTGGGAGATCTCGTTGCAATCGATTCACGAGCTGGAATACGGGGATCGGGTCAAGCGGTTTAATGCCAAAAAGTTCCTCTCGTTCCAACTGGCCAAGCTGCTCGACACACTTCAGGGGTCCTTTCGCAAGAGCTACCAATCATTGGACCTGAATCTGTCCACGCAGACTTCCAAGGGCCCCTACCCGGTCTTTGACAATGTGACAGCGATATTTTCGGCGACGCCAATCATTACCCGCACGGCGACTTACATCTATGCCTGCGCCGAATGGATTGAAGATGCCTTTCGTGGCCGCGACTTCATGCTGGAGATCTACTCCCGGTTGTTGAACCCGACCAGCATCTGCCTGGCCAATCACATTGTCGACATTGAGGCGGGAAAGTACGCCGATCAGTACCTCGCCTGGAATTTCAACAGTGGCATGGCTGCGATCGATGCTGTTCTGTCCCACATTCTTGGGCGGGACGATATCCTGATCAAATCACGCCACATCTATGGCGGAGCTTACCAGCTGATCCACGACTGGTATGCCAAGCAGGGCAACCTGGAGATCGCCGTTGAGACCTTCGACGGTTACACCGTTGACGAATTGAAAAAAGTGGTCGATGAAGTCCACGAAAAATACAGCCAACGGCTGTCCGAGGGAAGAAAGATCTATGTTTACCTGGAATCGCCCTGCAACCCCCATGGCTACGTGCTCGATGTGCCAAGCATCTGCCGTTATGCCCACCAGCGGGGCATCCGCGTCGTACTCGACGCGACAGTAGGCACCCCGTTCCTTTACCGCCCCCTCCAGACCGACGATGTCGAGGCCCGCCCCGATTTCGTTGTCCATTCCTACACCAAGGACCTGTCAGGAACCGGTGGCGTGATTGCCGGTTGCGTGATCGGTCGCAATGAAGAGATGTTCCTTCCCAAGGGAGAATCTGTGGGCGACAAGGACTGGAGCGACACCATGTTCTGGAATGTCTACTACGTCAAGGGAGCCTTCCTGAACGCCGATGCCGCTTACGAGGTCATGCAGGGGATGCGGACCCTGCCGATCCGGATGCTGCGGAAATGCATTAACACCAAGATCCTGGCAGAATTTCTCAGTGCCCATCCACGTATTGATGTCGCCTGCAGCAGCCTGCCCGATGACCCCAACCATGAACTGGCCCGTGACAGCCTGTTCCTGGAACTGCCGCCCCCCCTGTTCACCACCAGCATGGGCACACTCCCCAAGCAGGCCTTTCACCGGTTCTTTGATTCGCTTTCACCCACCTTTGGTCACATGATCAGCCTGGGACAGTCCAATACCATTGTCAGCTGCCCTGCCCTGACCACCCATTCCGAGCTGGATGATGAAGCATTGGCTGCGGCAGGGATGACCCCCACGACCATTCGTTTTGCCGTAGGTGACGAGGCGCCGTTGGACCTGGTCCGACACATTGTCGAGACTTCGCGAGTGGCGATTGACCCCGAGGTTCCGGGCTTTTCCGACGGCTTCCCCAAACTGGAACAGGTGCGGGAAACTGTCAAGCAGCATTACATGGAATCTCACGCGCGTTACATTGACCAGCAGTTGCTGGAAACGGAATTCTGAACCGGAAACCCGATCGTTCATTTCCTCAAGCCCAGGCTTTTCGAGGGCCTTGGGTCTTCCACTACCGGTCCGCCGCTTCAACCCTTTGAGCTCCCGGAAGCTACTCGAACACGGGTGCCAGAAACCGTTGCCCAAAACGGATCCCCGAATTCTGTGAGGGCAGTTCGATCAAGACCTTTACCTCACCCCGCAGAAATTCAAATTCCACCCTTTCCGACCCGCTGCCCCTAACCAACTGCACCAGCCGGGAAACGGATTCCACCCGCTTGCCATCGATGCTCCAAACCTGGTCCCCGAGCTTGACGCCCGCGGCGGCAGCTTTGCCCTGCGGCTGGACCGAAGCAACAAAAACCACCCGGTTTTCAAGGGACTTCTGCAGCTTCTTGACATTCAGCTCATCCCCCTCCTGGCGTCCGGCATACCGGGCACTCCCTTTTCCCTCCCGCACGGCTTTCCGCCTCAGAACCTCGCGGACCGCCCGATAACAGTTGATCAAACCATGTCCTGTCTCATCATCGAATCCCGGTGCGCCGACGTCCGTCGCAGTGGAAGTGATGATTTCCTTCAGGTCCCAGGGGAGGAGGTCCGGGTCGGCGGAAAGCATCAGGGCAATGGCGCCACAGAACATGGGACCGGCGAACGAATTTCCATTGAGGGCTGTTGGCCTCAGGCTTCCATCGGGCAACAACAGCGGTAACCCCATGTTGAAGGCACAGACCTCCGGTTTTTGGACCCTGCCATCCCGGTAATGCTCCGTCTTCCACTCCACCGGTCCCCGGCTGGAAAAAGGAGTCCGGCTCAGGTCACGCTGCACGCCAGCAGCCGCAAAGACCACCTCAGGTATGTCTTCGGGAGTCCGCATCTGCACTGGAACCCGGGCGGACTGTGCAAAATTACCGGCACCCGACACAAAGAAGAGCCCACAAAAAGAACCCTGTTCCATCACTTTCCGCCAATGGGAACGGAGCTCTCCCAGGTTGGGAATGGAAAAACTCATGCTGTACGTATCCGCTCCCTGCAGAATTGCCCACTCGACCGCGGCTTCCAACCTCGCGCCGGCAATCACCCCCGCCCACCGCCCTTCCGGAGCGATCCCAAATTCATAGGAACGATTCGGGGTTCCGGTTCCGCAGATAATGTTGGCACAGCTGGTTCCATGCAGCATCTGAGGTGTCTGCTTCTCCGAAAGGAAAAGCTGTGCCGTCCCCCGCTGGAAATTAAACCCGTGCACATCATCGACCAGGCCATTTCCATCATCGTCCCGCCCGTTGCCCGCGATTTCATCCGGGTTGCGGTAAACGTTGGCCACCAGGTTTTCGGGAAAGTGAAAATTAAAATCGTGGACCACGTTAAGCGTTCCCCTGCCGGTCACCCCGAGGTCTTTCCAGACCCGGTCTGCAAGGAGGGATCGGATGTACCAGGGGTGCGAATACCGCGCGGGGTCGTACTTTTCAGGCCGGAATTTCCTCAGTTGTCCCATCGCGGGTGGATCGGAAAAATTGCTGCGGACAAACGGGGGCCGGGCCACAAAAATCCGTTTGACACCTGGCAGCCCCTTCAAAGCGTCAATGTTCTCGACCGTGGTTGTGCAGGAAAAACCGTTTACGATCCAGTGCTTTTCAACACCGGATACCTTTCCATCGGCGACCAGCTGCTCCAGCGGACCTTTCAGACGGTCAAAAGATCGGCGGCTGATTTCCTGCAGCGTTGCAACGACTCTTTTTCTCATCAGGAGTCGACCACTCTCTGAAAACTCCCGAGTCCGCTTCCGGTACGAATCGCCGCTGCCCAGGAACTGTTCCCTGAGCCAGACCTTGACGGTCACCCGCCGGGTGGCTTTGGCAAGCTGTTCCAGGTTGGGAGAAACCCAAACCTCTCCACCCAATACTTCCAGTGGCAACACTCGAAGCGGCTGCTGCGAACAGAGTTTGCAACACAACAAATGGCTCGATGGCAATCCACCCAACAACAGAACCAGCAGCGACAGGTGAAAAAGCTGTGGGCAAAAAAGGGCTTTCATGGCTTCCCGGCTTTGGCAAAACTCATCCCGATCAATATAGCCGGACCGCTCTTGTCACAACAGTTTTTTCAATAAGCGATTTGGGTCATTTTTTTCCGGGATCGGTGAAATCGCGTTTCGCATCCTGAGTGCTTCCCTCAGATTTACCAGTCACCCCAAAGGAACCCGAACCAAACTGAAAACCACCGGAGGCAGAACCGGAATGCGTTCCATTCCCGATCCGGAACGTGCCATTGGATGAACGAATCCCCCGTCGCAGGATTTCTTCCGGCTGAAAATGCTCAAGGATCTCCTGGAGACCCTGCATCTGACGGTTAGCCTGCCGTCTGGCATTCTCGAATTCCCGGGAATCTTCGAACCGGACACGTTTGCCACCCATGTCAATCACTCCCCGGAAGGCACCGGCACCGGGCCCCGACACAAACTCCTTTTCGAATTTCAGGAACTCCTCCCGGATCTGTTTTTTTGCCACATCCAGAGCCGACTTGTCAGATAACGGAATCTCCCGGCCATTGATCCTCAGACTCCCCCTTCCCCTGGAATCCAGCTGAACAGTCAGGTTCCAGTCGTGGCCCACACCGAGCTCATCGATCCACTTGAAGTCCCCGGCACGCAGGTTCCATTTGCCTTCATTTGACTTGCGGGAACCGGTTCCCGCCCGGTTTCCCCGAATCGCCCCAGCTTGGGATACAGGCTCCACCTCCACCTCTCCCCTGATTACCCGGACACCCGTGGCTCCCGTTGGTTCAACGGAGACGGCAAATTCGGTCCCCAAATCCACAACTCTTGAGGCGGGTGTGCTCACGGTGAAACCCACGGCCTGCGGGGGAACCCGGGCGGAAATTTTTCCCGACTGCAACCGCAGCTTGCGTGGGGAAAGGAATTCCAGCTCTGCAGGACCCTGCAACGAAAGAAGAACGCCATTGGCAAGTTCGAAATCGACTTTCCCGTTTTTCAGTTGCAATTTTTCGCGTCCCACAATTTCAGGGGGAGCAGCCGACCACTGGGCATTTTCAGATTGAACCAGACGAGCCACGTAACTCCAGGACGATCGATCACCGGCAGGTGCTTTTTCAGTGTCCGGCTGATCCGGGTTGAGATTCTCAGGCAATTCATCATCCCGTTGTGCCATTTGGTTTCCCGGATAACTCCTGTTCCCGGAATTCGCGGGGTTTCGGGCAGGAGTCTTTTGCTGTTCCTCAGGTTTGTGGGCAGCTTCCATCCCGATCCCGTCGTTTTGCGAAGAGACCAGACTGCGCCGCTGATCCGGTTTCCCCGAGCGACCGGGAGACGTCCCTTGCCCGTTTTTCAAGCCGGTCGGCTTTCCAGTTAACTGCTGCGACGGGGTGTTCTTCCGGTTTTCCACCTGCTGAGGTCGGCGTTCCGGTCTTTGGCCAAGAGCAAAAACGATCCCGGCCACCACCAACAATGAAACTCCGATCGATACGCCCAAGTGCCATTGTTTTTTTTGCCGCGACCTCTTTTCAAACTGCCTGCGGGTGGGTACACGCGGAGGCTGATCCGTTTTTTCACGTATCCGGATTTCCTTCCCTCCGTAATCAGCCCTTCCCTCAGAGAATTCGTCGAGTAAAGTTGGCCATCCCCGTTCTTCCGCAGCGGACTGGACCGGAATGGCCGGAGGTTTCAAGTCGCCGTACGTGCCGGGTTTCCCGTATGAATCCAATTCCACACTATCCAGCACCCGATTCACAAAGGCTGACTCGCTCTCCTGAATGTGGGTCATGATTCGCAGCATGCCGTCGACCTGGGAATCCTCGGCAATCTGCCGTTCCATTCCCTGTTGCTTTACCTGGTCCAGCAGTTCGCTTTGCGACAGGCCAGGTGCCTGCAGATCGTTTCCTGTCAGGTCGCAATCGGACCTTTCTTCGAGGCGGGCCTGAACGGCATTCAAGATTTGGCTTTTTTGATCCATGTCTTACTGGCCGTCAACAACCGGGTTCCGTCAAATTTTGTTTCCGATTCAAACATTTCAGCAGGGCGCGTCGGATCCTCACAAGCATCATGCGAATGGCCCCCCCACCCTTGTTCAGGCCCAGGCCAACTTCATCCGCCGTTTTTCTCTGAAAATAGTATTCGTCAAACACCTGGCGACCGGTGGGGGCCAACTGGGAAAGACAATCATTCAGAAAATCGAGGAACCGCTGGTGGTCCTCACTCGTTTCCTCGGCCAGGACAGATGATTTCCATTCCAGCACAGCCGCCTCAAATGATTTCTTTTCCCGTTCTTTTCGCCTTCGTTCCGTTCTGAGAAAATGCAATCCCTTGTTCCTGGCAATCCCGTGCAGCCAGGTCGAAAGGTCGATTCCTGCTTGAAGTCGCCCAGCTTGCGGAAGGCCGTCAGAAAAACCTCCTGCGCCAGGTCATCCACCACGTCGCCGTCCCTGCTGAAGCGGGCGAGAAAGTGTCGTATGGTTGCCTGGTGCAGGCGTACCAGCTCCGCAAAAGCGGTCGAAGAACCTGCAGCGGCGTCGACAACAAGAGAGTTGGTCTCTTCGGCAATTTCCATATTCACGATCATCTCTTAATATGTTGCCAGAAGATTGCAATTGTCACAAACAATTCGCAAATCGGGAAAACACCTAAACAATTTAAACAAAAGGACTTGCGACTCTTCCTCCAAAAGAAGCCCAAAAATCTGGAAAAGCGGTTTCCCCTGCTTTTCCATCCGGGTTGCACGGATGAGTTCGCCAGAACACGTATGCCCCTGGTCTCCCTTGATGACATCTCGATACGCTTTCGCGGTCCCGCCTTATTGGAAGATGTGAGCTGCGCAATCGAAAAAGGCCAGAAAATTGGCCTTCTCGGTCGAAATGGCGCTGGAAAATCGACCCTGATGAAGCTGATTTCCGGGCAGCTTGATCCCGATCATGGCCAAATTCTTTTTGAAACTGGCACCACGGTCTCCCAACTCCCCCAGGAAGTACCGCGGGACACGCGTGGCACGATCGCGGAGATTGTCAGTTCGGGACTGGCGGATCGACAGGAAGATCCACAATGGACGGTTCAGAACCGCGTGGACAAGATTCTTTCGCGGATGGAACTGCAATCCGAAGATCGGTTTGAAGCTTTGTCATCTGGAATGAAACGTCGTGTCCTGCTGGCCCAATGCCTGGTTTCCGAGCCAAGCCTGTTGTTACTCGACGAACCGACCAACCATCTCGATATCGGTGCCATCCGATGGCTGGAGGATTTCCTTGTCAAATGGAAGGGAACGCTGCTTTTCGTCACGCACGACCGGGCGTTTTTGCAAAAGTTGGCCAACCGTATTCTGGAGATTGACCGGGGAAAGATCTTTGACTGGTCCTGCAGCTATGACAAATTCCTGGAACGAAAAAACGCGGCATTGGAGGCGGAAGAGAAACAGAACGCCCTGTTTGACAAGAAGCTGGCCCAGGAAGAAGTCTGGATCCGAAAGGGAATCAAGGCTCGCAGAAAACGAAACCAGGGCAGGGTTCGAGCCTTGAAAGATCTGAGAGTGCAAAGAAGCCAGCGAAGAGACAAGATGGGTACCGCCCGCATTCAGATCCAGACGGGGCAGCGGAGCGGAAACCTGATTGCCGAGGTCGAAGAAATCACTTTCAGCTACGGAGCCCAGCCGATCGTACAGCGGTTTTCAACGGAAATCCTGCGGGGGGACAAAGTCGGACTGATTGGGCCCAATGGAGCCGGCAAAACGACGCTTCTCAACCTGTTGCTGGGAAAACTGAAACCCGAGTCCGGCAAGGTTCGCCTGGGAACCCATCTTGAAATCGCCTACTTCGACCAGTTGCGGGGAACACTCGATGAACAGGAAACGGTCCAACACAACGTCGCTGATGGATACGAAACAATTCAGTTGAACGGAAAATCGAAGCATGTCCTTGGCTACCTGCAGGATTTTCTTTTTCCTCCCGAGAGAGCGAGGACCCAGGTCAAATACCTGTCAGGGGGGGAACGAAACCGGCTTTTGCTGGCACGCCTGTTTGCCAAAACGGCCAACGTACTGGTTCTGGATGAGCCAACCAACGACCTGGACGCCGAAACGCTGGAATTGCTCGAGGAAAAACTGGTCGAATACGAGGGTACCGTTTTACTGGTCAGCCACGATCGCACCTTTCTGAACAATGTGGTCACCAGTTCCATCGTTTTTGAGAACGGCAATGTCAGGGAATATGACGGGGGCTACGATGACTGGATCCGCCAATCAGCTTCCTCGAAGACGATCGCCGCCGCCCCTTCATCCGCCAAGCCGGCCAAAACGAACCCGGCAGCGACTCCAGAACGGCCTGATCGACAAAAACTCAGCTACCGCGAGACCCGTGAATTGCAGGAACTGCCTGCGAGGATTGAAAGCCTGGAATCAGAAATCGGCAACTTGCATGAAAAGATGGCTGACGGCGATTACTTCAGGCAGCCCAAGGAAACCATCGCGTCGGACCAGCGTCGTCTCGATGAACTCAACCAGTCCCTGGTCTCTGCCTTTGAAAGATGGGAAGAACTGGAATCACTTCAATGAGCCATCCAGGACAGCGGGACAGGACTTGAAAATCGCAGAGATTGGAATGCCGGAATCAGGATCATGACTCCACCCGAGGGTTTCCCTTGTTGCACGGGGTGATTTCAGCATTCCGATTTCGACACCGGCGGCTGACGCTTGCCATCGGGAGTGACTTCGTCCGGGAGCGGATAATCGATCGGGGTCACCCTGAGCAGTTCAAATTCCTGCCTGCTCATGGGGACATAATGATGGCCGACATCGATCTGGTCCCCTTCCCAGACCCGATTCCCGTCCTCGTCCAGACGAGCATTCATCGTTGCCTTGCGACCACTTCGGCAAATGGTCTTCACCTCCACCATTTCTTCCGCCCAGGCCAGCAGGTAGGTACTCCCTTCAAAAGGTTCCCCCTGGAAATCGGTGCGGATTCCGTAGCACAGAACCGGAACATCGAGTCGATCGCAGACCAACGTCAATTGCAAAACCTGTTTCCGGGTCAGGAACTGGGCTTCGTCGATCAGCAGGCAGTGGATCAAATCATTTTGCAATTCGTTCCGGACCTCGACAAAAAAATCAAAATCCTCACCAAATTCGATGGCGTCCGCCGAGAGTCCAATCCGGGACGTCACCTTACCCGGGGGACTCCGATCGTCGATTCGGGGCTTGTAGATCACAGGCTTCATCCCCTGTTCGCGGTAATTATAGGCAGACTGCAGAAGGGTCGTGCTTTTTCCGGCATTCATGGCCGAATAGTAGTAATAGAGCTTTGCCATCGATTATCCGTTGACCGAAGGTGTCTTCCCAAACGGGATGCTGGTATTCGAAAGGTCCCGAACCGGTCACAATATAACTGTTTTTGCGGACAACTGAATCGGCGGACCCGGGTTGCCACCCTGGGTGCCATTCAACCAGCAAGTCCCATCCAGATTGTCAGCCCCAACCATATTGCCAGGGAGTGCATCGTGGCTCGTAATGAACAGCTGATTCGCCAACACAAGATTCTGCAAATCCTTGAAAGAGTTCGATATGGAAAAACACTTGAAGAAATCCGGGACGACCTGGTAGATGAACTGGGCCTGAAATCCCTCCACACCCGGAGTGTCCGTCGCGACCTGGAGGCTCTGCAGGCGGCCGGTATCGACGTGGATGTCCATGATTCCGGACGGGGACGTGTCTGGAAACTGGGTCCCCGTGCAA
Source organism: Planctomycetota bacterium (assembly GCA_036336715.1). Classification (GTDB taxonomy): domain Bacteria; phylum Planctomycetota; class Planctomycetia; order Pirellulales; family Pirellulaceae; genus JABAAE01. Next base: position 21,083 of record JAYZFP010000049.1, read on the forward strand.
AATCCACCTACCGGATCACCGCTTCGGCAACCGAGCTGATCGCTCTCTCACTCGGCAGGGACCTGCTCTACCCACTTGCCGGAACTCCCTTCTGGATCGGGATCGAGTCCTTCTGGAACAAGATCCAGGAGGAACTCCCCAGTTCGGTCACCGATCATTACGAAAAATATCGACAGGTGCTGCATGTTCTGGGCACTCCGGCAAAGTCCTATGAAAAGCACGACGGCATGATCAAGACCTTCAACCGGGCTATCCTGGAACATCGTGTGGTCGAGGCTGCTTATCAACCGGTCGGCAAACCGGTCGCCACTCGGCAATTGGAACCACTGGCCATTGTTTTTTACCAGTCCAGCCTCTACATCATTGCGAAGATTCCGGATGCGGAATTTTCAGCGACAGACACCTCCGCTAATGTCCGTCATTGGAAACTAGATCGGTTCGAAAAGGTAACGGCCCTGGATGAATGGTTCAAACCACCAAAAAATTTCGACCTGGCCACCCACCTATCGCAGAGTGTGGGTATTTTTTCAGGTCGCAATTCAAAGAACTTCCGAATCCGGGTCAGTGAATATGCAGCCCAATGGGTCATCGAGGACCCCTGGCATCCCAGTCAGAAAGTCCTTCCGCTGGAGGACGGTAGCATCGAGCTGAAAATCCAGGCCTCCCACGAACTGGAAATCATTCCCCGTGTTCTCTCTCTGGGCGCCGAAGCGGAAATCCTTTCCCCGGCCTCTGCCCGTAAAAAAGCGGCTGAGATGATTGCCAGCATGAGTCGTCTTTACGACTAGGCCTGTTCTGAGCCTGACCAGTTTGCCCGGAGCCCCTTTTCACACTGCCTCGATCCATTGGAACGCCGGTCACCAACAATCCCGCGGTCCATCGAGGGTTCGAGAAAAAATGGGCAAACTTTAACGCCTCGAACGTTTCGAATGCCACGATCGATGCAATGTCAATTTTCGCGAAGATCGACAAAATCGGAAAAAAAGAAGCAACTCGTATTCAACTCGGACCGAAGAATACTATCGGGTAATCAACTGCAACAGTTGCGCGGGGGGAATGGCTTTTGGCCATACACCCTCCAAACACCGCGGACTGATTGACCCATTACTGTTGTCAACTATTCGTGGAAATGACTTGCAAGA
>JAYZFP010000050.1:0-15412 GCA_036336715.1 Planctomycetota bacterium
GGCCTCCCAGGGCCTGCGATCGGGCCGCGAGGCAGTAGTGTTTTCCTTTTTGGGCGGCCCAGACAAATTCGGCCCCCGCTCGTTTCATACGCCCGCTGACCCCCGCAGGCAGGGACAACCGCTGGGGCGTGAGGCTGTCGGATCGCACCTGCTGAGGTTGGCTGTCGAGAGGGAACCGGTGGGGTACGGTACCGAAGGATGTCTCCAGGAGGAAATCCAGGGTGTCCGGCGAACCGGTACCAGGAAAAGCGATTTCCCGCCGGATCGATTCCAGCCGGGGCTTGCCGCTGGCCAGTCCCAAGCCAATCCATTCCACTTCCCGACGGGTTCCCCGTTGACCGACGGCCGGGAGTGTCGCCACCACCCGGGGCCCGGGTCTGATGGCGAGGCGGTAAACAAACGCCCGGTTGCCACGAAAATCGACGTCATGGAGGTGGACCCTGTAATTCTGTCCGGCTTCTGCCACAAAGGTCAGCCCGGTATCGGTTCCCTCGGTATCGGCCGCGTCGGCCACGAGCTTTCCGGACTGATTGCGAACCTCGATCACCCCGTTGAAATTGGCTCCCAGTGACCGGGCAAAAAGCTCGACCGTGATCGGACCACTGCGAGTGGCCCGGAATCCGTAGCGATCGATTTCTGAAATCCGGGAAAGTCGGCCGCTGACTCCAACGGGCAGGGATTTCAGCTGCTGGGGATCCGTCCGGTAGCGGGACTCCACCACTTCGCGGATATCACTGACGTAAAAGAGTGCGGTGGTTGAGGAGCCGTTGGCATTGGCGACCTGCCAGCGAACGGGACCGGGCGGATGGTCGGGCGGAATCGTCAGCGTCGCCCTGATTTCCCGGGGGATCGGCAGGGCTGCCAGCCGCCCCTTTTCACCAAACCAGTAGGGCGGCGGGGGCAACAAAAAGGGCCCGGGCGGACCGTGGACCTGCAGCTGAATGCCTTCTTTGTGAACGAAGAACTGCATGTCGCCTGTGAAATCGTAGCCCCCCAACCGAACCTCGGTTTTTCCGAAAGTCACCGCAGGCGGATAGACGTATCCGAGTTCGGGAGGTTTTTGTGCGGTGGCGTTCAGGACCAGGAACAGCCCAAGGCCAAGTGGAAGAAACACCGATGGGGTTGGATTCTTTTTCATGAGAATTTCAGGCCAGGAGTTCCTTGATCACCTTGCCACCGTTGACGATCGGGACGGGGCGGCCGAGGGGGGTGTGGTAGGTCCGGCTGGCATCGATCCCCATCAGGTGAAACAGCGTTCGCAGCAAATCCTGGATGCCGTACGGTTGTGTGGTCGGGAAACTGGCTGTCCGGTCGCTGGCACCAATAACGGCTCCCCGTTTGACACCCCCTCCGGCAAAGATCACGGTCTGGCACTGGGACCAGTGGTCCCGACCGGCGTTGGTGTTGATTTTGGGAGTGCGTCCCATTTCACCCATCATGATCACCAGCGTCTCATCCAGCAGACCCCGGTCGTCCAGGTCCGTGATCAGCGCGCTGAATGCCTGGTCGGTAGGAGGGACCAATGCCTTTTCGTGACTGGTAAAGTTGTCCACGTGCGTGTCCCAGCTTCCATGGTCGATACCAATAAAGCGGCTGCCCGCCTCGACCAGTCGACGGGCCAGCAACGCACACTGACCAATCGAGGTGTGCCCGTAACGCTGACGGACCTGGGGTTTTTCTTCATCGATCCGGAAAGCCTTCCTCGCCTTTGGGGAAGTGACCAATTCCATCGCTTTCCGATAATAGGACTCCATGGTTTGAGCACGCCCTCCCGGGTTTCCCTGGATGCCCAGCTTTTCCGCTCCCCGTAGCAGGCGTTGCCGGCGCTGAAACCGGGTGGCATCAATGCCCTCGGCCAGGTTCAGGTCCCGGACTTCGAAATCGGGTTGAACCGGATCGGTTTCGATGGTGAAGGGCGCGTAGTGCGAGCCATAAAAACCGGGTCCCCCCGGGCCGAGCGGGTTGGGCATTTCGATGTAGGGTGGCGCCGCTCCACCCGGACCCAGTTCACGTGAGACGATCGAGCCGATGGACGGATAGAGCTCGTTGAAGGGCATCCCTTTTGCCTGACCATCTGCAAAGCTGGGAGGATAGCCGGTCAGCACCCAGTGACGCCCCGTCTGGTGGGCATTGTCCCGGTGACTGTGCGAACGCATGATCGTGTACTTGTCGGCGATCTTCGAACATTGGGGCAGGATGTTGCTGATCTGGGTGCCGGGAACATTGGTCGAAATCGGATGGAAGGGTCCCCGGATTTCCCTCGGTGCATCCGGTTTGAGGTCCCACATGTCGATGTGACTGGGGCCCCCCTCGAGCATCAGGAAAATGCAGGCCTTGGCGCGGGGCGCAAAGGCCGTTGCCGCTGTGGCCTCCAGTTCCAGCAGGGATGGCAGTGCCAATCCTCCCAGCAGGCCGGTGGTGCCCAATCGCAGGGCGTCGCGGCGATCAAGTCCATCACAGTGGCGATTTTTTCCAAAGGGAATGTTGAACATGATTGGCTCTCCGGTCAATCGGATGGCGATTAATGATTGTAGATGAATTCCTTGGTGTTCAGCAGCGTCCAGAGGACATCCTCTGCAGCGACCCGTCGGTCTCCCGATTCCCGGAAAGCCTGCAGCATGAGTTTGGTTTCAGCGTCCGCCGGTTTACGTGACAGGGTCACCAGGTAGAGCTGTTCGATCATCCGTTCCGGCGACAGGCCGGAAGCGGCCAGCCGGGCAGCCCGACCGTCACGATGACGGATCTTGCGTACGGTTTCCGGCGAGTTCATCAGGTGCAGCGACTGCGCGATACTCGGTTCGTTCCCACGTTCGCATTCACAGACGGTCACCCTCTGCGGTCTGCCGAAAATGCGAAAGAAATAGGAGGGCATCCGGTTGTCCCAGACCTGGATCGCCCGGTAGCCTTCCGGCCAGCCGTTGAACCGTTCGGCGATCCCGGTGGCTTGGCAGATGGCGTCCAGCAGCACTTCGGCTGGCAGGGCTTTCCAGCTGGCGTGAGAAAAATTCTGTTGGTCACGGGCATTGGAATCATTGGTCGTGGTGGCCAGTTGGTAGGCCCGGGATTGCAGGATTGCCCGCGTGAGGGCCCTCAGGTCGTAGCTGTTTTTCACCAGTTCCCGGGCCAACTCGTTGAGTAACGGCTCGTTGGTGGCGGGGTTGGTGGCACGCAGGTCGTCGATCGGTTCGACCAGGCCGCGTCCCATGTAATGGGCCCAGAGCCGGTTGGCGATCATCCGGGAAAAATACCGGTTCCCGGGTGATGTTAACCAGTCGGCCAGGACTTCACGGCGATCGACCCCGCCATCAAAATCAGCCGGCTCAGCGCCCAGCCCGGCCGTGGGAACGGGCAAGGAAGTCCGGGGGTGTTTCAGGTCCGTTCCGGCGGTGGAAACAATTTTCAGCCCGCCCGCGGCAGACTTGTTTCGCTGGACCCCCGTAAAAAAACCGGAAAAGGCAAAGTAGTCCTGTTGCCCCCATTTTTCAAACGGGTGCTGATGACACTGGGCACATTCGATTCTTACCCCCAGAAAGATCTGGCTCAGCGAGCGAGCCAGCATCTCCGGATCCTTGTGAACCTGGTAAAAGGCCGCCGGGTTTTCACCGGAAGTCGATCCCCGCGCGGTGATCACCTGGCGGGCGAACTGGTCGTAGGGGATGTTTTCCCTGATCTGTCGGCGGAGCCATCGCGTCATGCCATAGGCGGCCTGGGGTCCGAGGATCGCCCGGTCCACGCGCAGTATGTCGGCCCACCGCATGGCCCAGTAATCGGCATACTCGTCCCGAAGCAGCAGTTGATCGATCAGTCGGTTCCGCTTGTCGCCAGTCCTGTCTTCCAGGAATTTCCTGGCTTCCGTTTCGCTGGGCAAGGTGCCGATGGTGTCGAGGTAGACCCGCCTCATGAAGGTAGCATCATCGGTCAATTCACTGGCCGTGACCCCCAGTCGCTCGAGCTTGTTCCAAACATGCCGGTCGATAAAGTTGTTGGTTGGCGGACGTTTGCCGGCCGTTCTTGGCTGGGGCAGGGTGACCCTGCAAACTCCAACCTGCCCCATGAAGCGCACCAGGATGGCTGCTTCGCCGGGGGTCTGGCTGACGGAAACCAGTCCCTTCGAGTCAGCGCCGGCGATCGATTCCGCGTTGGAGCGAAATTCCGCTTCGGCGGTGACGCAGCGCCGCTGGCCCTTTGTGTCGATGGCGGTAACCTGGATCTGCTGATGGGAATCGGGTTGCATCACGACCTCAGGTGGAGTGACCTCAATCGATTCAATGCGGGTACCCTCCTCACCGTCCAGTCGGGCTCCTTCGCTGATCCAGCGCAGCAGTCGGCGGCTCCAGATGCTGTTGGCCTCGATACGGGCTCCGCCACCGTGGGGCATCTCGCCGGTCGCCTTTTGCAGCAACAGACTGCTGGCTGGAGTGGCCAGGGCGACCCGTCGTCCCCGGGACTGTTTGACCAGGGCGTCGTGATCGGCAACCGGGTCAAAGCCGAAAATGCTGAGTTGGAAGCCGTTCTGTCCCTCTGCTTTTCCATGACACCCGCCCGAGTTGCAGCCCGCTTTGGTCAGGATGGGCAGGACCTCGTGCCGGAACGAGACCCGAGGAGGCTGTTGTCGTCCGGCCACCTCCACGGGAACGGTCTGCCGCCGGTCATTCAGCTGCACCGTGATGGTCGCCGTTCCCTCGGAGTGTGGAAAGACCCGGCCATCCGGCGTGACCGTAGCGATCTGAGGATGAGAGCTGTGGTAGCTGGCTTTTCGGGTGACGTCTCTGCGGTTGCCATGTCCATCCACCCAGGTCACCAGCAATTGCTGACGACTTTCGGGGCGGTCCAGCCGGAACCGGGATGGGGTGACCTCAAGTGAATCGGTGTCGGCAGCAATAGCCGGTCCGGCGCCCTGGTTTCCGCAAAGCAGCACCGCGGAAATAAAAAGAAGGGCAATCACAAATGGCGGACTGGAATTCAAACGCATCGCACGCTCTTTGGTTGGTCCACGATCTGGCAGGACCTCAATCCGGATGCCTCTGAAGTGAATTTTACAGAGAACCATTCAGGGTAGAACCACAATCCTGGATTCCACCGCTCGACTCCTTGGGGTTGGAGAGGCAGGAGAATCCGAGTGGCTCCAACCACTGGTCACCGGTGCGGCAATGTTCGTGGAGTGAAGGGTGGCCTCATGATAGCCCGCTCGGATTATCGGGTCAACGAAATCTGCGGGGAGCAGATTCCCCTGGCCGGAAATCCCTTGACCTGCCCCGGTGACTCAATTTCCGGCGGGGAATGCACAGGAAGATCCACCCCGGAAGATCCACCCCGGAAATGCCACCTCGGAAAAGCCTCTACGTGGAGACCGGTTTCTGTCGCGTCGGCAATCGCCCCGGCTTCAACTGGTGAACCGGTGTCGTTTTTATCTGCGCCGAGGACCGTCCCGAAATTGGGTTTCATGACGATCCATGAAGGGAAAGCCTGTTTGCCATTCCAGCAAAAACGTAGTTTCCATGGAGATCTTTCGATGGCAGGACGATTGCATGCGTTCTCACCGTGGGCCGCTGCGCTGCCCAGCTTGAAACGAAGGTGGTGATCGCGGGAGAATACCGAACTCAGGAGCGGTTCCCTGTTCTCTTTTACCCGGACCCCAGTTTGATGGAAAATTCGTTTCGAGACCGATTTGTTGTCGACGAACCCGGACGGGTCTACCTGGATGGCAATTCCCTGGGGCGACTGCCCCGGACAACGCCTGGACGGGTGGATGAGCTGGTCCGGCAGGAGTGGGGAGTGCAGCTGATCGGCGGCTGGAACGGGGGCTGGCTGGAGCTTCCCCGCAGGCTGGGAGACAAGATCGGAGAGGTGATCGGCGCGGCCGCCGGGGAGACCATTGTCTGCGACTCCACCACGGTCAACCTGTTCAAATTGGCAACGGCACTCTGCCGGTCAGCTCCAGGCCGCACAAAAATCATCTCGGACCGGTCCAATTTTCCCTCGGACCTCCATATCCTTTCCCGGGTTGCCGGCGATACGGCAGGCGGTGAATTGCAATTGCTGGACCTGGACGAGGAGAATCCGGATGGGGTACAGGAAAAACTGTCCCGCGCCCTGGATGACCGGACGGCCCTGGTTTCCCTTTCTCATGTGCAATACAAAACGGGCAGGCTTTTTGATTTGCCTCGGGTGACCCGCTTGGTTCAATCGCGGGGTGGCAAAATGCTCTGGGATCTCAGTCACAGCGCCGGGGCACTGCCGATCAACTTTTCCGACTCGGGAGCCGATGCGGCCGTTGGCTGCACGTACAAGTTCCTCAATGGTGGTCCGGGGGGACCCGCCTTCCTGTCGTTGAGAAAAGGGCTGATCACTGAACTGGAGAATCCCATCCCCGGCTGGTGGGGTGCCGCCGAGCCGTTTGATTTTTCCCGCGACTACCGACCTCACCCGGGAATCGAACGCTGGACGGTGGGGACACCCCCGATTCTCTCCCTGGCCGCATTGGAGCCGGGGATTGACCTGGTGCTGGAGGCAGGGATTGAATTTCTGCGCAGACGATCTCTCGAATTGGGTGACCAGTTCATGCAGGCATTTGACCAGCGGCTGGAGACACTCGGTTATCGTCTGCTCACGCCTCGCGAGGCAGACCGTCGGGGGTCCCAGGTTTCCATCCGTCACCCCCATGCCTGGCAGATCACCCAGGACCTGTTGCATCATCACGCGGTCGTGCCTGATTTCCGGCAACCGGATGTGATTCGCCTCGGGCTGACACCTCTTTACACGACGTCAGCTGAAATTGAGAAAGGGGTGGCTGCGCTGGAAGCCTCTGTTCGGCGGCAAAGCTACCGTTCCTTTTCACTCGGGACAAACGGGGTGACCTGATCGGGAGTTTCTTCGGTAGATGCAGGGTGATTCTGAGCAGGTTTGTTTTTTGCAGAATCGCTGGTTTTTCGGCGGTTTCTCCGTCCGGCGGCCATTCTGGTTTGCGGAAAAATTGTTTGGGCACCTGTCCCGGTTCGCTAACGCTGACGCTTGATCAGGGAAGAGGCCATCCCGTTCCTGGTCAACGCGCCGAACGCGAGCGGTTGATGAGTTGGGTCGATCGGTCCACTTTTCCAATTCCATTTCTTTTCCAGGAGCCCCTCATGAAGAATACGATGCGCACTTCACTGTCATTTGCATGTCTGATTCTCCTCGCCGGAACCTCACTGCAGGGTCAGCAGACGAACAATCCTGTTCCGAAAAACAGCAGTATCCCGGACATGATCAACCATGTCGCAGAGGCACTCTCAGCAGACACTCTCATTACCAAACCGGCCAGGCTGGGCAATTAAGAAGAGGAAGCGCTTCATGACCGGGACCTGGTGTTCCTGGTTACCTGGCAGCCGGGATCAACAGCGGTCGTCCTGTAACACCGGATCGGTTGCGGGGCCTTTTTTCCGTCTTCGGCAGGCGTAAAGCAATCCAAGCACCAGCGGTGTCAGGAATGCCGTGCCCGGCTCGGGGACGGCGGATGAAAGAGCGTTGACATCCTCAAAGGAGGTGCCGAAGAGGATATGGCTGATGCCGGTGCTCTCGTCCCCCAATCCAAAGGAGATCTTGGAGCAGATGGCCCCTGTGCCGGTAACATCGATCCCGCTGGCACCCGTAAACGAGGAGGATACATCAGGCATGGACTCGATATCCGGATTCAGCCAGACCCAAACCTTGTCAATTTTATCGTCGCTGTCCAAAGTCATTCTGGTTATCAGAAAAGCGTCCCCGGTGGCTTCGACGCCGCTGTCAGCGAGGGAGCCGCTATCATCCGACAGTGCCCAGTGTGTGCCCTGGGTATCTTTGTATCCCTGCCCGATGAATATTTTTCCTCGATGGAAAAATTGGCAAATCCGGCCGCGGATCCGTCACGCCCCGTCAGCGCGATGGAGCCCCAGATTTCCGAGGGGGCGCCCTCAAAAACATTCAGTTCGCGAACGGTGGTTCGGATTCCGCCTTGCCCGGCAACCGTCTTGCCCCGGATATCTGCCAGGTTCCCTTGTGAGTCCTGGTAGCTGAAATCAAGTTCAGAAATCTCGAATTGGCTGTCACCGCTCCAGGCAGACTTGAATCCGGTCCCCCCATTACGACCGTTCAGGGGATCACCAGTGGTGTAATCAAAAGACTCGTAGAAAAGGATGTCCGCTGACAGCGGAGGTTGCAGTTGAGGGACGCCAAAATTCAACGAAAGGAACAGGACGCAGGTAAGCTTCTGGATAGACATCGGATCTCACGTGGAGTTTCACTTCAGGATACTCGGGTTACAAAACGCATGCCAACGGAATTCAAGTCAACGAGCGGGCCTTTCCGAGAGGGGGTTTTTGTGAAACGCAACCTTTTCCATGCTGCTGAAAAAGCTGCATGGAAATCTCCTGTTTTCGATTGTGACGGTTGACTGCACTGGGTTTTTCGAAGACGGCATCCCCTGGTGAAGATTGATTCGAAAATTACTCAAATTCCTCGCGGTTTTGGCGCCGGAAAGAGTTTTCGTTGACGCTGCCCCGGATAGTTCTTTGCTTTTAAAACAGATGACAGGGGAAGAAATATGAAAACCGGTTTGATTTACACGTTGGCTCTTTGCGTATTGGGCCTTGGAAGGAATGTTGCCAGCGCAGCTGATATCTATGTGGACTCAAACGTAACCAGCGGCACAAATGACGGCACCACCTGGTCGACAGCCTATAGCAATTTGGTGGATGCTGTCGCTGACGCCAACAGCAATGGAGCGAATGACAACATTCGGATTCGCAGGGGAAATTACTGCTCACATAGTCCATTGTCGATCACCGAACCCTGTGTTCTGATCGGAGAGGCAGGGACAACGATTGGGGCACCGTTCAGGGCTCCTGTCCTGTTTGATGTTGAGTCTACCCAGGTCCATTTCAGGGACATTGTGTTTGAAAGTGGCAATTGTTTTGTCAATGGAAACGAGTCCGAACTCCGTTTCCATGATTGCCGGTTCCGAAATAGTTCCATGCACGCGGTGTATGCCAGAGATTGCCCTGTTGTGGAGGTGCATGATTGCCTGTTCAAGGGCAATCGTGGTGGATTGTTTACGATTTTTTCGGGTCGCGTTGAAGTTTTGGACAGCCAGTTTCTGGGCAACCAGTGTGGTGCCCAAGGCGGTGCAGTATTCGTCGACGATTGTGAAACGCTGATGATTGCTCGCTCCCTGTTTCACTCCAATACTGCTGTCGAACAGGGTGGAGCAATTTTTATTAACCGGGTTTACCCAGGCCACAAAAGGTCGGCCAACCTTGTCAATTGCGTTATCCGAAACAATCGGGCGCTTTGCGGTGGCGGAATATACTGCCTTAATTGTCAACTTCGTGTTTCCAGCTGCACCATCATCAACAACCACGCATCGTGGGATACTGGTGGTATCGCCGCTCTTCGATACGGCGAAGTGGCGGTCGAGAATACCATTCTCTGGGGAAACCGGGACGACACCTCAAATTCGCTGATGTTTCAGCAATTCAGTACTCTTCCCTCGCGGCTTGTCCATTGTTGCATTGAGGATCCGTCGGGGTTTACGTCAGCATGGGGACGAGGTGTGATCAACCGAAACCCGAGATTGCGGTTGGACAGCCAGTTGGAAGTCGGATCCCCCTGCATCGATGCTGGTGATTTGCTTTACTATCCCGACGCCCTGTTGGGCGAGGATCTTTTTTCGAGACACAATCCGGGGCAGGACATTGCCGGTAATGACCGGCTGGTCGGGCCAGAAATCGACATGGGGGCGTTCGAACAAAGTCTGTTTGACTTTGGTCCGCTGGATTCTCCCTGGTAGCGTCAGCGGAAAGCGTTCTGGCAGCTTGCGATCGCGGGCAAGCTGCCGAGTGGAAGAAACGTCAGGTCCCATGGATTTGCCGGGCTACCGGGAAGGGCCGCTGTTTGCAGGCGTTGGCTGATTCAAGAGCGTGCATTGGAATGCCCCGCACAACTGCGGGTCGGGCCATTCGTCCAAAGGGGGCGCTCCTTTATTTTCTTCGGTTTTCCACCCGGCATATCTACCGGTTTTCCACCAGGCAATCCAGCAGTTTCCGCTCCAGTTCCTCCCAGCCCGAGGTCTTGCGGTCCAGGATGATTTCCAGGCGGCTGTCACGCCGGTAGGCAGACGGCTGGAAACTGGTTCCATCCTTGGCCCGGTTGATCAGCCACCAGTCCCCTTCACAGTGAAAAATCCCTTTCAGCCGGACGATCGGTGTTAAGTAGCCCAGCAGGTCCAGGAGTTTGTCCCGTTCGAATTGGTCATCCGGATGAAAGATCCAACCACAAGCGTCGTGGCTGTCATCCCGGTTGTTGAACCGGAGTGGCTTTCCCGGTTCTGGCTGGGGTTGTACCGAGTCGGCAGGCTCCTCTGCAATGGGTTCGTCTTGTGGTGGCGATTCCTCCCGGGATTCCAGGGTGACCAGTTCCAGGGGGGCAATTTTTTTCTCCGGCAGGGGGTGAGCATCCGAGAAAAGTGGAAAACGGTCACGATCGAATTTCATGTCGAGCAGCGAGGGGTCGATTTGACCGAAGCTGGTTTCCACGATGAGTTGCTTGGGCGGTCGGAACGTCTCGACCCACTCCCGGCATCGATCGATCAGTTCCCGATCCCGGCAGTCTGTCCAGTTCAACACGACAATGTCGGCCAATTGAACCTGGTCGTAAAAAATCTCCGTTTCCCTCCAGCGGGGATCACCAAAATCCTGGGGATCGATCAGGCAGATAATATTGCGGAGATCGATGGACCCCGAAAAATTGGGACCGCGCAGGATGTCGATGACTTTGGCCGGATGACTCAGTCCCGAGGGTTCCAGGACAAAGCGGTCCGGACGGGTTCTCCGCAGGAACCGGGCCAGTAACGGTTGAAACGCATAGGACATTGTGCAACAGGCGCAACCGCCACCCAGTTCCTCGACCTCGATTCCTTCCTTGTTGGAATCGACCATCGCGTGATCGATGGATACCGTGCCAAATTCGTTGATCAGGATCGACCAGCTTTCACCACCAGGACGCCCGTCAATCAGGTTTTGAATGGCCGAAGTTTTTCCCGAACCCAGAAAGCCGACAATCATGTTCGTCGGTATCTTGGTTCCTTTTTTCCAGGTCATAGGTCTCTAGCAGTCAAACTTGAAGTAATCAGGGAAAGTCTCGCCGAACTTACCAATAAGAGCCTGTTGGCGGCAATCTTGCCAGTCCCATTTCTGCCCCGTCTGCTGGTTGGTGATGAAACCGGCCCGCCTGCTGCCTGTGGAAGCCTGCTCCGGGAATTTGTTCCGGGAACTGCATCAGGACCCTCGCCGGATACCCGATTTGCCTCCAAAAACGCCAGTCTTCGGGTCATTAAGGGGTGCCAACACAGTCACGCGGCGAGCAACGCGAATTGTGACGGGACGCAGACAATGCCCTTGGACCCGAGCTACTGTCCGGTGCTGTGGAACCCCTTGGGAGTGTTTATCCGGTATCTCGCATATTTTTCAGTTATTTGGAAATTCGGGATTGAAGGTAAGAAACAGCTGATTATTATTAACGAGTTCCCTGTTTTGCAATCGGTTTGCATTTGCAGTCTCCCAGGATTAAGGCTCCATGTTCACAACACCATTTTTGTGCTGGTCACAAATGCTGCTGTTTGTTTGTGCAACATTTGCCCATCCGCTTCATCTATCACCCCTGTTCGAATGTCGCGCTCAATGTGTCGCTGTTCACCAACACTCTTTGAGCGGGTGTTGTGGCCACAGCCCTGTGCGGGGAACCGGGCAACGTGCAACAGAGGTTCCCTCGGCCACTCAGGTGATTCCCGTCGATGTGTCCAACGATTGCAACGTTTGCCAGTTTCATCAACTGGGCAAGCAGGCCAGATGCCTTAATGAATCTTCCAATGAAATCGACTCAGTTCTTCTCATTGTCTACACGGTCAAGAGAGAAAACCTTGGCCATCAAAGTAGCTGGCATGCAAGAGGTCCGCCCGGTTTCATCCGGAAATACAGTATGCCTAATTTCGTTTGAGATGATTTTGTCTCAAACCTGGTCCGAAGAATCTGTCTGCTATTTCAAGGGCTTGCGGGTTCCTCAGCATGAAAAGCTGCCCATAACCTGACTGCTTCTTCTGACATTCCGCGATTCCTTTTTCACACCGCTAATGTCTGTGTGAACATCCGTTCTCATACTTTCGTTTTAATGAATCTGCCCTACAAGGATTAAACATTACCATGAAATCATCAGACCTTTCAAATCGAAATCAACGCAATCACCGACGCGGCCTGACGCTTATCGAATTACTGCTCGTGCTGGTCATCTTGATCGGCATCGCTGGCGTTCTGGTTCCAATATTTAGTAATGTCATCGGCATGGCCCACGCTTCTTCCAGCTCGTCCAACATTGAATCAACGAGTCGTGCCCTGGAAAGTCACAAGGCCATGTTTGGTGGATACCCCAGCCAGCAGGACCTGTTGTTGACTGACAATACCGACAACACCACCCTTGCTCCTTTTGGCGGAACGATTGCCGCCACCGAATTGACCACCGTGGCCGTTTCGGCTCGAATTGGAGACGCTCTTGAAGAAGCTGGCATTACCGAGGTGGTCGAAAACCCGGTTGATGACGGAACGCTCGGTGATGAAGAGGACATGACGATCTTCGGGTTGGCGGACAACACCTCTGCCACACGTGTCGTTGCGGTTTCCGCAACGGCACCTGCCAACCTGGTGACCCTCGGCACCGATGCGATCGCCCGCCTCGGTTTGGACCCTACCGCAAGCTATGTTGTGCTGGGCGTAGGCAACAATAATGACGGAATTGGCAAAATCATGGTGGACGCTCCCGTTCACTTTCTGCCAGACGGCGGAAGCAATGAAGATATTTACTCTCGTTTCCTCGCCGTTTACCGGATTCCTGGTGAAGAGGGCGGGGCCGTCCTAGCCACCGTCTGCACGGTTGACGTCCACGATGGCGCGGGAGAGGTAATTGGCCTCAATGGTCATATTCGAGAATTTAACCATTCCCGCGAATAGTAGTCACGGGACGACATTTTACTTGATAAAAGCCGCCAGTGCCGAACGGTGCTGGCGGCTTTTGTTTGCTAGCTTGGAAAAACGGGGTAAGTTGCTCAGCCAGTTTTCCCGTTGAGGCGGCCCATTCCCGGTTGCCCATTTCAGGGTGACAACGCACAATGGCACACGACCAACGGACCGTTTTTGCCCGATATCATGCATTGACCGCTCCTGCTCGGAGATCGCCCAACTTTTTCAGCAGGCCGATCCCTGAGCGAAGACACTTGACTACTGATATTGCTTCGCTTCTCTTCCAGCAATGCAAATTCGGCCCGGTTCGCTTGAGGGCATGGCCACTCGCGTGGTCAGGTGCGTGGTCAGACGCAGGGCGGATTTCTCTGGCGGCTGGTTGATTCAGAATCCGAATTCGGAAGCCGGCCAGCAACTTGGAACGCAGCTGAGCCCGGATTCGTCTTTTTTCAACCGTTCCGACACTAGCTGCAGCACCCGCTACAACAGTCTCCGCAAGCGCAGTTGGGATCGCAGCGACAGGCATCCGTTCCGCAACAGCAGTCACAGGCTTTGGTTTTGCAGGAGCAGCTTCCGACTTTGCAGCATTCGCAGGAGTCTTTCATTTTTCTTTCCTTTCCAGAATGGTGTGATTACAGCATTCCCAGTTGTTTTCGAAACAATCGAGGAGACTGCATCCGTTATCCGCCGCTGAGTCATGAGCGCAGCTTTGGTAAAAAGTTTGCAGCATTTCCAGCATGCTGGTCAAATCGGAAATTTTCTTTTGAATCTCTCCGATCTTTTCATTGCAAGCCTGGGCCAACAAAGGCCTGTTTTCATTCGAACAGAACGAAATTTCGATCAGGTTTTGGACATCTTTTAGGGAAAAACCCAGGTCCTGTACCCTTTTGATGAACTTGATCTTCCGGACATCTTCCGGGGTGTAAGTTCTAAAGCCGGTCGTTCGGTCGGGCGTTTCGAGGAGTCCTTTTCGCTGATAGAAACGAACTGTCTCAACACCCACCCCGGCGGCCTGGGCCAGCAATCCAATCGTCATCGGTCTCTGTTTTTCTTGCATGTCTTTCCAAGTATACGGCCGTACCGAAGTACAGAGTCAAGCCGCTTTTCAGGCGTGTGCCGGGGAAAACCTTTTTTTCAACTGCAAAAAGGTTGAAAAACATGCAATGGGACACGTTTTGATGGACAGGTTCCCTTGGGAGATTCTCCGGCCAGGGCGGGGGATTTGGCCTGTGCTGGCGAGGTTTTGCCTCAAAGGGGAGGGCGGCTTCGGGTCTCCCAGAAACCTGTCGGCGAAAAACCTGCCGGCGCAAAACGAAGAGCAGTTGCGGAGAGGAGAGGAACCCGTTCCGGTACCAAATACCGTTGCAGCTGCAGCATTCGGCGATTGGGGCATCAAGACCCCTGGGATGCTTGCCGGGTACCGGTGGTGTTTTCGCTGCCGGCGTCATTGAAAAAGCTCAGCAACCCGGTTGCGCCAGAAATTTCACCGAGGGAGCAGCCGGGCTGGAACGTCTGCCGGAGCGTCAGCGGTGCAGTCCATCACGGGACCTGTGACAAAAATCCTGACAACCTTTTTACATTGTCATGACAACTGCCGGGCAGGTTGCTGGTATCCTTTGATTGCCGCCGATGTACGGTTCTGGTGAACTCGCACCGATGACCGGCCTGGGGTACTCCCAAACCGACTCAGGCCACGCAGGGCCGGTGTGGAAAGACCCGGGTTGTGTCTTTGGCACCGGGCGTGATCTCTGCTGTTTTGCGACCGGTCATGTATCGCGGTTCGAAAGATCTCCATTCACGAAAGGAAACTTGTCATGAACTCTCTTCTTCTGAAAATGATTCTCTTGCTTCTGTTGCTTGGTCAGGCCATGGTCAATGAGCTCCATGCAGAGGAGGTACAGAGGAAGATCAAGGTAGCCGGTACCGCGGTTTCCAAGGTTGTACCGGACACGATCATCTGGACCCTGAACGTGGTTTCCCAGGACAGGGAACTCCCCAGGGCGTGTGGTAAAAATGAAGAAATCGTGGCTGGGCTGATCGAACTTCAGAAAAATGAACTGGGTGCTGATGCGGCCTCGGAGATCCAGACGGGTTACCTGAGCATTCGCAAGGTATTTGAAAAAGACGGGAACGGAAATGACACGGAATTCAAGCATTTTGAAGTCACCCGCACGGTGACCCTTTGCCAGCGGAGTGTCAAAAAGTTTGAACAGATTTACCGCGCCCTTTCCCAGCGTCCTGATATCCAGGCGACTTACCGGCTGGAGTCTTCGGATTACGCGAAGATCCGTTGGACCACCCGCCTGGAGGCGGCAAAAATCGCCAAGACCAAGGCCGGCGAAATGACCGAGGTGCTCGACTCGAAACTGGGACGGGTTCTGGAGATCTCGGAA
>JAYZFP010000051.1:0-11457 GCA_036336715.1 Planctomycetota bacterium
CGAGGTCGTCCTTCCTGGATTGGGCAAGTGCCCATTGAAGTTGGCAGAGGGACTCATCCTGCATTTCATAAAGCAATGTTTTTCCTGCGATGGTCGGGGTTCCTTTCTCAACCATCAGTTTGGAGACTTTTCGGCCGGGGAGCGTGGTCACCAGGCGGATTCCCTGGGCTGGTTTGATTTTTCCCTCGGCAAAGACCGCTTCGATTTTCGCAGCTTCCGCCTGCCTTTCTTCGGGTTCCGCCTGGGAGCCAGGAATCCATTTTTCAGCCTGAAAGCCAATGGCGATCCCAAGCAGTATAAAAATGGTGATGGATAAGATTCGTCCCATAGTCTTGTTTTAAACGAGCGTTTGGAAAAATGGTTGAGACCGGCTCAGTAGGGGCTGATGGCCCGGAAAGGCGTGATCAGCATAACGGGGCAGTTAGCTGCAGATGCTTCTCAGCTTTTTTATTTTCCCCAGTTTGTGGCTGGTTTGGCAAGCTGAAAGTTTCCCACAAATATGCCACGTTGCTTGATTCGAGCGCACATTTATTGGGGTTCCTGTGCCGTTCTTTTTGTTTTTCGTTTAAAATGGAGGCATCCGAGACGGAATAATCCCTATGAACGGCAATAGAGGTTAGCAACATGGTTTCGATCCTGATTGTAGATGACTCGGCGATTGACCGCCAACTGATGGACGGTTTGCTGTCGAAAGAGTCCGATTTCGATGTTTGGACGGCGGAAAACGCGGCCGACGCGCTCGAGCAGATGAGGCAGGGGATGATCGATATTGTCGTCACCGATCTGCAAATGCCGGATGGCGACGGGTTGAGCCTGGTCAAATCGATCAACAACCAATATTCGGAAATTCCGTCAATTCTGGTTACCGGCCATGGAAGTGAAGCGATCGCTTCAGCGGCCCTTGAGCAGGGGGCGGCCGGCTACGTTCCCAAGACCGAGATTTCCCGTAAACTGGTGGAAACCATACGGAACGTGTGGCTTCTGATGCAATCAGAGAGATCCTACGAAAAGCTGGCCCAACATACCCTGAAAACGGAATTCAAATTCGAGCTGGACAATGACGCATCGTTGATACCTGCGTTGGTTGACCTGACGCAGCAGACCATGAAGGGAATCGCCGATTGTGAAACGCTGGAACGGTTGAGGATCGTGGTTTGTCTTGAGCAGGCGCTCCTGAATGCCCTGTACCACGGAAATCTTGAGATTGGAGATGCTTTTCAGGTACCCGCCGGGGATGAAATGCCTGAAGAGGGACTGCAGCACTTGCTCACAGAGCGTTTTAATGATCCCCGCTACAACAATCGTAAAATCAAGGTGCTCATTCAGATCAAGCGTCATCGGATCAGTTTTGTCATTCGGGACAGTGGCAAGGGCTTCCATCATTCCCGACCGGAAAGCCTGTCCGAAGGCGGGCGGGGCCTGGTGCTGATGAGGCATTTTATGGACGATGTGACCTTCAACGTCGCGGGGAATGAAATTACCCTTGTCCGGTATCTTGGTGTTCGCCCGAATCATAATGATTCCCAGGTGCCGGCTTTGCGGGAGGAACCCAAGCAGGAATCCTACGGACAGCTCGTTTCGGAACAGAGTGGTCGCGAGATTGATCTTTCCGGCCGGCGTGTCCTGGTCGGTCGGCGTAAGTCCTGTCACGTTGTGATTCCGCACTCGGATGTTTCCTCCCATCATTGCCAGTTGTTCATTGAAGAGGGATGGTGGTGCGTCAAGGACCTTGAGAGCTCCAACGGTATCAAGATCAACGGTACCAAGGTCGAAAAGGGAGTGCTTAGTCCCGACGATGTTCTCAGTGTGGGCCGACACGAATACAAGATCAGCTACACGCCAGCTGAACTGGGAGCTGTTGGGCCCAACCGCCCCAGCCTCAAGTGATGATCTGTTGCGATGCTAAAATGGTTCCTTCCACCCGGTTGTCTCGATCTCAGGCCGACCTTTCCCGGTGTAGTTGGTTCGTGGCCCCTGTTTTTGACGGGAACGGTAATCCAACAAAGACAGCTCCGGACGAGAGATCAATCTGCCCCACTCACGGCCTGATGCGTGTGCGGAAATTGTGGTGCCTGATTCTGTTGTGCACCGTTCTGTCCGGGTACTTCGAAAGGGCCTTTCCAAATGGGATTGCTGACCGCCAGCCGAACCTGATTCTCGTATTTGCGGATGACCAGGGTTACAACGACATCGGCTGTTTCGGTGCCCCAAAGCTGCGAACTCCCCATCTCGATCGGCTTGCGGCCGAGGGAATCCGGATGACCTCCTTTTATTCCGCGGCACCCGTTTGCACGCCTTCCCGTGCTGCACTGCTGACAGGCTGTTACCCAGGCCGGGTCGGCAAGCTGCCGGTACTGTTTCCACGTTCCGATATCGGGCTTCACCCGGATGAAACGACTCTTGCCGAGTTGTTGAAGGCAGCCGGTTATGAAACAGCCTGCTTTGGAAAATGGCACCTTGGGCACCACCCGGCCTTTCTCCCGACCGCAAATGGCTTTGACCAGTATTTCGGAATTCCCTACAGCAACGACATGGGAGTGGATCCGGATATGAAAATATCCCCAAACGTGGTCTGGCGTGAAGGAGCCGATGCGGTGCGATTCCGCCAGGGGGCCGTCAAGCTGCCACCGCTTTTTGAAGGGGACGAGGTAATTGAATGGCCTGTGGACCAGACGACGCTGACCGCTCGCTACACCGAAAAGTCCATTCAATGGATCCAGTCGGTTGCCAAAAGGGAGAAGCCTTTCTTCCTTTTCCTCCCTCATACCATGCCCCATATCCCCCTTTATGCAAGCGAAAAATTTCGGGGTCAAAGCGAGTCCGGATTGTACGGCGATGCCATTGAAGAAATCGATTTCTGCATGGGACGTCTTGTCGAAACATTGCGTCGACTGGATCTTGCGGACAATACGATTGTTGTTTACACGTCCGATAACGGTCCCTGGAAGTTGAAGGGAAACCGGACAGACAAGGTCAAGGGAAACCGGAATCGCCGCATTGGTGGTTCCGCCCACCCTTTGAGGGGTCACAAGTTTTCGACCTGGGAAGGTGGGATGCGCGTACCCACGATCATCTGGGGTCCAGGGCACCTGGCAAAAGGCAAAGTCTGCGATGAAGTCGCCGGAACGATCGACATTCTGCCAACATTTGCCAGGCTTGCCGGTAGCGATCTTCCGGCGAGAAAGATTGACGGGAAAGACATTAGCGGGCTGCTGTTGGACTCGGAGGCAATGTCTCCACACGTGGCCTATTTTTATCGTACCGATGCAGTTCGGCAGGGATTCTGGAAGCTGCGCGGAAACGAGCTGTTTCATCTTTCGCGTGACATCGGTGAGTCCAGGGATCTGTCAGGCGAACACCCGGATGTCGTGGCCCGTCTGAAAAAGCTGCTGGATGACCATCGTAGGGAGTTGCGGGAACAGGGACGCCCGCCGGGTCGGGTGAAGCGGCCTCCCCGGCCGGTTTCCGGGCTGCCACAGTGGAAACGGTGTAGCGGACAATGGGAGTTCAGCAGTGAGGGGGTGCTGAGACAGAATCAGCTTCGAGGGGAATCGCTTGTCTTCGGTCCCCGGCTTACTGCAGGTCAATTCACTTTGACGCTCAAGGCTCGCCTCAAAAAGGGGAGCGAGGGTTTTCGGGTGGTCGTGGGCGCCTCAGACCCGGAAAACTACCTCCGCTGGAGCTGTGGTGCCTTCCGGAATACGGGGCACTGCCTGGTTTCCATTCGGGATGGAAAGGTGGTTGAGCGAACGGACCTCTTTCGGGGCCATTTGGAAAAAGAACGCTGGTATTCGCTCAAAATCAGCGCACAGCCCGATCATATCAGCTGTTGGATTGATGGAGAGTTGGTCCACCGAGAGAAAATTCACGTGTCCCCCGGGCTGCAAATTGGACTGGGAAGCCATCTTTCTTCCGTTGAATTCAAGCAGGTCCGTCTCCAGACGGAATCAGGCGAGATCCCTTTTTTCTGAATGCCGATGGATGTTCGCAGGGCAGAAGAATCTGACCATTCCCGCATCGGGGAACTGATTGCCGAGGGCTACCCGGAGGAGAATAAGGTTGACCCGGGTGTTTCAGACGCATCCGGGGAAACTGCCAGTTGGTTCGGGCAACAGGTTGCCAGACTCCTGGTGGCCGAATTGGACGAACGCCTCATTGGGGTGGTGGCTTACGACGAACGGGCGGAAGGCTGCGAATGGTTTCCCGCTGGTCGAGCTGGTCGGCAGACAGCCGCCATCCGACTTTTGGCAGTCTGCAAAGAGCATCGTTGCCAGGGCATTGGCAGTCGCCTGGTACGAGAGTGTCTCCGTAGGGCAAAAGCTGCTGGCAGGACGGAGCTGGTGATCCACACGCCTCGTGAAGTCACCCCCGGGTTTTTGACATCGATCGGTTTTCGCCGCTGTCCGGAACAGGATGGGTTCGATAAATCTGTCTGCCGGTATGCCCAGGGAAGATTGCTTGCTTCGCACGGGGGGCCCCCTTTGATCCGTTCCATTGAAAGCCGTTTGTCAAAAACTGATGGGGGAATGGCAGCACTCACCCTTGAAAACCTGGCTCCATGGGACCATTTGCACTCCCGTGGGTGGTTGGCCACGGCTGAACTGGCGGAAAGATTTCCTCCCCCGGCTGGAGCCAGGGTGTTGGATGCCGGGTGCGGTTTGGGAGGCACGGCTCGCTACCTGGCTCAGAGGTATTCAGTCCATGTGGATGGAATCGACTCGAACCGGCAATGGATTGAGTGCGGAAACTACCTGAGCGAGCGGGTTGGGCTGGAACGACAGGTTCAGCTGATGACTCAGGATGCCACCCGGCTCAACGTCCCAACTCCTCTTTATGATGCCGTCTGGTCCCAGCATTTGCAGATGAACATCCAAAACAAGGCTCATTTGCTCAAGACGATCCGGAACGCCCTTTGCCCTGGCGGTACGTTTGTCTTCCACGAAGTCTTTTCCGGGAAAGGAGGCTTTCCGCGTTTCCCGCTTCCCTGGGCCGGGCTGGCCGGTGAATCCTGCCTGGTATCGCTCAACCAGTACCGCTTTCTGCTGGAATCCGCAGGATTCGATAAACCATGTACGGAAAATGTGACTCGCAAGACGCTGGCGGATCTTGAAGTCGCCGTGCAGAAAATGGACGCTGCAGCGCGAGAGCCACCGCAGGCCTGCCTGGTGTCGGATTGGCGGACCCGGGTGATCAACTATCTCGATGCCCTCAGGAGAGGGACTGTGGAAGTGGTGGTCGGGGGCAGCAGGATTGCGGAACCGGAGGATCGCCCGTCCGGGTGAATCCGAATTCGTTGGACCCTCTGGCAAATGGTGTTTTCCTTCATCCGGGACCCGAAAAAATGATTTGTAAAATCAGTTGCCGCGTCAGAAGGCAAGAGGGGCTGAATGACGGTAAGACGGCTGCGTTTGGCTTTCTCAACGGAGTGCCGCTGCCCTGGCAAAACGTTTTCGGTCGTTTTCGTTCAACATCGCCTTGCGCAAACGAATTTCGTCCGGTGTGATTTCCACCAATTCATCGGATTCGATATACTCCAGCGCCTCTTCAAGACTCATGCGGCGAGGCGGTTTGAGGAGGATGTTGTCATCGCTGCCGGCGGCTCGAACGTTGGTCAGTTTTTTTTCCCGGGTGGGGTTCACGGGCAAGTCGTTGTCCCGGACATGTTCACCCACAATCATCCCCTCGTAAACCTGGTCACCGGGGCCAATGAACATTTCGGCCCGCTGTTGAAGCCCGTCAATGGCGTAGGCGGTTGCTTTTCCTCCTACGTTGGAAACAAGCATTCCGTTTTTCCTCTGGGGAATTTCCCCGTCAAATTTCCGGTAGCCTTCGAACCGATGGTTGATGATGGCGGTTCCCTGGGTGGCGTTGAGAAGCCGGGTCCGCAGGCCAATCAGGCCACGGGCGGGAATGGAAAAGTTGAGCTGGGTGTATTCCCCCCGCGGATGCATTTCGTTCAGATCGCCCCGTCGCTCGCCGACCAGTTCCATTACCGGTCCCACTTTGTCTACGGGAACCTCTACGACCAGGGACTCGAAGGGCTCCTGTTGAGAACCCTTTTCGTTTTTCAAAATTACCTGGGGTTTCCCGACGGACAACTCAAAACCTTCCCTTCGCATGGTTTCAATCAGGACCGTCAGGTGTAAAACACCCCTGCCTGCAACCGGAAAGGAGTCCCCCTTGTCATCAAAATTGATTCGCAGGGCTACGTTGCTTTCAAGTTCCCGCTGGAGGCGTTCCCGCAGCTGCCGCCCCGTGACGTATTTGCCAGCCTTTCCCGCGAACGGTGATGAATTGATGGTAAACATCATTTCCAGCGTCGGTTCATCCACCCTCAGGCGGGGCAGGGCGACCGGGTTTTCGGAAATGCAGATCGTATCGCCGATGTCGATCGCCTCGAGGCCAACCAGGGCAACAACGTCACCCGCTTCTGCGGACTCTACTTCGACCCGGCCCAGGTTCTGAAAAACGAACACCTGGCCAACCTTTCCCGCGACGGTTGAGTCCTCCTTGAGGATGGAGACTGATTTTCCGGCGGCGATGCGACCGGACTGGATCCGGCCGATGGCGATTCGCCCAACAAATTCACTCCAGTCGATCGAGGTGATGGCCATGCTGAACTCGGCATCGTCATCAATTTCGGGAGGGGGAACCCGGTCGACGATCAGGTCAAGCAGCGGAGTCATGTCGTTGCCGACTTGCTGGAAATCCTCCGTGGCAAATCCCTGCTTGGAGGAAGCAAACAGGTAGCTGACCTGGTCAAAGACCTCGTCTCCACCCAGTTCGAGGATCAATTCAAGTGCCTCGTCCAGAGCTTCTGCCGGGCGGGCATCCGGTTTGTCGATCTTGTTAATGACGACGATCGGACGAATCCCAACCTCGAGGGCCTTTTGGAGCACAAAACGGGTTTGGGGCATGGGTCCTTCGGCCGCATCGACCAGGAGAACGGCACCGTCGGCCATCCGGAGAACGCGTTCTACCTCCCCGCCAAAGTCAGCGTGTCCAGGCGTATCAATGATGTTGATTTTTTTGCCCTGGTAGGGGAGAGCAATGTTTTTCGCCAGGATGGTAATGCCCCGCTCCCGCTCGAGGTCATTGCTGTCGAGGATCTGTTCACCCTTGAGTTCGGCGTCCCGGAATTGCCCGCTCTGACGCAACAGGCAGTCGACGAGCGTGGTTTTTCCATGATCGACATGGGCAATGATGACAATGTTACGAATGTCTTCGCGATACACTTTGGTGCTGTGGTTTGAACGGGAGGAAAAGGGTTGGGGCGAGAAGTTTTCGCCTGCGAATCCGTGTAAAGAGACAGCATTCCGTTCTGTTTTGCAATGGGGATTGACCGGTGGTAACGAGCTTTGGAAAACGCCGAAAAAAAATCTCCGCCAGAGAGTTCGGTCGTAGCGTGGGAATCGCTTCGGAAGTGGCTTGCGGCTGCCTTGCGGAAGGTCGGTACGGGAAACAATCAGTCGCTGGACCGGTTTTGCGGTCAGGAAAAGGGGCCTGCCAGACAGGGGCGGGGTTTCTGTAAAGACCGTGGAAAAGGGGCAGCCCATGCCGTTGGGCGGAGAACCCGTCAATGGTTCCTGCGGGGGATCTTCTGGCCAACGTTGCGATACTTGGTAGCCAGTTCCAGGCAGCCGCCTGTTCCAAGTTGTCCGACGCAGCCGCGATAGATCTCCTGCCAGGGAGTTTCATTGCTGATTTCAGGTGGCTGGTAAGTGTGTTTGCGTTCCTCGAGTTCCTCCTCGGAGATCAGCAGGTTCACGCGTCGGTTTTTCAAGTCAATCCGCAGCAGGTCATCCGTCTCCAGGTAAGCGAGGTTGCCTCCCACGGCCGATTCGGGAGTAACATTGAGGATCGACGGGCTGGCTGAAGTTCCGCTTTGGCGCCCGTCCCCAAGTGTCGGCAGGGTTCCGACACCTTTTTCGATCAGGTGATCCGGCGGCTGCATGTTGACCACTTCGGCAGAACCGGGATAACCGACCGGACCAACACCGCGAACGACCAGGGTACAGGATTCATCGATTTTCAGTTTCGGGTCATTGATTCGCTGGTGGTAATCTTCAGGGCCTTCAAAGACGATGGCCCTCGATTCAAAAGACTCGTCCTGGCTGAGATATTTTTGGCGGAACTCATCGCTGATCACGCTGGTTTTAATGAGTCCCGATTCAAACAGATTTCCGGAAAGGACGAGGAACCCTGCTTTCTGCTTGAGCGGACGATCAAAGGACCTGATGACCTTGTCGTCACAGTCCGCCGCTTCCCCAACATTTTGTCCAATAGTCTGACCGGTCACCGTCAGGCAATCCGGATTCAGTTTGCCATGCTGGATCAGCTCCCGGGCCACTACAGGCAGGCCACCTGAGAGGTGAAACGATTCACCGAGGAAATCCCCAGCCGGTTGGCAGTTGACCAGAAGCGGTATTTCATACCCAATGGTTTCCCAATCGAAAACCGATAGTTCGACCCCCAGGTGTCGGGCTACCGCGCAAAGGTGGGGAGGCGCGTTGGTCGAGCCACCGAGTGCCGTATTGACCACAATGGCGTTTTCGAAAGCCTCTCGGGTCATGATCCTGGAGGGGGTCAGGTTTTCCTCGATCATCCCGACGATCCTTCCACCGGTACGGTAGGCGATCTGCAATCGTTCACGGTAGACAGCGGGAATGGAACCACAGCGGGGCAGGGACATTCCCAGGGCTTCCGCCAGGCAATTCATCGTCAGGGCCGTACCCATGGTGTTGCAGTGGCCCTGGCTTGGGGTGGTTGCCACCACGATATCCATGAATTCCTGGTAGTTGATTTTGCCGGCAGCCAACAGTTTGCGGGCCTCCCAAAGGGCAACCCCGGACCCGGCCAGCTTTCCCTCGTAGTAGCTGTTGAGCATGGGGCCACCTGACAAAACGATCGCTGGCAAGTTGACGGTGGCCGCTGCCATCAGGGCAGCCGGGGTGGTCTTGTCACATCCGGTCGTCAGCACCACGCCGTCAAATGGGTATCCATGGAGTAATTCAACAAGTCCAAGGTACATCAGGTTGCGGTCGAGCGCCGCGGTGGGCCTTCTGACACTTTCCTGAAGGGGATGCACCGGGAACACCATGGGGATGCCGCCAGCATCCCGAATGCCATCCCGGGCCCGGTTCACGGTTTCCAGGTGGATTCGATTGCAGGGAGTGATGTCGCTGCCGATCTGGGCAATTCCGACAATTGGCTTTCCGGATTGCAGTTCCTCCGGTGTCAGGCCGTAATTGAAGAACCTTTCGACGTAGATGGCCGTCATGTCGGGGTCTTCGAGGTTGTTAAACCACTCTTCGCTGCGGCGTCTGGGTGCCTGGTTGTTTTCCATACTGGGTGGTGGCCGTCTGTTTTCGTAAAATGTGGTTCGCCCGGCATCGGGTCGGATTCGGCATTGCCTGGCGAGTTGTTTGCTCGATGGGTCCATTGTGTACCGGAACGGGTTGAGATGGGAATCACCAGTATGGAAAATTCGATGATGTTTCGTTTGGATCAGAAGACTGCGATAGTTACCGGGGGCGGTTCCGGTATCGGCAAGGGGATTGCGGAACTTTTTGCACGCCAGGGTTGCCGCGTCGTGATTTTTGATCTGGACCAAGAAGCGATGACTGAAACCGCGGAACGGATTCGGTCCGCAGGGGGGGAGGCATTCAGCGTTGCCTGCGACGTGACCGATTACCAGGCGGTGCGGGAGCAGGTGGACCGGACGGTGGACGAATCAGGAGGCATTGACATCCTGGTCAACAATGCGGGCATTGCCCATGTTGGCAACGCACTTTCGACCGAAGAGGCCGATTTTGACCATGTGATGAATGTCAACGCCAAGGGAGTCTACAACGTGACCCACTGGGTCCTGCCGCACATGGTGAAAACCCAGGGGGGGGCCATACTGAACATTGCGTCCACCGTGGCGTGGTTTGGCATTGCCGATCGTTTTGCCTACACCGCCAGCAAGGGTGCGGTGACCGCCATGACCTATTCCATTGCCAAGGATTTCGTGGGCGATGGGATTCGCTGCAACGCGATCCTGCCCGGTCGGATTCACACCCCTTTCGTCGACGGGTTTGTGGCGAAAAATTTTCCCGGCCAGGTAGAGGAGACCATGAAGAAGCTGTCTGAGTACCAACCGATCGGGAGAATGGGCAAACCCTTTGAAATTGCGACGGCCGCCCTCTACCTGTGCAGTGATGAGGCCTCCTTTGTTACTGGCAGTATTCATGCAATTGACGGTGGAACCATCAGCTTGCGCTGAATCTTCCTGTTGGAGAAATGCCGGTTCAGGCGGCGTTGGAGACGACGGTGGAAGCGGGCATTCGTCCAATCTGCCCCGCATCACTGATTCCTCTTGGGACGCTGTCAGCGGCCCTGTTTTCGCCCATCTGCCTGGCGAGCTCGGCGGCGACACGGATGCTGTTGTTGACGCTGCGTTCTTCGGGATGGAGGTGGCACATGGAGGCCATGTAGACATCTTTCAGTGGGGTTTGAAAAACGGGGACACGGTCTCTGAACCCCATATCTGGAAGCGGTGCAGCATGTCGGGTGCGGAAAACCCAACTGTCGACAACGTTGTTGCGAACCGGTTGCTGGTAAACCTCTTCCAGTTGGCTCAGTTGATTTTCCACCAGCTGCTGATCGGTGGTATGCCAGATTGGATCTGACTTCGACGCATACTTGGAGAGATAGACCAGGTTGCGACCTCCGTAATGTTCCGGTGCGACGAGGTTGGTCTGTTCGATGACACCGCCAAAATCACAATTGCCGTCGGCGATGTTTGTCCAGTAGATATCGGAAAGTTTTCTTTTCAGTGAAAGTACTGTGCAGCAGGCCCCGAGGTACTCGATGGACCTCAGTTGCCGGGCATAGTCGGGGCAGGCAGGTTCGAAGACCGGTGCCAGAAACGTGGTGGGGATGGTCAGCACAATGCGATTGGCAGTGATGCGTCTGCCATCGTCTGTCAGCAGGAAGGGGGATTGGTTGAGCGGTTGCTGGACCTGTTTGACTTTACGCCCCAATTCCAGTTTCACTCCGGCAATTCTCAGTTCTTCGACCAGGCGGTCAGTGAGGCGTTGTAAACTGCCATGAAGGTAGCCCAGTTTTTCGATGCCCTGTTGCCGGGAGAGAACCCTCTGACGCAGGCGACCGGCGATCCACGCAAGGGGAATCCGGTTGGCAGCGTCACCGAATTTGACCTCCAGCATTGGTTTCCAGATGGCTTCTGTCGCTTGTTTTCCCGCGTATTTTGCAAACCAGTCGAGGGCCGGGATTTCTTCACAGCGGGTGTACCTCTTGCGATAGGCCAATGCGGCCGAAGAGAGTCCAAAGCGGAACCTGCCACTGAGGCCCATCGCCTTGAAACGCATCAGGTCGCGCACGCCATCAAAGGGATATATGGTGCCGGTTCGGAGGATTCCCATGGTGGAAGACTTGAAGATGATATCCTCT
>JAYZFP010000052.1:0-21135 GCA_036336715.1 Planctomycetota bacterium
TCACCTTTGCGGGGCGGCCTGCCTTTGTGATGATGCCTGCGGGCGTGAAAGAGACGAAAGACCTGCCCTGGGTCTGGTATGCCCCAACCCTGGGCAAAAACCTGCCCGGATCGGCCGAAAAATGGATGTTTGACCGTTTCCGCCAAAAGGGAATTGCTATCGCAGGGATCAATGTCGGCGAATCCTACGGTAGCCCGGATGGCTCCAGGATCTACCAGGCCTTTTACCAGCACATGACGAAAGAGTCCGGTTTTCACCGCAAACCGGTTCTGCTGGCACGAAGCCGGGGGGGATTGATGCTCTACAGCTGGGCTTGTGATCACCCGCAATCGGTCGGCGGGGTTGCCGGAATTTACCCGGTCTGCAATCTCGAAAGTTACCCGGGTCTCGCCAGGGCAGCCGGAGCCTACAGACTTTCACCGGGCGAACTGGAAAAGGACCTGCAAAAATTCAATCCCATCGATCGGATTGATTCGCTTGCCCTGGCAAAAGTACCCGTTTTTCATATCCACGGTGACAGTGACCGGGTGGTTCCGCTGGAGGCCAATTCTGCCATCGTAAAGCAGAAGTATGAAAAACTGGGTGGACCTGTCGAAATCGAGGTTGTGCGTGGGCAGGGACACAACATGTGGTCCGGGTGGTTTACCTCCGAAAAGCTGGTCCGTTTTGTGATCAAAAATGCCATTCCCAATCAGGCCGAAAAGTCCCCCAAACGGTAAGGGGCGCGTTCACAAATGTCCCTGACATCAGCTGGTGACACAACGGGTTGCCTGCAGCAACACGAGAATCTCCAAGCATCCAGACGCCTTGTGAAACAATTCACAAAATGCCGAAAAAACCACGAACGGGTTTCCAAAAAGAATGCAACGGATAGCGTTCCGGGTGGGAGGCGTGCTCAAGTGTTACCGGTGAGCGGGCCCAAAAGAAAACCGGCCCGATTTTGCCTGGACCGATTTTGCCTGCTCCCGGGTTTTCTCTGCAACCCGGCCCCAGGTTTGTAGCAGGTTTGCCCGACCATGAGCAGGATTGATTTGGAAAAAAACAAGGGTTCTGTCGCCGACAGGGATCAGATATCGATCAGGTCTTTCTTTTTGCCCGGCTTCTTTTTCTTTTCGCCCTCTTTATTTTTTTCCTCGTCTTTTTCCTGGGCTTTTTTTCGCGGTACCCCGAACAGCGGGCCACGACCGTTTTCCATTTCCTTTCGCATCTCCAAAACCTTTTTCTGCATCTCCTCCATTTTTTTCAGGGCCCCTTCTTCCAATTCGAGAATTTTCGCAGGCTTCAACTCGATCCCCCCGAGGTCGATTCTCCCCCCGAAAACCCCGGGTGGAATCCGGCCCGCTCCCGCACGGCGAGTGTATTTTTCAAAAACCTTGAATGCCTGCTCGCTTTTTTCCTTGAGTGCGGGTTCGTTTTCAGCTGAGATTTTTTCCTTGACCGAAACCGACAACTCCACGACAGACTCTCCCGACTTCGAAGGAAAAGAGGTCACATGCATATGCAGGTCAGGGTGTCGCTCTTTCAGCTTTTCCATGTCATTGGGGCCATAGGTATTGGCAAACTCAACTTCGATCAGATCCTGTCCCTCGCGGATCACAAATTTTTTGCCATTCTCCTTCACCCGGGTGACTTTCATTCCATTTTCGTTGGACACGGAAATGCTGCGACTGAACCCACCACCTCGGCCACCAAATGCCAGTTCCAACTGCCCGCAGGCCTGTGAGCCGCCTAAAATCCCAATTCCCAAAATCAATAAAGACTGTCTTACCATCGGTTGATTCCCCAGAAAAAGTTTCCGCAGACAATTGTACGCCAGTCATCCCTTTGTTTCCACCAAACAGCTGATTATGACACTGTTTTCCGGATTTTATCAAGATTTATCCCACCTCAAAGAATGCCTGCCCCGTGAACGTCCAGCAGGCGATGGAAAAGGCGGGTCCACCCGGCACTTTTCGTGTCGGTCTGCCCGAGGGCTTTCCAGCTTTGTCTCGTGCAGCCACCCTGCTGGAAATCAGACCGAAATTGACTGATTTCAGTGACGGGAGGGCTCTTTTCACTACAGAAAACGGGGCTCAGTTGGTACATTACCGAATCCGGTTTTCAGTCTCATGCACAGATTCATGCCTAAAAAGCTTTACATTGAAACGGTCGGCTGCCAGATGAACATGCTGGACAGCGAAATGGTTGTCGCGTCTCTGCGGAAAAAGGGATACGAGCTGACCGATTCGACGCAACAGGCCGATACGATCCTGTTCAATACCTGCAGCGTGAGAGAACACGCCGAACACAAAATTTACAGTGCACTCGGCCGACTGAGGCAGCACAAAAAGGAACATCCCGAAAAGGTCATTGGAGTCCTGGGATGTATGGCACAGAAAGACCAGAAACTGATTTTTGAAAAGGCTCCCTACGTCGATATCGTTGTGGGACCGGGGCAACTGCAGCAGGTTCCGGAGCTGATCGAAAAGGCCAACCGTTCCCCGGGACAGTACACGGCTCTCAGCCTGGGACGCAAAAGCGGTTCATTGGACATCATCAAACGGAGCCATGAAACCTTTGATCCGCTCCGCGATCCGACGATGCGTCCCACCCCCTTTCAGGCCTACCTGCGCATCCAGATCGGTTGCGACAAGTTCTGCACGTATTGCATCGTGCCCATGACCCGGGGTCCGGAACAGGGGCGTTCGCCAGTTGAGATCATCGATGAGGCCAAGGTTCTGGCGGACCAGGGCTGCAAGGAAATCACACTGGTCGGGCAGACGGTCAACAGCTACCGCTACCAGGATGAATCTGGCACCACCCGCCTTTCGGACCTGCTCCGACAATTGCACGAAATAGACGGCATCCAGAGACTCAAATTCGTCACAAGCTATCCCAAGGACATGACGCCCGACTTGCTGGAAACCATCCGGGACTATCCCAAGGTATCCAACTACATCCATGTGCCCCTGCAGAGCGGATCCAACGCGGTGCTGAAAAGAATGAAACGGGGATACACGGTAGAGGATTACCGGGACATGATGGAAAGAATCCATTCGACGGTCCCGGATGCCGCGGTATCCAGCGATTTCATCGTCGGTTTTTGCGGGGAAACAGAGGACGAATTCCAGCAGACTGTCTCCCTCGTCAAAGAGTGTCGCTTCAAGAATTCATTCATCTTCAAATATTCGGAACGACCGGGTACCAAGGGTGCCGAAATCTATCCGGATGATATCCCTGAAGAAACGAAAAAGAAACGCAACAATGAGCTGCTGGAGATTCAAAACCAGATCAGTGAAGAGGATAACCAGCGTTTCCTGGGCCAGCAGGTCGAGGTCCTGGTGGAGGGGCCCAGTAAATGGGCCAACAAATCCACCAACGATGATCAGGCGATTACGCAACTGACCGGACGAACAATGTGCGACCGAATCGTAGTTTTCGAGGGTAATCGACGGTTAACCGGCCAGACCTTGCCAATTGCCATTTACGAGGTTTCCGCTTTCACCTTGCTGGGAACAGTGGTCACCGGCCACCAAACGCCAGCCCTGACCCCCCTTTCGCTCGGCTGAAACAGGGGCCCATTCCCCGCTGCCCGGCAGCAACTTCCAGGGCGTTGCCATTCAGGTAGGCGTGTACTTTTCGAGGTAGCCTTTGACATTGAACTTCCGGGCTGTGTTCTCAGAAGCCATGTAGCGGACCTTGCCAAAGACCTTTCGTTCCGGGCCCCAGGCCCGGTCGTAGCGGCCCATGATCCAGAAGATTCCCGAGTAGGAATTCGGGTCCCGCCCGTCAATGGCATAACGATTGTTGAGCTCGACCATGATTCTCAGTGCCTCCTCGGGGGCCTCGGACCACTGCAATATTTTTTTGCCCCACAGCATCCTCAGGTAATTGTGAATCATGCCTTCCTGCCGCAACTGGTTTTGAGCCGCATTCCACAAAGGATCGTGAGTCCCGGAATTCTCAAACTCCTCGAGGGAATAGACATGCTCTCTTGGGTCGTCCCTGTGTTCATCAAGCGTTTTTTGGGCCCAGTTGGGAAGTGAACGGTAGCGGGTGTAGCTGCGATCCTGCCACGCCATGTTGAACCCGAGCTCACGCCAGGTCAGCACCTGGTCCAGAAAAGCCTCCGCGTTGGGAGACAATCCCCACCAACCCTCGTTTTTTCCGGTGTACTTTTCCACTCGTTTTCCTGGGTGCCAACCCTCCATCTCGATGACCCTCTCGAAAATCTGATGCGTCGAGAGATGCCCAAAATGCACATGACCTGACAAGCCACTGGTTGCTTTTTCGCCGGGGTGGTTTCTCTTGTCGCAGTAGGCCCCCAGCCGTGCCTCGAGGAACCGGTCGAGTCTTGATTCAGCTTCCTTTGCTCCCCCCGGAAGAACCGCCCTGATTCGCTGATCGATGGGAAGCTGGCTGAGGGAGACCTCTCGGGTGGCTTCAGCGATGGATGCAATCTCCCGCCCGGACTCAGCTGGCCACGCCGCAACCTTGAGGCCTGAAAGCGGGTCCTTTTCCGGGCGTTCAAAAAAGTGATCGTGGAGGTTTTTATGCAGAAAGGAACGAAAAAAATGAGCGCGGGTAAATACCTTGGGAACTGCCCTCAATGGCAAAAGGCCATTGGAATCAACCGCCTCGAGTGGTGCCTTGATTCTCCTGTTGCCTCCCCGAACCGCGGCGGGATTAAAAAAACCGGGGTAGTCATCTGTTACCACGGCCGCACTTCTTTCGCACAATTGGCGAAAAACGGGTTCCGCTTCTCCCACGGCCTTTTCGACAAAAGGCAGGTAAAGACAACCCGGTCGTTTCAACACCTCCCCATTGTCGACCATACCATCCAGCAAAAACCGGTGAAACCGTTCGCAAGCCCAGCGGTACCCCAGTCTCAACGGCTCAAAAACCAGCAGGGGACGATTAAATTGGTTGGCGAGTTCAACAGCCCTTTGCAAAGCAAAATTGTATTGACCTCTACGGAATGCAGTCATCCAGTAAAGAACGAATTCTCCGTTCCCGGGTACCGGAAACTGGTTCATTTTTGTGATACGGATTTCTGGAACCATGGCTTCCCTGATACGGATGAATTTTTTGTGAACCGGAAAAAAAAGAGAGACTAACGAGAAAATTTACGACCGTGTTCGACCCCAACAGCAAAATGGTATCGATTCGTCACTTAAAAACCACTACAGACCATTAAGGGCGCAATAGAACACCATAACAACTTTGAGTTCATTGACTTTCGTTCATAAAATTGATAAGCTGGCATTCGATAACCTAATCGAATCAGATTCAGATATTCGATTTCCTTATTTCGCTCCCAACTGAACATGCACGTTAAATCTATCAAGGTTTTTTGCGATGTCGTTGCGCACCGGAGTTTCTCGCGTGCGGCTGACGACAACGGAATTTCACAATCTGCAGTAAGTCAGACGATTCACCATTTGGAGGATCACCTGGGGGTAAAACTGATCGATCGCTCCAAACGGCCATTTGTCCTGACACCCCAGGGAGATTGCTACCACGCCGGCTGTCAGCGTCTTCTTGCCGAAATGGACGCCCTGGAGGACCAGGTCAGATCGCTTCACCAGGAATTTGTAGGCAGAGTCTCCATTGCATCCATTTATTCGATTGGACTCTACCAGCTTTCTGTTCAACTGAAGGCTTTTTTGACTCAATCCCCGGAGGCGAATGTCAAGCTGGAATACCAACATCCAAAACAGGTCTACGACCTGGTGGAAAATGGTCAAATCGATGTCGGTTTCGTCTCTTATCCCCAGTCGACCCGGACTTTGAAAGCCACACTTTGGCAGGAAGAACCGATGGTGCTGGTCTGTGCACCGCAACACGCACTGGCCAGTGAAAAACAGGTGGAATTTCGACGTCTCGACGGAGCCGATTTCGTTGCCTTTGATCGAGAGCTGAAAATCCGCTCGGAACTGGACCGCCTGTTCAACCGCTTCTCCATTGCCCCCCATGTGGTCATGGAATTGGACAATATTGAAACCATCAAGCGGGCGGTCGAGATCAACGCCGGCATCAGTCTTTTACCCGCACCGACGGTGGAACGGGAAGTCCAGGTCGGCACCCTGGCCCTGGTGAACATCCTGGACATGAAACCTACCCGACCGATTGGAGTCATTCAGCGCTGCGGTGCACCTGTCGGGAAAACCACCCAGTTATTCCTCGACTCACTGGGAGCACTGGCGCGTGGATCGTCGGCCCCCGGTGATACAGTCCCCGAATCGCCCTCCTCGTCGTTAAAAGTTGCCAGGGCAGATGCCTCCCGGAGTGAAAACCTTTCTCTGGATATGTCAGACTCCCTCGATGACCACTGAATGTCGCCCGGAATTCTGGAACCGGAACAACGGCTTCTCAATTCGCCAAGGCCGCCACTTTCAAATCAAACAAAACAAGCAAAAATTGAAAAAACGGAAACGGATAGAACATTGAATCATAACCCTTACGGATACCCCGCGGCTCACGGACTTTACGATCCCTCGTTCGAACACGACAGCTGCGGTGTCGGATTCATTGCCAACATCAAGGGAGTTGCCTCTCACCAGATTGTGGCCGACGCAACCAGCATGTTGACGCGGATGGAACATCGGGGGGCCTGCGGCAGCGAACCCAATACCGGTGATGGCGCAGGTGTGCTTTCTTCCATGCCGCATGAAATGTTTGAGTTGATCGCTGCCGAGAATCAGTTCTCTCTCCCGCCGAAAGGCGACTATGCGGCAGGCAATGTCTTTTTGCCTACGGACGAAACAGAGAAACAGGAATGCAAACGCGTTCTTGCGGATGCGATTGCTGAACACGGACAGGCACTGGTTGGCTGGAGGAACGTCCCCACCGACCCGGACGGGGCTGACGTGGGCCCCTCCGCACGCAGTGCCATGCCATCCATCGAACAGGTGTTTGTTGGCAAATCTGAAGGAATCAACGACGACGAATTCCAGCGGCGATTGTACCTGATCCGAAAGCAGGTCAGTCACGCCATCCGTACAGGAGACATGAAACAGGCACTGCAGTTTTACATCTGCTCCCTCTCGACGGGCGTGATTGTCTACAAGGGCATGCTCTCAACCCATCAACTGGTTCCATTTTACCCGGACCTGTCCAACGAAAATTACCGCTGCCACCTGGCAATGGTGCATTCGCGGTTTGCGACCAACACCTTTCCCAGTTGGGACCGCGCACAACCATTGCGAAACATGGCCCACAACGGGGAAATCAACACGCTGAAAGGGAACGCCAACTGGACGTCAGCACGTCAGGGACTGATGGAGTCAAAAGATTATGGCGACGACCTCCGAAAAGCTTATCCGATCGTTGAACCTCATTGTTCGGATTCGGGCAATTTTGACAACGTTCTCGAGATGCTGATTCATACGGGTCGAACGCTGCCTGAGGCGGTGATGATGATGATCCCGGAAGCCTGGCAGAACCAGAAAACGATCACCCCACAAAAACGTGCCTTTTACGAATACCATTCGATGATCCAGGAACCCTGGGACGGACCGGCCTCGGTTTCCTTTACCGATGGCAAGTACATCGGTGCGGTCCTCGACAGGAACGGTCTGCGCCCCAGTCGCTATTACGTCACCAAGGACGATCGGGTCATCATGGCCAGCGAAGTTGGTGTCCTGGAAGTTGAACCGGAAAATGTCAGTTACAAGGGCCGGCTGCAACCTGGCCGCATGTTCCTGGTCGATTTTGAAGAGGGACGTATTATCGCGGATGAAGAACTCAAAGACTCGGTAGCTTCTGCCCGCCCCTACGAACAGTGGCTGGAACGTCAACGAATGACGCTGGAAGAGATTCCCGACCAGGTTGCACAGGCATCCTACACCGACGCTGACCTGGTGGCCCGCATGAAAGCCTTCGGATTTACAACCGAAACCATGCAATTCATGCTGATCCCCCTGATCAAATCCCGAAAAGACCCGATTGGATCCATGGGGAATGATGCTGCCCTGGCCTGTCTCAGCGACCACCCCCGGCTGATCTACGACTATTTCAAACAGCTTTTTGCCCAGGTCACCAACCCGGCCATCGATTCGATCCGGGAAGAGATCATCATGTCGCTGGAATGCTACATCGGCCCGGAAGGCAACCTGCTGGAGACCACCGAGGAACAGGCCAAGCGATTGCGGATCCCGCAACCGATCCTGACGGCCGACGAGTTCGCCAAGCTCAAAAGCCTGGATCACCGTGGCTGGAAATCAAAAGTCATTGACATCACTTTCGATTCCCGGGAAGGAAAAGACGGGATGCGATCCACACTGGAGAGAATCTGCAGTGAATCTTCCGAGGCCATTCAGCAGGGGTATTCCCTGATCATCCTCTCCGATCGTCAGACCGGTCCCGGCAGAATCCCGGTCAGCAGCCTGCTGGCGGTAGGAGCTGTCCACCAGAATCTGGTCCGGCAGGAGGACCGTACCCGGGTCGGGATTGTCGTGGAAACCGGTGAGGCACGCGAAGTCCATCACCACTGCTGCCTGATTGGCTACGGAGCCGATGCCATCTATCCTTACCTCGCATTTGACTCCCTTTACCAGGCCAACCGGGACGGCATGCTGGGATACTGCTGGGACACCCCAAAGATTATTGACTGTTACCGGACCGGAGTCAGCAAGGGGATGCTCAAAGTGCTGGCCAAAATGGGCATCTCGACCCTGCAAAGCTACAAGGGGGCCCAGATCTTCGAGGCGATCGGTCTGAACTCCGAGCCCATCGACCTCTGTTTCACCGGAACCCCCTCCCGGATCAAGGGAGTCGGGTTTGATGTCCTGGCCGATGAATCGATTCGCCGGCACGCACTTGGATTTCCTGATCGGGAAGCCGGAAACGGAAGCGTCCTCCCGAACCAGGGCGAGTTTCACTGGCGGCAGGGAGGAGAAAGCCACGCCTGGTCCCCTTACACCATTTCCGAAATCCAGCAGGCCGCGCGTAAAGGCGACAAGGACGCTTACAGTCGTTTTTCCAACCTCGTCAACGAAGAAAGCGTTCGCCTCTGCACCCTACGGGGACTGCTCAAATTCAAGCAGCAGGCGGCCGTCCCATTGGAAGAGGTCGAGCCAGCCGCTGAAATCGTCAAGCGAATGTGCACTGGAGCCATGAGCTACGGTTCCATATCCGCCGAGGCCCACGAAACCCTGGCAATCGCCATGAACCGAATCGGAGGGAAAAGCAACACTGGCGAAGGGGGCGAGGACTACCAACGCTTTGAACCGCTCCCCAACGGAGACTCAAAACGGTCCGCCATCAAGCAGATTGCGTCCGGTCGATTTGGGGTCACCAGCTATTACCTGACCAATGCTGACGAACTGCAAATCAAGATTGCGCAGGGAGCAAAGCCGGGTGAAGGAGGTGAGTTGCCAGGACACAAGGTCGACAAAGTCATCGCCGCCACCCGGCATTCGACGCCTGGAGTTGGCCTGATCAGCCCTCCCCCTCACCATGACATTTACTCGATCGAAGATCTGGCCCAACTCATTTTCGATCTCAAGAATGCCAACCCCTCCGCAAAGGTGAGTGTCAAACTGGTATCGGAGGTTGGCGTTGGCACGATCGCTTCCGGAGTAGCCAAGGGTTTTGCAGACAGCATTCTGATTTCCGGTTCGGATGGCGGGACCGGCGCTTCTCCCCTGACGAGTATCAAGCATGCCGGTCTCCCCTGGGAACTGGGCATCGCCGAGACGCACCAGACACTCGTCATGAATGACCTGCGGAGCCGTGTCCGCCTGCAAACCGACGGACAACTCAAGACCGGTCGTGACATCGTGATCGCTGCCATCCTGGGGGCCGAAGAATTTGGTTTTTCCACTGCGCCCCTGATTGCCATGGGCTGCATCATGATGCGGAAGTGTCACCTGAATACCTGCCCCGTCGGCATCGCCACCCAGGATCCTGAATTGAGAAAGCTGTTTGCCGGGAAACCTGAGCACGTGATCAATTACCTGTTCATGGTAGCCGAGGAAGCCCGGACGATCATGGCGGAACTGGGTTTTCGTTCGATCAATGAGATGATTGGCCGCGTCGACGTATTGGAAACCAGGGATGCTCTGGATCACTGGAAAGCCGCAGGCGTCGACCTGACTGCCCTGTTGACCGAAGCAAGAAAACCACACTTCAGTGTGGACGTTTACTGCACACGCAACCAGGAGGATGTACTGGTGGACGTCCTGGATCGCGAGCTGATCGAACGTTGCCGGGAAACGCTGGAGAATGGAACCCCGACCAACCTCGAATTCCGGATCAGGAACACCGACAGAAGCACCTGCACCATGTTGAGCCACGAGGTATCACGCAAGTTCGGAGCCGAAGGACTTCCGGACTCGACGATCCGAATCAAATTCCTTGGTTCAGCCGGTCAAAGTCTCGGCGCCTGGATGGCACCCGGGATCACTGTCGAGGTAGAGGGTGACGCAAATGATTACGTCGGCAAAGGTCTTTCCGGAGGCCGGTTGATCGTGGCGCCCAGCAAAAAATCAGATTTTGTCCCTACGGAAAACATCATTATTGGAAACGTCGCACTTTACGGGGCCGTCAAGGGAGAGGCCTTTTTCAGGGGGCGTGCTGCGGAAAGATTTTGTGTGCGGAACTCCGGTGCCGAGGCTGTCGTCGAGGGTGTGGGGGACCATGGATGCGAATACATGACCGGCGGACGTGTCGTGGTCCTGGGACCTACAGGAAGAAACTTCGCTGCCGGCATGTCGGGTGGAATCGCCTACATTTACGATCCGGATGGAGAATTCCCGATTCGCTGCAATGCTGAAACGGTAGAACTTGAAGAATTCGAGAACGCCGAAGAGGAAAACAGTGTCAGGGACTTGATTCAGAAACATGTCACTCACACAGGTTCCGCGGTTGGCACTGCCATCCTCGATGACTGGGACAGTCAGAAAAAACATTTCGTCAAGGTCATGCCGGTGGATTACAAACGGGCCCTGAAGGAGCTCGAAGAAGAAACAACCGAACCCCTGGCTTCCAGTTAGCTACCTGTTCCCCGGGTTAGTCACCTGTTCGCCGAGTTAGCTGCCGGTTCCCCGTCGGCCAAACTCCGCAATCCCCATCGGATCCGGAGGGGGTCCTGATCCGCCCGGTCCCCATGCGACTTGAAGAAGGTGCGCCCTCGACTTGCCCCGATCCCCGGGGCAACGCTGCCAACTTTTCAAAAGGTTGGCAGGCTTTGGGGAAAAAGTGCCGAATTCGCATTTCAAAGTACGCCGTTCAAATTTCGCGCAACCGTTCAAGCAACGGCGCAAAAACCGGTTTTTCCAGGCTTGGCATTTTCCGGAACGCCCCGGAGTTTTTATTCCGCACGCAAACGCTTGGTGATTTCAATACGATTCACGGCATTCAGCACGGCGTTAATCGTGGCTTTCACCGTGTTGGTCGATACCCCTCGCCCCTTGAACTCCTCACCCTCATGCTCCACCCGCACAATCACCTCTCCCTGGGCATCCCGCCCAATGGTGGCACTGCGAACCTGGAAATCCTTGCAAGCCAACGAAAGCCCCGTCAGCTTTTCGGTAGCGAGAAATGCTGCATCAATCGGTCCGTCTCCATCGGTCAATTCGCAGTTCAGCTCCTCGTCCCCCCTCTTGATCGTCAGTTTGATGGTGGGGGTCGTGTCGGATTGCGTGGACAATTCAAAATCGACCAATGTCCAAACGTCTTCAATGTCGCCATAAACCTTGTTTTCAATCAATGCGGCAATGTCACCATCGTAAACCTCTTTCTTCTTGTCAGCCAACTCCTTGAACGCGGCGAAAACATCCTGCAGTTGTTCTCCGGTCAGGCGGTAACCAAGCTGTTTTGCGCGGTCGGCAAGAGCAGCTCGTCCCGAGTGCTTTCCAAGGACTAAATCCGTTTTCGCAAACCCGACGTCTTCGGGACGCATGATCTCGTAGGTGCTCGGTTCCTTCAACATTCCATCCTGGTGAATTCCCGCCTCGTGGGCAAAGGCATTACGACCAACAATCGCCTTGTTCCGCTGGACCTGAATTCCAGTCACCGTGGACACCAGGCGGCTGGTGGGAACCAGGCGAACGGAGTTGATATTCGTCGTGTAATCGTAAAAATCCCTGCGGGTTTTGATGGCCATCACGACCTCTTCCAATGCCGTATTTCCGGCACGTTCCCCGATCCCATTGATGGTACATTCAATCTGCCCGGCACCCTCCTGCACGGCAGCCAGGCTGTTGGCCACAGCCAGCCCAAGATCGTTATGGCAATGGATGCTGATGACCGCCTTATCTATATTTGGCACGCGGTCGACAAGGGATTTGATGTGATTGGCCATGTGAGCAGGTGTGGCGTAACCCACGGTGTCCGGAATATTGACGGTGGTTGCTCCCGCTTCGATGGTTTTCTCAACCACTTCACAGAGAAAATCGATTTCGGTACGGGCAGCATCTTCGGGGGAAAACTCGACATCATCACAATACTGAACCGCCCGCCGCACCCCTTCCACAGCCTTTTCCACGATCTGCTCGGGAGTCATCTGCAATTTGAATTCCCGATGGATCGCGCTGGTTGCGAGGAAAACATGGATGCGGGGATCCTCAGAATGCTTGAGTGCTTCCCAGGCCCGGTCGATATCCTTGGAATTGCATCGTGCCAACCCGCATATGGTTGCCCCTTTCATCGTGGTGGCAATTTCGCGAACCGCTTCAAAGTCTCCTGGCGATGCGATCGGGAAACCGGCTTCGATCACGTCCACGCCCAGGTCGATCAATGCCTGCGCAACTTCCAGCTTTTCACCGAGGTTCATGCTCGCCCCGGGGGACTGCTCGCCGTCACGAAGCGTTGTATCAAAAATCTTGATTTTCTTTGATTCAGACATGGTCACGGATTCTTTCTGGATCCAGATGGAAGCTGACAAAAAAACCCCACAGCCAGCCAGGGCCATGGGGTTTGGTTTTTATACAAAGTCATCTACCCACAGCCTCAAACGGAGGCAAGTAGCAGTTCGAGGTGCAGGTGGTCTGTTTTCATCCCTGCATTTTTAGCCCAATCACCGGCAAAGGTCAACGCAGGATCACAGCAGAGGGGATCGGGGAAGGGACCTCCGGGTTCCTGCTCCCTTTTTTCCACCTGCTCCGGCGGGCAGCTGGATTACCTGGTTACCGATCCAGGAATGTGCGTCAAATTAAAGGGCCTTCCTGAATCCATTAGGATTTCACGCCGATTTCTGGTAATCTGAAGGGAACGGCACTCCTCTCCGATCGACTCCGATCACCACCAGGGTTTATCTAACTCAGGGTTTATCTAACTCAGGGTTTATCCAGCTCAAAAAGGTCCAACCTATGAATCGAACCCCGCTTCGAACGGCTCTTGTTGTTTTTTCCCTGCTTTCCATTTGCACACTCTGTGAAACCGCTTCCGGCCAGGCCCGTCCCGGCTCCCAAAAAGGAGGAGCCAAAAAGTCGGGACAGAAAAAACCGGCCAAACCAAAGCTCCCCGGATCCGATCCGGCACACCGCAAGAAAATCACCATCCAACCGGTCAAGGCCAATACCCTGAGCAGCGTGCTCGAGTCGGCAGCCAAAATCGACAGCCTGGTTGCCAACCACCTGAGAGGAAAGGGGCTGAAGGCCAATCCACCCATTCCCGATTCGGTATTTGTCCGACGAGTTTACCTCGATATCACCGGCACCATTCCTACCGCAAAGCAGGCAGCTCTGTTTGTTTCAAGCAAGGATGGAAACAAGAGGCAAAAGCTGATTGACCAGCTTCTCAACTCGCCGGGGTACGCATCCCATCAATACAACTACTGGGCCAACGTCATGCGAGTGGTGGACCAGCCCAATGGAAACATCTACATCAGGCCCTATTCGGAATGGTTGAAAAAGAACTTCCGCCAGAATGTCCCCTTTGACGTCTGGGTACGACAGATGATGACGGCCGAAGGCAAAGCGTGGGAAAACCCGGCCACCGGTTATTTCCTGCGTGATTCGGGAATGCCGTTGGACAACCTCTCCAATACCACCCGTATTTTCCTCGGGACCCAGATTGGATGTGCCCAATGTCACGACCACCCGTTTGATACCTGGAGCCAAAAGGACTTTTATGAACTGGCCGCTTTTTTTGGCGGGCTGCAAACACGGGATTATCGCAAGGGTACCTCGGTTCCCGACCTGGAATCCAAAAAGGAGGAAGACGAGATCTACACCATGCGGCGACTGGTTCGGATCAACCGTTCCAAAGTCTGGGATAACGAAAAGAAATATCTCAAGTACCCAAAGGACTACGCCTATGAAAATGCGAAACCTGGCCAGGTAGTCAAAACCGGTGTCCTGTTCGGTAAAACCGACATCGCCAAAGGGGCGAAACGGCGCGTTGCCTTTGCCAACTGGCTCACAACGGGAAACGAACGATTCGCGACCACGGTGGCCAACCGGATGTGGAAAAGGGCTTTTGGTATTGGCCTGATCGAGCCGCTTGATGACATGAACGATCAGACGGATGCCGCCATTCCGGAGTTGATGACCTACCTGGCAGCCGAAATGAAACGGCTCAAATACGATCTCAAGGAATTCCAGCGGATTCTTTTCAACACGAAGATTTACCAGCGGGAATCAACCTTTAAACCGTTGAACCCGACTGCCGATTACGACTTCACGGGCCCTGTCCTGAGACGAATGACAGCAGAACAGGTATGGGATTCCCTTTTGACACTCACCATAGCCCGTCCCGACGAACTGGTTCGGCCCGACGACTCCAGCTACATCGCTTCCATCAATATCAAGCCCGGAACCACCGCTGATTCCCTTTTGCAACAGGCGGTGGAACACACCGAAGTCACCAAGGCCGACCGGGCCCTGGAGCGTGAATACATGTACAAGGGGCGTGTTCTTCGCCGGGCCTCCGAAATGAAGCAACCCTTGCCCGACAGTCACTTCTTGAGACAGTTTGGCCAAAGTGACAGAAAAATCGTGGAAAACAGCACCGAGGAGGGTACGGTCCCCCAGCTTCTTGCCCTTTTCAACGGACCGGTCACCCACATGATGCTCGAAGAAGGTTCGGTAATCTACGACGATTTGGTCGCTGCCAACGACAAACGGAAAATCGACCTCATTTTTTACAGCCTTCTCAGCCGTGCCCCTTCCTCGACCGAACGTGCCACAGCTACCAAGGAAATTCGCGAAAGCGGAAGGGCCGGTTACGGCAACGTGATCTGGGCCTTGCTGAATACCCGGGAATTCCTGTTCATCCAGTGATCGGTCAGCTGGATTCTTTTCCTTTTCCTTTCTCAAACCGATTTTGAAAGCCACCATGTCTGAAGAAATCACCCGTCGCAGAATGATGGAATCGGCAGCCAAAGCCTGCTTTGGAGTCAGCATCCTGCCTTTTGGCAACCTTTTGGCTGCCCACCAGCAGGCCCGGGAATCCAAAGCCAAAGCCGTCATTTACCTGTTCATGACCGGAGCCATGAGCCAGATCGACACCTTTGACCCCAAACCGGAAAGTGACGTCCAGGGAGACACCGATGTCATCCAGACAAAAATACC
Source organism: Planctomycetota bacterium (assembly GCA_036336715.1). Lineage (GTDB taxonomy): Bacteria > Planctomycetota > Planctomycetia > Pirellulales > Pirellulaceae > JABAAE01. Next base: position 15,498 of record JAYZFP010000052.1, read on the forward strand.
CGGGGTCCAGTTTGGCAGCAGCCTCAAGGGACTGGCCTCCATCGCGGACCAGTTGGCGGTCGTCAGATCCATGTATACCGAAACAGGGGTCCATGAAAATGGCCAATACATGATGAAGACCAACTACAAGAAAATTGCGACCACCGCTCATCCCGGTATCGGCCCCTGGATGCAGAAACTGAACCCGTCACCTCCCCGTGACATCCCCCCATCAGTCAGCATCGGCCAAAGCATTGGTCCGGGTTACCTTGGAGCCAATTTTGCTCCGCTACCGATCGGTGATCCAAAGCTCGGGTTACAAAACACCAAGTCCCCCGGGTACCTGTCGGAGAAAAATTTTCGCAAACGGATGTCCCTTTCGCGTACCTTTGACAAGAAATTCCGCACAAAGTCGCGTGAGTCGATCATGGTCAACGGATATGACGACATCTACAGGGACACCCTGCGTTTGCTCAAGAGTGAAGACCTGAAAGCCTTTGATCTGAAGCTTGAAAACGAAAAGGTCCGCAAGGCCTACGGCGAAACCCGCTTTGGCAATGGCTGCCTGCTGGCTCGGCGTCTGGTTCAAAAGGGAGTCCGTTTTGTTGAGGTCAACTTTGGCGGTTGGGACATGCATAATTACCTGTTCCGGGATCTGCCGGAAAAGGCTGAAGAATTCGACAAGGCGACGACCTCTCTGATCAAGGACCTTGCATCCAGAAACATGCTTGACGATGTGATGGTGGTCGTAGGCACCGAATTTGGTCGGAAACCGAACGTCAACCAGAACTATGGTCGTGACCATCACCCCAGCTGTTATTCCTGCATGTTGGCGGGTGGCGGCATTCGGGTGGGACAGGTTTACGGAGAAACCGACGAAGATTCGGCGAACGTTGAGGACAATGAGGTCTCTGTCCAGGATTTCAATGCGACGATCGCTTCGGCACTTGGTCTGCCGCTGGAAAAGGAAATTGTTTCACCGGACGGCCGCCCCTTTACAATCGCCAATGGCGGCGAACCGGTGAAGGAACTCCTGCTCTGAAGTCCGGCGGATATTCCGCCTGAGTCCGGAACGTATTTCATCCCACCGGGTTACCTGATCACTTTCTCACTTCAGGGGATTGACTGCGGGTGGGGGCGTCTACGTCTCGTGAGGTCACTGCTATCGAGACGTGGAAATTTGTGACCTGGAAATTTGTGACCTCGAAAAATGGGCCGCATCACTGGATGCGGTCCATCAACATCAGCGGCCCAAAATATTTACTGCCCAAAATATTTACGGCACGGAACATCAGCGGTACGGAACATCAGCGGTACGGAACATCAGCGGCACGGAACATCAGCGGCACGGAACCGAAGCGACGCTGTACATCAGAATTCCAGGTACATCAGAAGTCCAGGTACATCAGAAGTCCAGGTACAACAGTCTCATCGAGAACCATCGCCCTGCAGCTTAGAAGGGATCTGCCGCCGCGGTCGCACTGGCATTGTAGTCATCGAATTCGTCAAAGCGGTCCGGGGCACGGTCTTCGAATCGCGTGAAGTCCTTTTTCCAAAGCAGGTCAATATCCCCCGTAGGCCCATTCCGCTGCTTTTCAATGAAAATCTGCGCCTGACCTGCCACGGCTTCCTGGTCTTCGCCGCGCACATAATACTCCTCGCGGTGCACGAACATCACCACGTCGGCATCCTGCTCAATGGCCCCCGATTCCCGCAAATGACTGAGCCGAGGCCGGTGATCGCGGGAATCTTCCGCCTGCCGATTCAATTGGGCCAGGCAGAGAACAGGCACCTTCAGTTCACGCGACAGCCCTTTCAGGCGTCGGGCGATTTTGGCGACCTGTTCCTGGCGGGGATCCTTGGGATTGTCCGGTTCAATCAACTGAAGGTAATCGATAATGATTAGCCCCAAGCCGTTTTCCCGCCGCTGGATTCTGCGGGCCGCCGCTGCGATTTCGGAAACCGTTCGGCTTGGTGAGTCGTCGACAAAAAACGGGCATTTACTTAACTCACCCGCATGCTTGACAAGTCGCTTCCTGTCTTCCGACTGAACGGTCCCATTTCGCAGACGATGTCCGTTGACCCGTGAAATGGAACAGAGCATTCGTTCAATCAGCTCAATGGACGACATTTCTAGGCTGACGAACAGAACGGGTGACTGCTCCTGCATGGAAACATATTCGCCGATATTCATGGCGAGTGCCGTTTTCCCCATACTGGGCCGAGCCGCCAGGATGATCAGTTCACTGGCGTGCAGACCACCCGTCATCTGGTCAAAATCAGTAAATCCCGTACCCACAACGCCCGAAGTATTCTCGCCCTTGAGCCTCGCTTCGATGCGGTCAATCGCCTCGTGGAGAATATCCTTGACCGGCTGAATGGTTGACGACGAACGATTGTCCAAAATGGAAAAGATTTTTTGCTCCGCCTGACTCAGCGCCTCCTTGGCATCATTCGCCTCGTCATAGGCGGTCTGCATGATCTCGCTGCTGACGGTAATCAATGATCGAAACGTCGCCTTTTCACGCACAATCTTTGCGTAGTGGGTAGCGTGAGCCGGCGTGGCAACAGCATTCATCAATTTGATCAGGTAGGAAGCCCCGCCCACCGTCTCAAAATCACCATTGGAAATCAGCCTTTCCCTGAGCAGCATGGGATCAATTTTCTGCCCCGTGGTATGCATCTCGGACACGTGTTCGAATATTTTCCGATTCGCATCGTCAAAGAAATCTTCAGCCTTCAGGATCAGCACCACGTCATCACAACAATCGGGCATCATCATGATGCTGCCCAATACCGCCAATTCAGCTTCCAGGTTCAGCGGCGGACGACGATCAAACAGGTCGGCCGTTTTTTTGTCCTGTTTCTTCTGGGGGCGATCTCTGCCCGCTCGATCATTGTCATTCGCCATACAACCCTCCTGTGGTCCTGCTCGCGGGAGCTTGATGAGGTCCCGGTTTTGATAATACCTGGTTGATTAATACCAGGCCGCGATTTTTGACCGCAGCCCATGGACGGTGAAAGGGGCGACCGGTCAGCTTGAACACCCTCCCCTGCCCCCTGGGAAATGGCGTTTACTTTTCGTCGGTGAATTTGCGGCAGACAGGGGTTGCCGTCGTGCAGGAGGAAATACCTACAGGTTTGAAAACCAGTCGATCCCCCCGACCATCGGGCAAACAAATCAGCTGAGGCCCCTTTCAGACCCGCAGATTATAACCGAAACGGGTCGCCGATCGAAATCAAAAAAAAAGGCAAGGTAAAAACCTTGCCTCCGTTTGACTGCGTCAGCTGGTTCAGGCTTCGTCTTCTGCGACAGAAGGTACAACCCAGACTTTCAATTCGGCCTCCACGTCCTGGTGCAACTTGACCTTCACGGTGTAAAGCCCCAATTCCTTGAGAACCCCCTCCAGCTTGATCTGTTCAGGCAGGATATGGATTTCGTTCAGTTTCAATCCACCAACGATCTCAATGGCACCGACACTCCCATAGAGATGGCCCTCGTCGTTTGCATTGGCTTCAATGGTAACCGACAGCTTGGAAATCTGGTCGGCCAGGTCTTTGAGACTCTTGACCCTGTCGAGTTCCAGTTTCTGAAGTTTCTCACGGTGCTTGTCCACCATCCGTTTGTGGTGTTCCGTGGCAACCGTGGCCAGTCCCTGTGGCAACAGGTAGTTATTCGCGTACCCTGGCTTGACCTCAACCACTTCCCCCTGCTTGCCGAGTTTGTCCACCGACTGAATCAAGAGCAACTCGATTCCACCATTTGGACCCTTGGGAAGTCGCTTGAAACCGGATCCATTCTGTCGCCGCGACCGTGTTTTTGCCTGAACCATTGTTAATTACCGTGTTTGTTAAACTGTTTTGATTTTTAAAATGAAGTATTTATTTTTTTCAGAACGGTATGTCGTCCTCACCGGTTCCCTGAGGGGCCGGTTCGTCGTAACCCGCCGAAGGCCCGCCACTGGCCTGGCCTCCCGAAAACTGGCCTCCCGAAAACTGGCCGCCTGATTCCTGGGAGCGTCCGCCTCCCCCTTTGCCGCCTAGCATCTGCATCCGATCCGCCACGACGCGAAGCTTTGAACGCTTTTGACCTTCCTGTTCCCAACTGTCCAGTTTGAGACGTCCTTCGATCAGGATGGACGACCCCTTCGCCAGGTACTCACTGGCGACCTCTGCCGTTCTTCCCCAGAGCGTCACATCGACAAACGTTGTTTCGTCCACCCACTCATTGTTTCGCTTGACCCGGTCGTTGACAGCCATCCCCAGTTCCGTGACTGCTGTTCCCCCCTGGGTGTATCTCAGCTCAATGTCGCGGGTTATGTTGCCTACCAGAATGACTCGGTTAAAGCTTGCCATGACGGGTCTCCATTAAGGTGAAACTTATTGAACAATCAGCCCGCGGGGGGCCTTTTTTTTCGAACCCAAACTGGTGACTACGGTTGGAACGCCTAGTAGCTGCCCTGAACATTCGAGGCCAGGTTCCCGTCAATCTCGTGCTTGACCGGGGCAGCCTCACCCTTGGCGATGGCAACGAGCGTTTCAATCAATCGCTCATCGATGTTAACCACCAGGTGACGCATGACGTTGTCATTCAACTGAAGTTGGCGGTTCAGGTCCTTGACCGACTCGCCTTCAAAAGCGATGTACATCAGCCAGTAACTTCCCTTTCGGTGTCCATTGATGGGATAAGCGAGTTTCTGCTCGACAAAAAGCCGACTTACCAGGACTTCGCCGCCCAGCTCGGAAACGGTTTCACTCAACTTGTTGGACACGCCTGCCTGGTCACGCGCAAAGCGGTTGGAGTCCAAAAGACACATGCATTCGTAATATTTCCTTGCCAAAGTTTTTTTCTCCAAATGGCCAGGTATCCCGCTCCAGATTTTTCAATGGCTGTCCAAACGCCTTGGAATCGTCTCGATTCGGTGCCGCTTTTCGATTTTCTTATCGAATCTGGTCTGAAGGTTTCCTGTCAGGTTGTGAAACCACAAGACATTCGCCGGCGTCAGCGATCCGCTGTTCACCCAGTTGATTTGCTCTGTCTAAGTGGTCTTTTTATTCCGTTCTTGTTAATGTTCCGTTCGGTAATCTTTCGGCGGAAACGCCAATTTCACTTATTATCTTTGGTTTTTTCTTCGACTGAAGTCCTGTTAGGAGATTTTGTTTTTGCGTCTGGCGAACCATTGTAATGGTTCATGCAAAAACCAATTCCCACTCGAATCCAGTCTTCCAAACCATCGACACACCGATCGATGACGCGTCTCATCTGCTGACCTTCCTCCTCGCTGAATTTACCGAGAACGAAGTCTGCCGGGTTCCAACGCCCCGGGACAGGCCCAATCCCAACCCGCAAGCGGGAGAAATCCTGACTGCCCAAACGCTGGATGATATCTTTCAAGCCATTTTGACCACCGGCCGAACCGGAAGGACGAAAACGGAGTCGATTGATTTCAAGGTTAAAATCATCACAGACTACCAGAATCTCAGTCGGTTCGATCCGAAAAAAATTCGCAGCCTGGCTGACGCCTTGACCACTCAAATTCATGTAAGTGAGCGGACAAAGTAGTAATACTTTCTGTTCACCCAGTTGAAGCTCGGAGTACTCACTCTCGAATTTCGCCTTGGGTTTTGAAGCAAAATGCTTGCGGGCGAATTGGCCGAG
>JAYZFP010000053.1:0-6307 GCA_036336715.1 Planctomycetota bacterium
GGATTGCAATCCTGGCCATTTCCATCGCCAGCATGTTGCTCACACCACAGGATCCGATCAGCATGGCCCTGATGGCCATTCCGCTGACGATGCTGTATTTCATAGGAATTCTGATGTGCAGGTTCATGCCCCGTGGCAGGAACCGGTTCTCAGACAGCGAAGGGTACGATCCCTCCTAGCAAGCCAGCAGGGAAAGAATCGCAGGAGAAAAACCAGCTGGTAATTCGTGCCCCCGGTGAAAACGCAGCGAAGCGGGTTCCAAACGAAAACCGGCTGACTGGGGCTGTGGCGGTTCCTGGATGAAATGGGATGAAGACTGCCCGATCGGAAAACGGTTCCAGGCAGCCGGGCGATGGGTTCTCGAAATCCGCGCGGCTCACTGAAACCTGCTCACTGAAACCTGCTCACTGAAACCTGCTCACTGAAACCTGCTCACCTTCGAATCGACCGAACCGGGAGCCTAGAAACCGCGGGCAGCGATCACGTCGTCAAAATCCCGGATGTGGTAGGAGATGCCAACGTAGTCAAGCACGTTGCAGAGGCCACGCATGGCGACGCCAAAGCCATCCGGACCGCTGAATCCACCAAATTGACCGCCTCCTTTGACGTGCGGTTCGAGGTCCAGAAAGACACCCGGGACTCCAAGTTTCTGCATCCTCTGCTCCAGTTCGGGCAAAAACTCCTTCATGTCCCGGAACACCGCCTCATGCCCGCTGTCCCCGATGTCAGAAGGCACAAAATGTTTGAGAGCCTCTTCATCCACGTGACGGGTTCTGGAAAGGGGAACCGGCGAACGGTAATCCTTGATATGCAGCCAGCCCAGGCCCGGCTTCATGGCGAGATACTGTTCGACGACCTCGGCGGTGGGAATCCCCTGGGAAACGATGTTCCCACCGTCCCAGATCAGCTTCAATTCATCCATCTGGATCTGTGAATGAATCTCGGCAAGAATCTGCCCGGTCTGACCAACCAGGTTGGCTTCAATTTCCAGGCCGTAAATCAGTCCGTGTGATTTGCAGACCTCGGCAATTTTTCCGATCTGATCGGAGACCTGGTTGATATGGGGGGAGGGATCGGTCCCCTTGGGGTGATAAAAGGAAAAGCCACGCAGCAAGCGGGTTCCCAGGCGGTTGGCCAGTTCACAGGCCCGTTTGACTTCGGTTTCCAGGTAATCTCCGAATTCCACGAATCGATTCTGGGTTCCATCGTCCTGGTCCAGCAGTTTGACTTTGCCCAGCGGTGAGCCAAGCGAGGAGACGGCCAGGCCGTATTCCTGCTGTTTTTCCACTACAATATTCAGCTCCTCTTCGGTCAACTGCATGACGTTCTTGATGCCGTTGCCCACGTCGATGAAACGGATCGAATAATACTGAAGTCCGCAGGCCGCAAACGCGGAAAATTGCTGGTCAATCGTTTTCTGGTTGGCGGATTCGTCGCCGAACCCTGTGATGATGACTGAACTCATGTTTCTCTCTCTCAGGCACTGTCGCTGAAGCCAATAGCCCTCAACGAAATATTCGATCAAATAGGTTCTGGGTAATCGTCTCGGGTCAAAAGCGGTGGAAATCTCACCGACGCGGTTTTCCGCAAATCTCCATTTTCAGCAAACAGCCGGCTTTTTGCCATGGGGCCAGACAGGGCGGACGTCGCTTGTTAAACACAACCGCGAGACCAGGAAAAACGGGGCAATCTCGCAACCTAGAGGGCAAAAATCCGGTCCATCCTGCCGGCAATTTCCTGCAGTCTTTCTTTGCCTCCGCCGGGAATCTCTGCGGTACCCCAGCCTTTAAAATCGATCTTCTTCAATTCGCGGATGATGTCGAACCAGCCGTTGGTCCCCTCCAGGAGTTTGGCCTTGAAGCCGTTGTACCAACCACTCTTGGCCAGGCCGAGGTCGAATTCCTTGATGTCCAGTTTCTTGATTCTCTTTCCCAGTGTTCGAATCCAGATGACCGGGTTGGCATATCGAACACTGTTACCCGTGTCGTAATAGGCTCCTACGCGTTCGCTGTCCAGCTCGTCAATAAACCGCGCGGTTTCGGCCGGATCGGTGAGAAAATTGTTCCATACGTTTTCCAGCAGGATGTCGATTCCCAGGTCTTCGGCCAGTGGCAACGCTTCACGGATCATGGGGAGGGATCTCTTCCACGCCTGGTCATAGGTGACCTCCTTGTTAACCACCGCGGGAACCAGCAGCACGCTGCTGGCGCCGTAAGCCTTGGCATCCCGGATCGCCGTCATCAGGGCCTGAAGCCCCTCCTGACGGACGGCTTGATTCTCGTGCGACAGGGTCTTGTTCCAGTGACGGGAATCAACAACTCCGTGAACCGGCAGACCGGTTTCCCCCCGGGCAGCTTTTACCTCTTCCAGCTTTAGATTGTTCGGGCTGTTCAATTCCACACCGTCGAATCCCAGGTCGGCCAGCAACTGGAATTTCTCCTTCAGTCCGCCCTGGATCCCGACCATTCCGATTTTGACTGCTTTCTTGAATCGCTTTTCGTTCCTGCCTGAAGAGGGAGCGATCAGCTGCGACCAGGCGCATTGCTGGGTTTCGAGGGTTGCCGCGGTGGCAGTGGTCGCTGCCAGAAAGGTTCTTCGATTCATGTACAGTTTCTTCCGGTTCAGATGGCCTGTTTGCAGAAGCGTCATTCGATGGACTGGCAGGCCCTCCCGACAGTCACGGATGGAACCTGTGAACAAAACGGCCGGGTTTGGGCACTCAAGCCAAGGGGCGCTGTTCCCAACGAACATGAATTCCCATGTTATGCTAAAAAAGTTCCCAAAACATGGGCCTTTTGGCCGTCTAAACCCTCAAAAATCCGGATTTGGATTGTTTCTACGCCAGTTCGGATATCCATTCGGCGAAGAATAGTTGAAAATACAGTTGGTCCAAGGGAGGGTCCGGGACACAGAGGCAGCCTGCGACACAGGGGTAGAAAGTGTCCAATATCCCCACCCCCTGCAGCGAATCCCTCCTGATTGCTACTCCAACCTGTTTCCATGAGCCTGCAGAATCCAACCGATCTACTGAACGAGCCGGACCTGACAGGGCAGGAACTGGGCGACTATACGGTGCTCCATCGCCTTGGCCGCGGTGGCATGGCAGATGTCTACCTGGCCGAGCAGAAATCGCTCCGCCGCAAGGTAGCCTTCAAGGTGCTGCATCAATCGCTTGCCGAGGATCCTTCCTACGTCGAAAGGTTCAAGAATGAGGCCCAGGCCGCTGCTGCGCTGACGCATCCCAATATCGTTCGAATTTACGAAGTGGGAACACTGAACAGTTTTCATTACATCTCCCAGGAATTCGTAGATGGTCAAAACCTGAAACAGTACCTGGTACAGAACAGGGCGGTTTCCTGTTTCATGGTGGCCACCACTCTCAGACAGGTTGCCGCTGCCCTGCACAAGGCGAAAGAGCAGGGAGTGATCCACCGGGACATCAAGCCGGAAAACATCCTGGTATCCGACGGGGAAGTCAAGGTTGCGGACTTTGGATTGGCGAGGATCCGGAACCGCAAGAAGAAAGGTCAGCAGGATTTGACGAAAGTCGGCATGACTATGGGTACGCCGTTGTACATGAGCCCGGAGCAGGCTGAGGGAGGAATGGTTGACCACCGGAGCGACATCTATTCACTGGGCGTGACAGCCTATCACATGCTTGCCGGCCGTCCCCCTTTTGAAAAAGACAACGCCGTTGCCACAGCAATCGCCCACAAGACCGAACAACCAACGCCCCTTTCCCAAATCCGCTCGGATGTACCTCGCGAATTAACCGATATCATTGACCGGATGATGGCCAAGGAACCTGGGGATCGTTACGAGGATTGCGGTGGCATCATCAAGGATCTGCTGACGGTTTCCCTGGACGAAGCTGAAGAGGAATGGTCGACCCACTTCAAGACTCTTTCTCCGGCCGAGGCGCGGGCACTCTACAGTTCCCACCTGGAAGCGACACGCAAGCTGGATGCCGCCATCGGTGGCAGGGAGCGGAAGCGAAAAACCCTTCGCGGCGTGGGACTGGTAGCCGCTTTGACCTTGGTAGCGTTCGGCATCGGAACGCTGATGGCATCTCTCAGCCCGCCGCCTCCATTGATTCCGAAAGCGGCCGACGAGTCCAGTCCCATCCCGCGCCAACGGAATATTTTTGAACAACTGGTCTATGCAGAACAGATGCCAAATTCCAATTACGACCTGAAAGTCGCTGCATTTGAAGCGGTTAAGCACTACTTTCCGGCCGAAGGTGAAAACGTCAACACAAAGATGTCCAAGCACCTGTGGGCTGATTACCAAATTGGGCAGATGCACTTGCAGTACAACTTTCTGGAACTTGCCGAAAAGATTTTCCAACAACTGGCCGGATTGGATGCCGGGAACTTCAGGACCCTCAGCTTGCACGGCAAGGCGGGGATGGTTCTGGTATTTGACAAGATGAAACAGCAGGACCAGAGCAACGAACGCGAGCTCAACCGGAAGATTGATTCCTACCGCGCCGACCTGGTGATTGGTATGGAGGCTTTTGCACTGGACCTTCAAAGCCGCCTGAAAAAAATATTTGGCGGTGTTACTGAAAAGAAAGAAAGCGAATCGAAAAACGACAGGGAGTCGAATTGAAAAAAATAGTCCTTTGCTTTCCACTCACCGGCCAGCAGGTACAACAGATCCGGGAGGCGACTCCCGGCTTCGAGGTCGTGGATGCGGGCCAGGAAAAAATTGCGACTGAAATCCTGGACGCCGACATCTTCTGTGGCCATGCCAAGGTACCGGTTCCCTGGGACCAGGTCGTCCAACTGGGGAAGCTGCAGTGGATTCAGAGCTCAGCAGCCGGACTGGATCATTGCCTGACTCCTGAGGTCATTCAATCCGGGATTCGGGTCACCAGCGCCTCGGGGCTGTTTGCCGACCAGGTGGCAGAGCAGACCTTTGCCCTGTTGTTCGGTTTGTTCCGGAAAATTCCCACTTTCCTTGCAGCAATGCGGAAAAAGGAGTTTATCCGCCGGCCGACCTGGGATTTTCACGGAAAAACCGTAGGCATCATCGGCTTTGGTGGCAATGGGAGGCGGCTGGCAGAGCTGATCGCACCCTTTGGAAATCGCATTCTGGCCACGGACGCATTTCCAGTAAACAGACCGGATTACGTGGAGCAGCTTCTGCCGGCGGACCAGCTGCATCGGGTGCTTTCGGAGAGCGACGTCGTTATTCTCTGCGTCCCTCTTGTCGAAGCCACTCGCCAGCTGCTGGACCGTAACGCACTGGAAGTCATGAAAGAAGGATCGGTTCTGATCAATGTGGCTCGTGGCCGGGTCGTCGACGAAGCGGCACTGGTTGGGCACCTGAAAACCGGAAGAATCGCGGCCGCAGGACTCGATGTGACCGAAGAAGAGCCCCTGCCTGAATCCAGTGAACTCTGGAACCTGGAAAACGTGCTGATCACACCCCATGTAGGGGCTCAATCAGCACGGAGAGTGCCTGTAACGGTCGATTTTTTCTGCAAAAACGTGGCAAATTATTTACAGGGACGGCCTCTGCAGAACGAGGTCGACAAAACCCTCGGGTTTCCGCGACCGGCCATTTGAACCGCCTGCAGCAGGGAAGCTGGTCCACGAACCCGGGCGATTACCGGGTTTTGGATCAAGGTAGTTGATCCGGGTGCTTTCCCCGTCGCCGGCTGCAACCGGGCCAAAAACTGCGATCCCCAACTGCTGTGGACCCGTAGTGTCAACGCCCTCTACGATAATGTGACAACCGACCCACCTGTAAGTATTTTCCGCCACTGCAAGGCATCATGCACACCACCTCAATCGACAGATACACACCCACCGAAACACTGGATGGGCAAGTGGAATTTCCCACCCAGAACAAACTCTGTTCGGTTTACGACCGTTTGCTGCAGCAGAAAAAACTTTCCTGGACCAATCACCTGCACCTGCGGAAACGCCTCGGTTCGGGAGGCCAGGGTGTGGTCTATTTTTCGGAACGCAAGGGTGCGGATGATTTTACCCTGCCGGTGGCGATCAAGATTTTTTCACCGGAACGATTCGAAAACGAAAAAGACTATGCTTCCGCCATGAAGCGGGTTGCCCAGGTCACCGCTGCGGTGGCAAGGATTCAGCACGACAATCTGATCGATGTACAGAATTTCATCGAACGGAATGAAATCCGGATGCTGGTCATGGAGTGGGTAGACGGAATCGATTTGCGAAAAATGTTGCATCCCGAAATTCTGTCCCGGACCCGTCACCGGGTCAGTCACAAGCGTTGGGAGTATATCAACCGGGTGATCGCAACCGGGGGCCAGGAACAAAACCGG
>JAYZFP010000054.1:0-22429 GCA_036336715.1 Planctomycetota bacterium
TTCTGCCAGCCATCACGGCTGTCGAGGACGAGATCCCCTTCTGCTTTTCCTTTCTGGCGGGAGTGACAGGAATAGCACCGATTGACCAGCAGCGGCCGGATTTTTTTTTCGAACCATGTACGTTGGGATTCGCTGATGTCAGTGGACTGCCGAGATTCGTCCTGCATGCGTGCCGGTGTTTTCCCTTGGTCTTTGGGCACCGGTTGCGAATCCTGCCCCCGGGAATCGGCGAGCGCGGAAAAAGTCAGCAGCAGAAACAGGATAGTGACGGGACGGTCCATCCATTCATGTTATCGCGGGAAGAAACGGGTCGCCACGCCGAAATCCGTTTTCTCCGCAGGACCTCCTGCTTACTCATTTTATCACTGTTTTCTGGGGATGATTTTTCAAGGCCCGTTGGGCTGCCTTCGCGATTTCATCATGCTCGGATTGAGCGTGCTGTTTCAGGAGTTTCACTCCTCTTCCCCCGATCCTGGCAAGCGCTTCGGCTGCGTACTTGCGGTGTCGCTCGTAAAAAAGGAGGTACCGCTCCAGTTCGGGAATTGCCTTGTGCGCCGCTGGCCCCATTTGGCCCATGTACCTGATGGCACGGTTGGCGGTGTGCACATGACCTGCAGGGGCAAGAGAGTTGGCACCCTCTTTGGCGATTATCAGGAGTGTTGCAACCGGGATGTCCGTTTTTCCACTGACCCGGTGAAGGGCCCCGGCCGCCTTCCATCTCAGATACAGGAATTCACTGGAGCAGGTTTTTACCAGGATGGGGATGGCTTCTTTTGCCGGTGGCCCGATTTCTCCTAATGTGCAAACAATTTCGACCTTGCTCCACAAGTAGGTATCGGGCGTTCGCAGAGCCCGGAGCATTGGTTTCATTGCCGGTGCGCCGATATTGCAGAGAGCTCGCATCAGCCATTCCTTTGTTTCGGAACCGGTTTTTGGGTCTTCATAAAATCGGATAATCTCATCCATCGCCGGAGTGGCCGCCTTGTCAATTTGGTAGAGAGACTTGGCTGCATCAGATTGCAAATCTGGCCGGCAGAGTGCGTCCAGAAAGACAGGAATGGAGGGCGTCGCGTCATCAGAGATCAGCCAATGGGTTTGGGCCGCCTGGTAGCGGACATTCGGGCTGGCATGCTTGAGGAGGGGCCGCACACGGGGAAGAACGCTTCTGGATTCCTCGTATAATTCCCCCATCAGCTTAAGTGAGGTCACCAGCTTTTCCGGGGTTTGCCGGTCGAGCTGATTGGCCAGGTAGCGGACGGTTTTCGTTCCAATTTCCATCAAGGCCATCTGCGCGCTGAGGGCTATGGGTTCGTCTGCCTCACACAGGAGTTGAAAGAGAGGGCCTATCGCTGTCTCGGCCTTGGGGCCGATGTTTCCAAGAATGTGGCAGGCGGTGAACATTCTTTCCGGTTGGGTCGCCGGGTCGCTGATCCAGCCGGTCAGCAGTGGGACCAGTTCGGCTGCTGAAGGGCCCATGCCAATCAGCAGGCGGGCGGCCCAACGGTGCTCGTGTTCATGGGGACTGCCCAGGAGAGAAATGACCAGCGAAGGGACCCGGTTTTCAAGGCGGAGCACCTCTCCCATGCCAAAAGTAATGTTGAAACTGGAGCCATCAGAGCCTTTCTTTTGTTGGTTCCATTTTGGGTGTTTTTCCTCCTGCTGGTAGACGGTTGGCCCCAGTTCAAGGGCTACTGCACCCAGATCAGCCACCAGGTCGGCCGCGTTCTGCTGGTAGGGGCGTTCGGTCGATAGCCATTTTTTCAAGCGGTTCTTTGTTTTGGCAGTCGAACCGAGGATGGCGATGGTTTGCTGCTCGAAAAACCTCTGCGCCCTGATTCTGTTCTGACGCCTCTCTTTTTCAAAGGTCGCTTCCGTCTGCAGGAAGAATTCTTTTGCCCGGATGTCGTTGAGCAGTTTCTGTTTGGCGAACTTTTCTTTCCCTTGCCGGATTGACATTTGTTCCCGGGTGTCGGTCTGGCTCATCATCCGAGTCAACCTGGCCTCTTTTTGCATCCTGATTTTTTCAACCTGACCAAAAAAATCCCGGGCACTGATTTCGTCGCCGGGGATTGAAGAAGGGAAAGGGTTACTGGATGCCGGACTGGCAGGCAGGGGCATGCAGGCGAGAAAAACGAGAACACTATGCATGATTCAGCTCCAGGGGAAAGGACTTTGATTTACAATACGGTCGGGAGGGAGGTTTTGCTTCACCTGAACTGTGATCTGTTTGTAAAACGATTGTCAGGAAATTGTAGGGTGCGCAGGGCGGTGACTTCGCCAGTCGGCTCCCTCCCGTCTGAGGCACTCATTCCCGGTTGGACGGGAACCAGGGCTGCACTGTGTGGAGCCGCATGCGCAGTATTCTTATGGGAACTCAAAAACCAATGCCAACTGGATCACGAATGAAAATGAAACGAAAAGGAATCCCGTTAATCGTGTTTGGGTGTCTGTTAGCCCTGTTCTGCCAAGCTTGCTGGAGTACCGAACCGACAAATTTTGTCTTTATCCTGGTGGACGACCTCGGCAAAGAGGACCTGGGAATCGAGGGGAGCCGTTTCCACGAGACTCCTCATATCGATTCGATTGGTCGAAAGAGCCTCCGGTTTGACCGTGGCTACTCGGCCTGCCAGGTTTGCAGCCCTTCCCGGGCGGCGATCCAGACCGGAAAGACCCCGGCCCGCCTGGGGATTACTGATTACATCTCGATACGGGGAGGGAACCAGCCGGAAAACTGGAAGCGGAATACGCGCCTGCTCCCTTCCGGCTATCAGCCGCAGCTTCCCCTCGAAGAGGTAACCCTGGCGGAAGCTCTCAAGCATCACGGGTACCGAACCTTTTTTGCCGGCAAGTGGCACCTCGGCGGTGACGGCCGAACACCGACCGAGCAAGGGTACGATGAAAACCAGGGGGGCTATCACTACGGCACCCCTCCCGGGGGCTACCATGCACCTTACCGCAACCCCAAGCTTTCCGATGATCGTCCCGGGGCGGAGTTGCCTCTCCGGTTGGGACGGGAGACCGCGGATTTCATTTCCCGCCAATCGAAAGCCGGCCAGCCCTTTTTTGCCATGCTTTCCTTTTATTCGGTTCACGGTCCGATTCAATGTTCCAGGAAACGTTTTGAAAAATTCCAGGCCAAGGCGGAACAGATGGGGCTGACCGGGCGAACCGAGCCCCGTTTTCAATTTGACCGGACCCAGGAGGTACGACAGGTCCAGGACCACCCGGTCTACGCCGGCATGATGGCTGCACTGGATGATTCGGTGGGCCTTGTGCTGGAGGCCATTCGCAAGGGCGGTGTGGAAGAAAATACGGTGGTCATTTTTACTTCGGACAACGGTGGAGTCTCCTCGGGGGACGGTTTTGCCACTTCCTGTCTCCCGATGCGAGGTGGGAAAGGGCGACAATGGGAAGGAGGCATTCGGCAGCCCTATTACATTCACTGGCCCGGTGTGACCCGCGGCAGTTCAACCCAGGTCCTGGCGACCGGAATGGATTTTTATCCGACGATCCTTGAGATCGCAGGTCTGAACCCCCTGCCCGAACAGCACCTGGATGGCCGAAGCCTGGTCCCCGCCCTGAGGGGCCGTGCGATGGAAAACCGCCCCCTGTTCTGGCATTATCCCCACTACGGGAATCAGGGTGGGGAGCCTTCGGCAATCATGATGGAAGACAACTGGAAGTTGATTCATTATTTTGAAGACGGCCGGATCGAACTTTATGACGTGACGGGCGACATTGGGGAAACATCTGATTTGGCAAAACAGCAGCCGCAGCGGGCTGCCCGAATGCTGAAACAGCTCAAGGCATGGCAAAAGGAAGTGGGTGCCCGCTTTCCTGCCCGCAATCCGAAGTTCGACGAAAAGCGACTGCTCCAGCAGAGGGCCCAACTGGAAAAAAATGGAAATCCCCGTCGGGAGGCCCAGCATGCGAATTTCATGAAAGCCGATTTTCGTCCCGGCAAGAGATGGTGGGACCAGCCGTTGGTCAAGGACTAGTGCTGGCTGCCTGGCAGAAAACCTGATTCAACCCATGGGAAATGACTGATCCATGAAAATATCAACCGCCCCGGTTCGCCGGTTGCTTCTCCTGTTCACAGTACTGCTGGTGAAACCGATTGCCGCGGCTGATTCCATTGGCCCGGAAAATCGTCCGCCTGGGGAAAAACGGCCCAATATCATTTACATCATGCTGGATGACGCGGGCTACGCGGACTTTGGCGCGATGGGTTCCCGGGAGATCCGGACACCCCATTTTGATCGCCTCTGTCGGGAGGGAACACGGTTTACCCATCACTACTCGGGATCGGCGGTTTGCGCACCGACCCGCTGCGTATTGATGACTGGCAAGCATACCGGCCATTGCCGTCGCCGGGACAACCAGGCCCGGGTTCGGCGGGACCAGACCGACCAGAATGGACTGGTTTTCCTGAAGGACGAAGACCTGACTGTGGCCGAGGTTCTACGCGGCGCGGGTTACGTGACCGGAGGGATTGGCAAATGGGGACTGGGAAACCCGGGGTTTGAAGGGGCGCCCGAACGCCAGGGATTTGACCATTTTCTTGGCTACCTCGACCAGGTTCATGCCCACGATCATTACACCGACTGGCTCTGGAAAGATGGTCAGCGGATCCAAACCGGGAAACGGTATTCGCACGATCTCTTTGAAGAGGCGACGTTGCAATTCATCCGAAAGAATCGCGATAGCCCCTTCTTTCTTTACCTGCCTTACTGTCTGCCCCATGGAAAATACGTGATTCCTCCTGAGGACCCCGCCCTCGCCGGGTACCAGGATCGTCCCTGGAGTGAACAGGTGAAAAACTATGCGGCGATGGTGACGCGAGCCGACCGAACGGTGGGGCAAATCCTCGCTTTGCTTGAGGAGTTGGCAATCGATGAAAACACCATCGTGTTTTATACCTCGGACAACGGACCCAACGCACCGTTTCTCAAGGACCTGAATTCCAACGGGCCCTTCCAGGGGATCAAGCGTACCCTGCTGGAAGGGGGTATCCGCGCCCCGATGGCGGTCCGCTGGCCCGGAAAAATACCGGCCGGAAAAACGAGTGAATTTGTTTGGGACATGCGGGACGTTTTCCCCACCTGCTGTGAGTTGGCAAAGAGCGAAATTCCCAAAGGGCTGGACGGCATATCGGTACTGCCGACACTTCTCGGGAAAAAGCAGGAACCGCGGGAGCACCTTTACTGGTACTTTCCCAAGAATTCCCAGGAGGCGGTTCGCATGGGCAAGTGGAAAGGGATTCGTTACGGAACCCGGGGCGCGATCCGTCTGTTTGACCTGGAAACCGATCCGGGTGAAAAGGAAAACCTGGCCGGAAATCATCCGGCCCTTGTCAAAAAGATCGGTCAAATCATGGACCAGTCCCATACGCCCTCCCCCTTCTGGCCGCGACAGGAAAAGCCGACAGGAAAAAAGAAAAAGCAGAATCGTAAAAAGAAAACCCCGAAAGAAAAAAAACAGTGACCTGCTTCCGTTCGCTTCGATCCCTGTTGCTGGTTCTCTTTGTGCTGACCGTTTCCGGCACGCAATGGCGTTTAGCCGGCGGCGGCGAAAGGGTGCCGCTGGTGTCCGAGTCGCCCTCGATCCTCTGGATCTGCGTGGATGACATGAGTGACTGGCTCAGTTGCTACGGTGAACCCGTCATCCGGACGCCCCATCTTGATTTGCTGGCGGAGCAGGGGATTCGCTTTGAAAATGCCTTCATGCCTTCGCCCGTCTGTTCCACCAGTCGTTCGGCGTTAATAACCGGCCAGATGCAAACCAGTCTCGGTTTGCATCATCATCGGACGATGCTCCGCAGGCCTCTGCCTCCCGATGTGCTGACCCTCCCGGAGCATTTTCGCCGCGCCGGCTACCTGACGTTCAATGAATCCAAGGACGATTACAACTTCGCACGGGACCGGAAACTGCTCTATTCACCCGGATTCAAGCGGCCCGGATTCCGGGGTCATGTTTCCGGTAGCGATTACTCCTGGTTGGGCCAGTTGCGGAACCGGAAATTTTTTGGCCAGCTCCAATTCAAAGGGGGCAAGATTGGTGGGGAAACCGGAAGTCGTTACCCGGCCAAAAGTCGTGTCGCACCTTCTTCCGTGACGGTGCCTCCGCAGTACCCGGATGACCCGGTGTTTCGCAACGCGATCGCTCGGCATTATGAACAGATTCTGCAGACCGACGAGCAGGTGGGGCAACTGTTGTCCGCTTTGAAGGAGCAGGGACTGTGGAACAGGACGATCCTGGTTTTTTTTAGTGATCATGGCTGTCCCCTTCCCCGGTCCAAGCAATTTCTTTACGACGAAGGGATTCGGGTCCCGTTGATTGTCCGCTTTCCGGCCGGTTGGAAACCCGGTTTTGCCCAGGAATACCAGCTCCGGAAAGTTCGTCGCGACCTGGTCAGCGGTATTGATCTCGCGGCCACCACCCTGGCATTGGCAGGGATCCCGGTGCCCCAACGGATGGAAGGCAGGAGCCTGTTCGGGAAAACCGGCCGGAGGGAATATGTGATTGCTGCACGGGATCGCTGCGGCATTGCAGTCGACCGGATCCGGGCGGTACGGACACTTGAGTACAGTTACATTCGCAACTACTACACGGATCGGCCGTTGTATCAATCCAATTACCGGGATGGGTACTCGACCTTTCGACGACTGGCGGAACTGAATCAACTGCGGAAACTTTCGGCTGCCCAGGGAGAGGGTTTTGAGGGGAACCGGGCGGCGGAAGAGCTCTATGACCTTGGGAAGGACCCTCACCAGCTGGTGAACCTGGCACAAAATGGAGCTTACCGGGAAGCGTTGCAACGTCATCGCCGCATTTTGCAACGCTGGGAGCAGGAAACGAACGACCAGGGACGGGTTGCCGAAAGCCATGAATCCCTGCGAAAGGTTTACGAGACTGCCCGGGGAAAGGTGCAGGCGCCGGAGTTTGATTTCCTGAAAGAGGATGAGCCTGCCCCGGACCGCTGTGTTGGCCGGGGAGAAACTGGCAAAGAAACAAGGATCAGCGGACGGGCAGGAACTGCACTGCATCGATGATCACGTGGCCGCTTGTTCCGGCATTGGTCACCGTTACCTTCGCCCGTTCCGGCAGCTGGAATTTTCCCAGCGAGTGATAGGGGTTCTGGTTGGGTGGTCGCGTCTGATCGACAAAAAAGACCCTGTCCTGTACGGTCACGGTGACCCGGGGAGAACGGTTGGGGTTGGCGGAGTAGACCATCCGCACTTCGTATCGCCCCGGTTTCAGTTGCGCTGAAAACGTCGCACTGCATTTTCCCTTGTTGGTGTCTCCGTCATGTCGGTAGCCGGCGTCGACATAAGGGAGAATGGAGGAGCTGGTTAGCCAGTTTCCCTTGAGGGTAGCCTGCGCATCATCGATCACAATTCCTTTCAGTTCTGCGGAAACCAGTGATCCGGCTTTCGGTTTCCGCAACGACCGATACTCCAGAACCTGCTTGTCGGCAAGCAGTCGGTCTCGTAAGGAAGCGTAGGGAACCTCCTGGACCGCCACTTCGCGATCGATGGCGATGGCGGCAGCGGTTGCCGCCGACTGGCCAAGGATCATGAAAACCGGTTCCATCCGGATCGAGCCATAGGCGATATGGGACGACGAGAGGCAGACCGGAACGAGCAGGTTGGTGCATTCATTTCTTTTGGGGACAATGGCCCCGTAACTGATGGGGTAGGCACGGCCCGGGCTGATTTGAATGTCGCCCTCGTTGCGGGCGTTTCCCTGCGGGTCGACATAACGCTGCACGTTGTGGGAGTCCATGTTGTAGGAGCCCATTCCAATGGGGTTGGGAGTGGGCCGAATGCCACGGAGTGTCAGTTCGGTCTGCACGAAATCACTTACCATGCGTCTGGCTTCGCGCACGTAAATCTGGTGAGGCCAGTGTCCGTTGTCGGTAAATTCGTCCCTGGCCAATCCCCATTCACTCATCCGTTTCCGGACGTCAGCCGGAACCCGTGGATCGTAGGCCAGGAACCACATCAGGCCCTGCTGGTAATCCGTGTGCTCCTGCAGGATTTCGCGGCGACGCTCGTAGGAGGCTTCCGGGTAGTCATAGTTCATGCCGATGTTGTCGGTTGAAAAAGCCCCATGATTGTTGGTGTCGGTTTTCAGGTTGGGGGCGGGGTCGAACTTTCTCCAGACTTCCCGCCAGCCCGCATCGAGGTAGCGGGCCAGGAGTTCGTAATTGAGCGGATCGTAGTTGTCCGGTTTGGGAAACGGCACCCGGTTTCGCGGTTCCCGGGTCAGGCACATGCGATAGTTGTACGCCTGGACCCGGTGGTCCCCCGTACCGTCCTTTCCGGGAGGGTCGGCATGGATGCGAGGCAGCAGGCCACTGGCTGGATCGCCCGGTTGGACGTAGGCGCTGACGGGTTTGTCAAACTGGTGTTTCACGGTACGTACCGTCTGAACGCCATTCAGGGTTTCCCCGTATTGGCTGTTGGCCTCCCGTCCGACATGGAAGGAAATGCCGGCCGCCGCCATCAGGTCTCCTTCGTAGGTGGCATCGATAAAGACCTTTGCCCGGTATGACTTTCCATCAAGCATCCGGATCGAATCGATTTTTCCCTGCCGGATCACGACCCCTTTTTTGCGGTCCAGCCAGGAATTCCGGTGAACAGGGATTTTGTACTCGGCAACCAGGTTTTCAAACGCCTGCTCGGCCACCCGAGGTTCAAAAACCCACATCGCGTCATCACCCGCACGGTAGCGACTGTAGGAGGAGGGAGCCTGGTATTTCCAGGCCGAGGGTTGGTCGTAATGTTGGCGGATTCGCTGGTAGAACTCCCGCGCGATCCCGCCGATGACTTCCTTGTTGCCACTGTCGGTCCACCCCAGTCCACTACTGGTCAGGCCACCGAGGTGTTGGTCGGGGCAGACAATGATGACGTTTTTTTTCATTCGCCTGGCCTGGACAGCAGCCGAAATGGCAGCCGACGTGCCCCCGTAGATCACAACGTCTTTGCGATCGGTATCTGGGTTGGGTTGACCCGGCGATGCGGTTCCCTGCAGAAGCAGAACCAGGGTCACGAACAGGCGGATTTCGGGCAAGCTGTTTTTTGAGGAGTCGTTGATCATTGGAAAGAGGGGGAACCCGTGGGGGGGAAGCAGGATTCTGTTGTAAACGGTGAGGCGGGCAGGCCAACGCTGTGGACCAGGTTGACGCCCGGCTCGGGAAACGGAGACCAGCCGTAGCGGACGGCGGCGGGATTGGGAACGTTGGGGCTGGAGACCGAGATCCTATCTTTGGCGATGATTTTTGCCTCGCCGGGATGGAATTTCCGATCGCTGCCACAGATCTCAAAATGACGGATCGCCTTACCGTCGGCCGACTGGAGGCCAGAGCCGACGTGCTCCCATTTGATGACCAGGTGGTCGTCCACGTTGCGTACCCGGTGCATCAGCGGGCCTGAAAAGGGCAGGTGAGATGCGGACTGGTAGACCCTTCCCAGTGCCCAGCGGGCCAGTCGCTCTCCGACCGGTTTTTTCAGCGGTGGATGGACATCATTTTTGCGTCCGAGGTCGAGGGTAACCGCCATCCCGAGCTGATCCATTTTATCAAGTATCCTCCGTTGGCTCTCTCGGAACGCAGGCCAGTGTTGCCGGTTCATGGCCGGCAACTGGACATAAAGGAATGGCAATTGGGGGTCTTTCCATGCCAGACGCCATTGTGAAACGAGCTTGGTAAACAGGAAGTCATGCTGTCGAACCCGAAGACCGGTTTCGGCATTGGATTCCCCCTGGTACCAGATCACTCCCCGAACAGGGAAGGGCAGCAGCGGGCGGATTCCGGCGGACCACATGAAACCTGGCTTGAAGGAATGGTTGGGGCCCCAATCGTCTCCGGGAAGGGGCTCGCCCGACTGGATGGCCGGTAGCAGGTTTTCTTCTCCCCTTTGTCGGCAGAATTCTCCCAGGTGTGGATTGTCCAGCCAGTTTCCGACGACCAGTTTCTGCAACTCCGGGTCTTCCTGGAAAGCTGCAGGTGGAATCCAGGCTTCGGTGGGTGTGCCTCCCATCGTAGGGCAAATCAAGCCGACGGGAATCTTCAGCTCTTCCTGAAGTTTTCGCCCAAAGTACCAGGCGACTGCTGAAAAACGGGAGGCGGATTTCGGGCTGACCCTTTGCCAACTGCCCTGGCAAAATGAGTCGGGTGTCAGGCGTTGTACCTGCTGGGTTGTGTAGGAGCCGGAACTGCCCCGGGCGGCCCCCTCCAGGTTCAGGAGACGTACCGATTGCATCTTCTTGGCCGAAGTTTCGATTTCCCGGATTTCGCTGAGACCATGGCTGGATTGCCGAAGCATCCATTCCATGTTGGATTGCCCCGCACAGAGCCAGACGTCTCCGACCAGCACGTCGTGGAACTGCAGTGTGACGCCGCCTGAGCGCACCTTGAGGGCTTTCGGCAGGTTGCTGGCCTCTTGGGGAGGGAGGGTGGCTTTCCAGTCCCCTTTTAAATCGGTGACTGTCGAGGCGGAGGCGACCCCGAATTCCAGTTCCACCCTGCTTCCTGGAGTTGACCGGCCCTCGACAGGTAACGGTTTTCCTGCCTGCAGGACCATGTGATTTCCAATGGTTCGACGTACCGAGAGATTCTCCCCGCGTGGCAAAGAGTCCCCTTGGGAACGAGGGGACTCTGAAGGCGATGCGGTGGGAGGGCTTTTCTTTTTGGTGTCGGCGGTCAAGTCGGCCAGGGGGATTCTCTGGAAGGTCATGTGAGCCTGGCTTCCTTCGTAGAGAATGCCAATGGTCTTTTCATCGATCATGGTCATGCAGGAGTACCCGGCACCCGGATCCTGGTCCAGCAGAAGTCGATGCTCCCGGGGCCAGCTGTTTCCACCGTCAGGGGAGGCCTTGATGGTGATTCTCTGACGGCGCTGAAGGCTGTCCGGGTTGGAAAACAGCAACCAGCCACCCAGGTTCTTTCCCGTTTCAAGGTCCACATCGATGAGGCTGGCCATGCAGGCCCGGGGCTCAACCAGGGCCCGCTCGGAGGTGGGGTGTTTTTTCCATGTCTTGCCCAGGTCGTCCGTCGTCATCACTACGCGGGCCGACTTCCGGTTGTAGCGACAGTTGAGCATCAGGGTGCCGGGGCGGATTTCGACCACCTGCGATTCGGTGGTGTCGTCGAAAGCCCCGGTGCCCAATTGCCACGTGACTCCATGGTCACGGGAATAAAGGATGGTTGAACGTGGCAAACGTTTTTTTGCGGGAGAATCCTGGTACTGCGCCGCAAAGACGATGGTGCCGTCACGCATGGTGATTCCCTTGCCAGGCCCCTGGAGCAGAAAACACCACTCCGGTTTCTTCACTTGCCGGGTGATATTGATCGGGGGGGACCAGGTCAAACCATCATCTTCACTTTTGACCAGCATCAGTTGCCCGGTTTGTTCCGCAGTCATTCCCGGTCCTGAGCCGATCCAGGAACGGTTGCCATGACTCCAGATGGCGGCGACCCAGATCATGCCCGTATTCCGGTCGACGAGAATGGCGGGATCACCAATCCCGTCGAAACGCCAATTCGGATCCTGTCCCATGTCCATGATGATCTTCATCGATTCCCAACTGCGTCCACCATCGGTGGAACGGGACATGCCAACGTCGATGTTTCCCGGAAGATCACGACCGCTGGTCCGACGCACATCGTAAACACCGATCAAGGTTCCCTTGAGCGTCGTGACCAGGCCCGGGATCCGATAGGTATGGACGTTGTCGTCGCCTCCGTTGCGGACGGCGACACCGATTCGCTGGGTCGAGGGAGCAGAATGGACCGCCACCGACCAGCTCGGTGGAAGGGCATCCTCAGTTTGCCGGGGGGCCTTGGCAGCAGGCTCTTTTTTCGTGTGGGAAAAATGAAGCCTGCTGATTTTCGCCCCCACCCGCTCATCGGGGTCGGCATCTTTTTTCAGTCTGCCACAGAGCCAGAAGGAGTTTTCCCCCTCGGACAATGGGATTCCTTTCAGCTCCCACGTCAATTCCTGTCCATCTGCCGGGTCGGGAAATGCCAGCGGTTGGCCGTTCTTTCCCGGGGATACCGGAACAAGACTCAGGGCCTCTAGATTTTTCGTTCCCAGGATCGAGGCCTCGATTCCCTGGAGCAGGATCGGGTTCAGGCTCCCCTCGGTAGTGACTTTCAAGTGAACGAGTTTGCTGGCGGCTGTACCAATAAGGGCCGGCAGCGTCGCCGGGATCACCTCGGCGGCAATGATTTTCTGGGGTCGGAGAGGAGCAATGCGGATGTCGTCAATCAGGATACCGGTATCGGGCGGGCTGGTTACGGTAAAGCGGATTTTTCCAATGGAGGGATTCGGGACCGGAACCCTGACGTCGTTGAGAAAAGCCCGACCCACACGAACTTGGGCATCTCCGTTGTAGATTTCCTGCCAACCGGTTCCACTGTTTCCGGAGATGCGAAAAGAAAATGGCTTGCGGGCAGTCCAGCGTTCGGCCCAGAACCGGAGGACAGCACCGGTTTGCCGTTTTTCCTTCAGTTCCAGGACGACCGAAGTTTTTTTGCCGCCTGCCAACTGGAGGCACTGTCGTCCCGTTTTGGCGTGGTGCGGATCAACAAGAGCCCGTCCCGTCTCCGTTTTCCAGGTGCCGAGTGCCGTTTCCAGTTTTTGAAATTCACCCGCTTTAACCTCTTCGAATCCATCGATTTCACCGCCAGAAAGGGCGCCCCCGCGTGCTGATGGAGGAAAGGCAGCCAGGTCTTGGCGATTGTCAGCCAGAAGGCACATGGGGAGTAGAAAGAGCAGGGTCTTGGGTGTTGTCACGGCAGGCCAACCTGGGTGCGGTGGAGGGATAGAAGATTATCCCATAGCATCCAGTCCCTGTCAGTGCAGGGAACAGCCGATTTGGTGAAATCACACCGGAAACGGGTTGGGCAACGGGCAGGGAGGCATTCGATGATTGGGGAGGAACGAGCCGGAATAGGGCTCAGCCTCGATGTTTCCTGGGCACGTCTGCCTGCCGGAATGCCTTGGCCATGTTCCGGTAACAGGTTCTGGCGGCCACCTGGGGATCGTATCCTTTTTGGTTCCACACCATTCCACTCACTTCGCAGTTGATATCCCGTCGGTATCCACCGGCGTGAAATGTCCGGATGATTTCCGCAAAGTCGATGGTCTGGTTCTCTCCGGGAAGTTTGAAAACGACCCGGTCTTTTTGTTGCACCGCGTCCTTGACTGCGACATGCGAAGTGAACGGGAGCGCCGTCTGAACCGTCTGTTGAATGGAAAGATTTCGAAAGGCGTAGTGGCTGTAATCGTAAACCATGCGAAGACGCTCCGGCTTTCCCAGTTGCTCAAACAGCCAGACAGCCTCTGACGGTCTGGACACGACACCTCCCCGGTGAGGTTTGATGGCAATGACCGAACGATTCGATTTGGCCAGTCGGATCCATTCTCCAAGATGGTCCCGCAGTTCGTTTCTTTGGCTGCTGAAATTTCCGCTTCCAAGGACCGTCTGGAGAATGGGAGGACTTTCAGGTACCAGGTCGTGAGCCAGGTCTCCTGCATGTTTCAATCGCTGGATGGCTTTTTTTTGCCGACCTGCGCCGAGGAGCGTGACATGCTCCATCAGGGAAGTCAGGTAAAGACCTGAATCGGCGATGCGTTGTCGCAATTCCAGCCGACGTTTCCTGTTCATGCGGGCGGAATCCGCGTCCCAGCCTTCCCAGACCGTCAGCTCGACGGCATCGAATCCGATCTCACCGATGATCTGGATCGCTTTTTCAGTTGGCAGGTTCTTCATCCCGTAGGTGCTGAAACCGAGGGTGCAGCCCCGTTCGGCCCCGTTTCCTTCAGGACGCGAGACGCCCGGTAGCAACAGGCCAGTGGGCATTAGAACAGGTGGCAGCAGGGCAGCCGTTGCCGTTCTCATGCTTTCACGTCGGGAGAGTTTCATTTCGGAAGGGAAGCAAGGGGATTTCTGGCAGGCGGTCCTGTCCATGGAGGGGAAAGCAGATCGGTCGGAATTCACGAAAATCCAGGAGTCACTTTTTATCCGATTCGCTGTCCGTAGCACCTTTTTTGCCAGAGGGGGACTGCTGCTTTTTCTCGTTAAAGTGTCGGAATTCCTCAAAGGCAACCGTGGCAATTTCGGCACAATCGATATCGGGAAGACCTGAAACCGATTTTTTCTTCAGAGTGGAGAGGTCATAGTCGTAGAGTGTCTTGAGCCAGATCATGGTTGCGACCGTGGTGACCAGTTCTCCTGCATGTCCCAGTTCATCGTTGAGCAGCTGGTCCTTTTTCCGTCGACTCTGGCCCCGTTGTTGACGGTTCGGGTTCAGCACATGCTTGACCCCTGGCAGCTTTTCATCCTCCAGGCGATCGATCAGCTCGTAGGTCCCGTAGCCGTAAGGACAGTAAAGGATCCGGTTGTCCGGGTATTTTTTTCTCAAGGCTGAGATGATGGTGTCATAAATCAGCTGACCGGCTGCCTTGTCCAGTTTTCGTCGCTGAGGGCTCGCGCTGTAAAGCTGTGGAGCCCACGGGATGGCGATCATGATCGTCGTGTTCGGGTTTTTGTCGATCGCGTAGTCAATCCAGCGGCTATAGGTTTGGACGGAGCTGTCTTGTGGCGAGAAGAAAGTCATGACCAGCAGATCGATTTTTTGGGTATCCAGGATCTTTTGGGCTTCCTCTCTCTTGGATGTTGAGTTCCAGAGTGCGCCCGGGGAACCACCCCTTCCGCCTGCACGGACCAGTTTTTGCTGGTGCCCCTGGACCGAGGTCTGGGTGATTATCCCTTTGAGCTGGTTGGCACTTGGCCAGAAAAAACTGTGTCCCATGAACAGCCCGTTGTAACCTTTGCGGACCCCGGAGGGTGGATCCGCTTTTTCATCATCCGGTCCCTCGTTATCGTCAGTTGATTGCCTGACTGCAGTGGCAGCAGGAAGAGCAGTCCCGGCAAACAGGGAATGCTGAAGGGAGACGGGAAGAAACCCGGCCAGCAGGATAGGAATCGTCAAGCAGTTGGAAAGGGCCAGTTTCTGGGTGGTCAATGCATTTCTCCCTGTATGTTTTGTGATTCTGGTGGCGAGTGGCCCGCTGGAAGTTTGTTCCCCCGGAAGTCCCCGGTCGGGTTGGAAAGGGTGAACCCGCATTTCCCGGGGACCACTCTTTTTACCTGCATCGGGTATTTCACCTGCGGCTGTCATTTTAGTGGAAAAAGTCACCGGACTCTGTATCATTTGAATTCACTTTATCAATTGAATTCAGTTTGCCCGGTGGCATGGGGTCCGGTGTGATCCGCTGGTACCGAGTTGCCGGTTGATGCGATGAAAGGTGTCAACCCATGGTCGTCCAGGTCGCGGGGAAGCAATCCGCTCTCGGGTGGTTGTCTGGAGAGTCTCAATGTCAAACGCCGCAATGCCAGCGTATGATGGGGTGAGTCGAACAACCCAGGAACCCGTCCATGTGTTTTTCTCCAAAACGTTTCTTTCCCCACGGTATTGTCTCGCGGTATTTCCTTTCGTTTTTCCTTCTTTTTGCGAGTCGCTTTTTTCAGGGGTTTTCTTTTTCTTTGGCCGTTGGACTTCTTGCCGGCTTTGTTTCCATTGTCGGAGGCCAGGAGCCGGTTGAATCTTCGCCTCTGGTCAAGTCGTTTGCCAACCACCAGCGGTTGAGGGAATCAACCGAATACGGCGTCGATTGGATCAGCGTGGGGCCCGTGGTCAATTCCGCCCGGGTGGAGTCTGTCCAGGTCGACCCCCGCAACCCGCAGACTCTTTACGTTGCTTTTGGATCCGGTGGACTCTGGAAATCGGTTAACGGTGGCATGACCTGGCAGTCAAAGTTCGAGGGACACGCCTCCTACGGAATCGGTGACATCGCACTGGCTCCTTCCGACTCGAAGATTCTTTACCTTGGTACGGGTGAGAGTCTGAAGAAAGCGAGGAACTTTACCATTCCCGGGACGGGGATCTACCGGTCTGACGACGCAGGCGAAACCTGGCGAAATATCGGTCTTCCCGATTCCTGGCATATCGGTGAAATTGCCGTACATCCCCGGGATCCGAACGTGGTGCTGGTCGCGGTGTTGGGACACTTCTGGTCGGAAAATCGGAACCGGGGGCTCTATCGAACCGGGGACGGTGGCAAAACCTGGCAACAGGTGATCGCCGTCGACTCGCAAACGGGAGCAAACGATGTGGTCTTCAGTCCGAGTGATCCGGAGATCGTTTATGCTTCCCTGTGGCAAAACCACCCCGGAGTGGCCGGAAGTGGGAGTGGAATCTACCGAAGCGCTGACGGTGGGCAAAACTGGGTACGCTGCGAAGCCGGGCTGCCGTCGGGAGACCAGGTCGGGCGGATTGGCCTGGCGGTCTCCGGCCAGGATCCCCAAAAAGTGTATGCGTTGGTCGACAACCGGGAATTTGCCGAGAGTTCGGCGGCAGAGGTATACCGCAGTCTGGATGGTGGAAAATCGTGGAAACGGACCCACCAGCAGGATTTGCCGGTCCTTTCCCGAATCGGTTGGTACTTTGCCGATCTCTACGTCAATCCCCAGGACGACGAGGAGGTGTACGCGTTGGGTGTGCGCTTGGCCCACAGCGTTGATGGTGGGAAAACCTTTGACTACCTGTCCGGCAATGTGCGGCATCTGAATCCGACTGCCGCCAGCGGGCTTCACCTGGATCAGTGCGAAATGTGGATTCACCCCCTCAACCCCGATCACCTGGTCCTGGGAAACGATGGTGGTCTTTACCAGAGTCACGACCGGGGCCGCAACTGGTTGCACCACAATAACCTTCCTACCGGGGAGTTTTACGATATCGAAATCGAACAAAGCGTTCCCTACCGGATATTTGCAGGTGCACAGGATGATGCAACCGTTTTTGGTCCGCCAACGGAACTGGATGCAAATCGGCAAGTGGATCCCTGGAGGTACCTCTGGATTGATCCCTGGAATGGAGGGGATGGGTGCGTCACGCTGGTCGATCCGGAAGATCCCCAGACCGTCTATTACAGCGCCCAGGAGGGGGCGATTCGCCGGAAAGACATGAAGACGGATCAATCCCGGGGAATCCGTCCCGGCCTGCCCAAGGACTTTGCGAAACAGAATGGCGAGGCGAGGCTGGCGTTCAATTTCGTGGCTCCCATGATCCTGTCACCCCACGATTCCAAAAGGATTTACCTGGGTGCAAATTTCCTCTTTCAAAGCGATCACCGTGGAGACGAGTGGAAGGTGATCAGCCCGGACCTGTCCCGGAGCGGAGATCCTGAACGGCAGTCCAAAGCAAGTTCCGCTATTGCCGAATCGACGCTTGCGGAAGGCCTGGTTTACGTGGGAACGGACCGGGGCCTTTTCTGGATCAGCGAAGATGCGGGAAAATCATGGGCCGAACGCTCGAAAGATCTGCCCCCGGCCTACATCCGGAGCATCGTCCCCTCGCGACACGTGGCTTCCCGGGTGCTGGTCACGCTGTCAGGACTCAACTACGACGATTTTCGGACGCACGTTTATGTTTCGGAAGACCGGGGACGGACCTGGAAATCGATTGCTTCCAATTTGACGCAGGAACCGGCCAACGTGATTGCCGAGGATCCAATCGACCCGGATCGACTCTACCTGGGGACCTTTCGAGGCGTCTACCTCTCCACCAACCGGGGTGCCTCCTGGTCCCTGATGGGGCGGAACCTGCCCGTTTGCAGTGTTGCCGACCTTGCCATACACGAAACCTCCCGGGAGCTGGTTGTCGGCACCCATGGCAGGGGAATCTACCGGACCAGCCTGCTACCACTGGACCGTTTGCAGAAGGAAGCACAACGAAAAGGCCCACGGCTGTTGCACATCGGCCAAGCGAGCCTGCCCCGGCTTGGCAATACACGCCCTACTTTGAATTTTCGGGAGTTTGGAAAGACAACCATTTCTTTCTGGCTACCGGAGAAAAAGGATGTCAAACTGGTGGTTTCCCAAAGCTTCGCATCCGGAAAGAAGGAATCCGGAGCGGCTGCACCCCTGGTGGTCCTGGAGCCGGATACCAACAGCGGACTCAACCAGTTTCGCTGGGACCTGGTGGTTCGAAAAAATCGCAGCCAGTCACCGTACTTTTTCAAATACCGCAGTCACCTGACCCCGGGGACTTACCAGGTTGGATTGCATGTCGATGGCCGGGAGGTTTCCAGGCTCCCGATGATTGTTGGTGAGGCACCCCGGTAGACCATGAAACTTTTTGCAGAGTCACCCATGAAACAAGCTTTCCTCACGATCACAGCACTCCTGTTTTTCCTGCTGGCAGATCCCTGCGGTGCGTTTGCACGGATGGCATCGGGATCGCGGCCCCGGGAGGAAAGGCAAGACCCGCAAAAAAAAACCGATTCGGAACGGACCGGTGGAGAAATCGGGCGGGGCCAGCCTTGGCAAACCCGTTATTGGATCCGTGACTCCCGAAAGCCCGGACCTGTCGTCCTGGTGGTTGGCGGTGTTCATGGAAATGAACCGGCTGGTTGGCTGGCCGCTGAACAGATCAAGCACTGGAAACTCAAAAAGGGCAAACTGATCGTTCTGCCAATGGCCAATCGCCTGGGGCTTGAAGCCCGGACCCGCTGGTTTCCCCCCACCCGAAACGACCGCAAGCTGAGGGATTTGAACCGGAATTTTCCCACACTTTCCAGGCCCGAGGCGGTGACCGGCCTTGCCCGGGAGATCTGGGCTTTTGTCAAAGAGCAAAAACCGGATTACGTTTTCGATCTGCACGAGGGTTTTGATTTTCACCACCAGAACCCGAAATCCGTAGGCTCCAGTGTGATCGCTTTTCCAGCCCAGAGGGAACTGGCTGCCCACCTGGTCGCAAAGGTCAACCAAACCGTGGACCCCGAAAAACCATTTGACCTGTTGGCTGGTTCGGGGCCCGTGAATGGGAGCCTGGCCCGGGCCTGCGGAGAACAGTTGAAGGCCCGCAGCTTTATTTTCGAGACAACTTTCAAGGAACAACCCCTTTCACTCCGGGTCCGTCAGCACAGGTTGCTGGTCTCTGCAGCCCTGGTTCGAATGGGTGCCATCGACCAGTCGCTGGTGGAACGCCTTGTGGAACAGAAAGCCGCGGGCCGCATCCGGGTTGGCCTGTTTGACGGCTCGGGTGCCAATGCAGGGAAACTGTTCGAGTTGATTTCAAAGTCCCGGGACATGCAGGTGGTGCATCTCGGTCCTCAGGATTTTCGCCAAGCGGATCTCGGCCAGTTTGACGTCCTTGTTTTTCCCGGTGGTTCGGGAAGTCGGCAAGGGCGCGATCTCGGTTCGGAGGGACGGGAAAAAATCAGAAAGTATGTCGACCGGGGAGGGGGGGTGCTGGGAATCTGTGCAGGCGCCTACCTCTGCTCGTCCCACTACGACTGGTCGTTGCACCTGATGAATGCCCGAGTCTTCAACACCACGATCGACATTCCCGGTATTGGAAAAAAGTCGATGTGGTTCCGGGGACCGGCAGCCAATGTCAAGGTCGCGATTCCCGCTGACTCCCATTCGGTGCTTGGCTTAACCGGCCAGCAAACTATTCGATACCAGAACGGCCCCATCATTTCCCCGGATGACAAACCGGGAGTGCCTGAATACGAGGTCCTTGCAACCTTTCTCACTGAAAACGGACTTTACGAGGCCCAGAAAGGGACCATGGTTGGCAAGCCCGCTGTTCTCCTGTCCCGGTTTGGCAAGGGACGCGTGTTGGCAATCAGCCCCCACTTTGAATCCACTCCCGGGAAGGAAGGCGTCGTCCTGAAGGCAATTCAATCCATTCAGAGGGCTGTGCCCAAGCAACGCTGAGTTGTTTGAAATTGAGTTCACCCGATGAGCTGGGGCGCTTCATCCTGTTCCGATTCTTTGACTGGGGCGATTGCAACCGTTTCCCGGGCACTGCAGGACTTCCGAAGGCGACCTGCTCCCGGTTGCCATGGTTGCGTCGTCAGACGATATTGCCAGCTGTACGGATTCGCGTCTTTGAAGAAAGCTCCCGGTGAGAATGAACTCTCCTGACAGGCACTCCTGCTTTTTTTGGCTGCTGACCATCGCTTGCGTCACCACCGTCGTTACGGATCGATCGCGGGCCGAGGGGAATGGGGATTCCAGCCATGAAAAGAGTTACTTGCTGAATCGCCCCAATGTGATCCTGATCCTGGCAGACGACCTGGGTGTGGAAGGGTTGAATTGCTACGGCGGAACCAGCTACCGGACTCCCAACCTGGACCGGCTGGCGACCCAGGGGATGCGATTTGCCCAGGTCCATGCCCAGCCCCTTTGCACCAACACCCGGGTCCAGCTGATGACCGGACTCTATAACCACCGCAACTGGCTTTATTTTGGATGCCTTGATCCGGGGGCCCGGACAATCGGGCATTTCATGCAGGAAGCCGGATATCAAACCTGCATCGCCGGCAAGTGGCAGCTCTATAGCTACGATCCGCCTGAATACCCGGGTGCCGCTCTCCGGCGGGGCAAAGGGATGCCTGCCGGAAAAGCCGGTTTTCACCAGTATTCGTTGTGGCACACCGGCCATACCGAAAACAAGGGATCACGCTATGCCGATCCGGTGATCGACCAAAACGGTGAATTGCTCAGTGGAACCCGGGGGAAATACGGAGAGGACCTGTGGGTGGAATTTATCAACCAATTCATGACTCGCAAAGTGAAACAGGATCAGCCGTTTTTTGTCTATTACCCGATGGCTCTGCCCCACTGGCCGTTCGTCCCGACGCCGGACAGCCAGGACTGGGGTATCCGGGAAAAAATGCATCCACCTCTTGGGACGACGGGCGGAGATGCGAAGTACTTTCCGGACATGGTGAACTACATGGACAAGACGGTGGGTCGGATCGTGGATGCGGTGGAAAAACTTGGAATACGCGAAAAGACCCTGATCCTGTTCATGAGTGACAATGGCACCGACCGGAAGGTCGTGTCGGAGACCCTCTACGGAAGAGTCCAGGGGGGGAAAGGCCTTTCGACCGATGCCGGGACGCATGTTCCCCTGATTGCCAGTTGGCCAGGGACCATTCGTCCGGGACTTTCCACTGACCTGGTGGATTCAACGGATATACTTCCGACATTGCTGGATTTTGCTGTACCCGGGAAATCGGAGTCCCTGGAAATCGATGGAGTCAGTTTTGCCCCTCGCTTGCTGGGTCAGAAAGGTCCGAGGCGTGAATGGTCCTATTGCTACTACGATCCCCGTCCCGGGTGGGACAAGGACAGGTTTGGCACGATCCGGTTTGCCAGAACGGCCCGGTTCAAGTTGTACGGGGATGGGCGTCTTTACGATGTGGCCAACGATCGGCTGGAAGCCCGCCCCCTCTTGCCCGCCGATGAAACGCGTTCGTCCGGTGCGGCTCGACAATTGCTGAAATCGGTCCTGGATTCCATGCATCCCTAGATATCGTCAACAGGAATTCGATACCGGTTTCAAGTCGAGTGATTCTCAGCAGTTGGCCGGGCTTGTGAGCTAAGCCGGGGAGCGTTCTGTTTCCAGGTCCAGCTGCACAATCCTTTGCCAGATCGACTCGGCCGCCTCCAGCTGGGAAATTTCGATCCATTCGTCCGGGGTGTGAGCCTGCTGAATGGAACCCGGTCCGAACACCAGCGAGGGAATGCCGATGGCGGCCAGTCGGGCTGCATGAGTGCCGAAGGGGACACCGAGAATCCTGGCCTCCTGGAACCTGTGCTGCAGGCAGCCCAGCACCTTTTCTGCCAGCTCGCGGTTTCCTTCATTCGAGAGGGGGGGAGCCTGTGTGAACGGCGGGAGCATTCGGAATTCAAGGTCCGGGTCCTGGTTGAGAAACGCCTCGACCGAGGCGACCGCTTCGAGTGGTTGTTCGCCCGGAGCCAGGCGACGGTCGATTTCGATTGAGCAGCAATCCGGGACAATGTTGACACTGGTTCCCCCGGTGATCCTGCCAACGCTGAGGGTCGGGCCACCGGCGAGGGGATGCGGTTCCCGGGACATGGGTAACTGGCTGGCGTCTTGCTCGAGTGACTTCACCAGGCGGGCCATTTTATAGATTGCGTTTTGACCCTGCGAGGGATCCGAGCTGTGGGCCGCGATTCCGCCGGTTTCGATTTTCCAGCGGACGGTCCCCTTGTGAGCGGCAACCAGATGCAAGTCAGTCGGTTCACAGACGATGGCGAGGTCCGGTTGGCGGCCCAGTTTCCGCAGAATCGTCGAACCGCGGCCCCCCGTTGCCAGGGATTGAGCCAGGTCAAGGATTCCCGTTTCTCCATATTCCTCGTCACAGGTAAAGGAGAACAGAAGCTGGGAACGGTTTTTCAGCTCCTGTCTGGCAAGCTGGTCAATCAGGCACAGCAGCACCGCCAGGCTCCCTTTGACATCGCAGGCTCCACGACCAGCGATCCTGCCGTTTTCCACGGTTGCGGCGAACGGATCGATCGTCATGTTGGTAACCGGAAC
>JAYZFP010000055.1:0-21276 GCA_036336715.1 Planctomycetota bacterium
CTGCTGGTTTCGCGGCTCTAATGTCAATTTTTTCAAGTCGACGGAATGGCAGTCAAAATCGATGTCGGGCCTGTCTGCGGCAAGCGTTTCCTGGTAGAAGCGTTTGGCAGTGGAACGGAATTCAAACGCCCGGGTGCAGGCTTTCTTCATCTGGTGCATGGGGGCAATGCAGGCCGTATCGACAGAGGCGATCGGCGGGTGTTTCCCCCGCATCAATGCCCTGAGGAAAAAACGACCCGGATCGGTTGGCATTTCCTCAGTCACGAGAAACGTTGCAGCTGCGGCCAGCGTCGTCAAATGAGGTCTGCGGTCACGGTGGGTAGCCAGGTGGAAGGCGTATGTCATTCCCCGTTCACTGAATTGACGTTGCACATCTTGCCCTCCCTGCAGCATAAAAAGGTGATGGCGGTCCGACGCGTATCGGTATCGTTCGGAAACTGCGTGGTAAATCAGGAGTTTCAGTCCCCGGTGGTGAGCGAGCCAGCGGGCTGCGTCCAACGCAGGGTTCTCATCGGTGCGAACTGCCGTTCGCATCCAGTAAAGCACGAATCCTTCCTCGACCGGGTGAGGATTCCTGTCGCAGTTGGCGGGAATCCAGCGGGTTCGCTCTTGCAGATGAGGGGGGAGTGCATCGGAAAGACAATGGGAATCTGTGCTCATTGGGATTTTAGCAGGGAAGAGCCATGAAACTTGACATCGGTATCTGATTCAAAAAAACATTTCCTTCGACATTTGGATTGCGTAAGCAGGCGTGTGAAGGAGTGGTCAGGATGCGAATGATAACGTGTATTGGGCAAGGCCGCAGCAGTTGCTTTGGTTACGGTCCTATCGAAAGGGTAGGATCAAAGCGGTGACTTTGGTATCCGGACGTGCCTCGCAGGACCGCTTTTAACCGATCCAGTTAAACCGTCGCCGGGTTCTCCGGTTAACGTCATTCGAGATCGATGAACGACAAGACGACGGGATACCCTGATGACCTACGCTTATTCACGCCTGTGGCTGGGGATCCTTGGAGTTGGTTCCCTGGTAACCTTCTCCTCCGTGGCGCTTCTGTTTCAATTGCCACAGGCCTGGCTGTCTCATTCGAACCAATTTGGAGCGGGCGAGGTGTGGGAACTGGCATTCCTGTTGGGTGGGTACGCCCTCCTGTTGCTTCCCTTCGATTTCCTGGGAGGATACTGGTTTCCCCGCCGATTTGAGAAAAGCAGGGACAGCCTAAAACAGTGGATGTTACGATACGTTCCAGCGGCCCTGGGACATTCCCTGTTTTTTTTGATCATGGGCTGCCTGTTGGTCAACTGGACCCAGAGTTACGGAGTTTACGGTAGCTTTCTGGCGGTCGTAGCCGGTATGGGCAGCAGCCTTCTCCTGCGTTACCTGATCATTCGGGTACAGGAGTCTTTCGCCGACCAGGAGTCTCCGGAACTGGCCAGCGCTTCGAAAGTTGTCCGAGAGTGGGGGATTCGAATTCCCAAATTAACAGTAGCAGCTCACCGGGACGTCGGGTTTACCGGTGGGATTATTTTGTCCGCAGGTCCGCCACGGGTCGTGATTCCGGCAGAGTGGCTGGAACTGCCTGTGCGGCAATTGGCGGTCCTGATCGCCCGCCGCGCCCTGGCTATTTATAATGGGGCATTCTGGAAAGGCCAGGCTGTGGCTTTTTCCTGGAATCTCGGGGGATTCGTTTTGTGCAGTCTGCTTCCGCAGGCAGGATTGACGACTGTCGCCGAACTTGTGGCAACCATCTGCTGGTTCACCTTGTGGTCTTTTGCAGGATTGCTGGTCCTGCCAACCCTTAGCCGCTGGGCATCCTTGCAAATGGACCGGGAGTTGCTTGCGGTCGGCGTCTCATCACAAGAAGTTGTTTCGGCATCCACGGCGCTCGATGAAAGGCAGGACAATCAACCAGAGCGACCCGCTTCCATTGAAGCGATCTTTCATCCGATCCCCGGTGTGAACCGGCGAATCCGGAACCTCCCCCGAGGCAACCTTTCGGCGTGGAACGTTGCCCGATCGACCCTGTTCCTTTCGTGGGGGTGTCTTGGGCTTCTGTCGAGAGCCGTTCATTGCAACGTTGGACGACCCGAGTTATGGGCGATGCCCCCATCGGAGTAACCGTAGAAGATGGTTCAACCGTGGGGGGGAAACAGATGATCGTCCGGGAGCAGATTAAAACGCCAATGAGTTGGACAGGCTGGGCATTACTGGTTTGCGGAGTCGGTCACCTCCCGCTAATGGCTTTTACCGGAGAGGATTGGTCAGGCCCGATTTCCTGGAGAAAACCAGTGTTGTTTGGCCTTTCAACAGGTTTGACTCTCTGCTCGATGGGCTGGCTGGCCTCCCGACTCGCGGCAGGTCGATGGGACAGGTTTTTCGGATGGTTGACAGCTGGCACGCTGCTTGTGGAAGTAGGTCTGATCACGCTTCAGAAGTGGTTTGGCCGGGCATCTCATTTCAACCAGGAAACGGCTTGGGATCGGGGGGTCGATCAGGCAATGTTTTGGCTGATCTGCCTTGCTTTTTCAGGGATCGTCTATTTTACGATTCGTTCCGCGGGCCGACTCCAAACCACCGCTGATTACCGGCTGGCCATTCGGGGCGGCATGGCTTTCCTTGTGTTGTCTTGCCTGGTGGGTTTCGCGATATCGATCCACGGTTACAGGCAGATCCAGCTGGGGAGGTCACCTGGTTGGATCGGCAGCCAGGGCGTTGCAAAGTTCCCCCATGGAATCACGATTCATGCCTTGCAGCTGTTTCCGCTTTACGTCTTGATTGCAAGGCGTTTAAAAATCCCTGCAAAACGGAGGAAGTCCGCCTTGATATGGTTGGGAGCTGCCTCCTTGTTTCAGCTCTTTTTTGCCCTGCATCAGAGCTGGAACGGCTTGCAAAGATTGGATCTTCAGACGGTCGAAGGAACGACTCTTTTTGCGGCAGCTGCTTTCTGCCTGTTGCCGCCAACGAATTTTATTTTGCGATCCTTGTGGCCAGGCGACTGAAAGGAGGCAGGTGACCGAAAAACGGTTGTGCTGAGGAACGTCACGATAATTCTCAGAGAGAACAGAAATAGAAACCAACTGACTGCAAGTTGAGGTCCGGCAGGGTCAGGCGGGGCAAGATCAGGCCCGCCAAGAGCAGGCGGGGTAATTCCTAACCGGTGGCCTGCAACACGCCGGGAATTTCGCTGGCAGGTTCAGGGTTGACTGCACGGAACATTGCCCTGGCACTCTCCCGGCCAAATTTTTTCTGCAGATACCGGACCATTGGATACCCCAGGTGCGACAGAAAGTGGTTCGGATGGGAAAAGGCCAATATTTCGAAGTGAACCTGGTCAGTAACCGGGTCCCGGCAAACCTGAAACCTCTCTTCTCCACGTTCGATATGGCCGGGAAGGGTGCCGTGGGCGAAGCCGAACACATTCCCTTCCCGCTGATTGTCGATCAAGTAGACGATCCGGCAGGGGTTCAGCCACCAAAATCCAAAAGCACGGCCAGCAATGACAATGGTTTCGCCTTCCTGGATTTTCCCCGAAGTCCAGCAGTCCACCCAGCCCAGTTTGAGATGCTGGAAATCTTCAAGTGCTTTGCGTCCCGCTGCAAAAACCTCTTCTCCGATCCCGAGCAGGATCTTGGTCCGATCCACGGTAAAGCCCTTGGGTGGATTTGCGTTCGACGCACCCACCTCGAGGTAGTTGAAATCGCTCGAGCCCCGCTGCTGTGCGAATCGCTTCAGCAAGTCATCTTCAGGCTTTCGAATCACGATTTTTGGCATGCAGTTCGCCGGGAACTCAGATGAAAACAGAAATCTTGGTATTTATTGAATATAAACGCAATTTCTCCAGTTTGGTAACAGCGGCTTGGTTCTGCCTGCCCCGAACGGTGGAAGTCATGATTCGCTATCCAATCCATTACCGGAAATTTCGCGAGATCTGTTTGTATCTCCCTCTCAAACAGTAGAGCTGATGATGCCTGACGATTTAAATCGTTTTTTAAAGAGTGATTCCCTGTGATGGAATTGCTTGAACTGCGGTAATTTTGCTGGAGCGAAGCAATGCTCCCTCGGCTGGGTGCCGAAGGGTTGCTTCGCCCGAGGGGAGATCAGGATCCGTAACCGGATGCCAAGTTCCACCCCGCTGGACGACGACTCCACTCGAAACAGTAAATTTTTTGCGAGCGAATCAAATGAACAACGACACCCGTACATGGCCTGAGTTGGCAATTGGACTTTTTGACCAGTTGACTGGAAAAAATGCCGAGATCAACTACCAATTCAACGATTTCAAGGTCTCCGTGCCAAGTAAAGCAGGCGCCCAAGCCGCCCACGCTGACTGGGCGATCAGTGGTAATCTGAGTATCACAACCTCGAGTGCCTCGAGTCGCACCAGCTACCCAAAGTAAACGTGGCTGGTGATCTCAATATTGAGGTCACTGGCCAGAAATTTGGAGTCCAGGCGGATATGGACGCCATCCAGATTTCTCTGGGCGGAATACGCGATTTTGTTCGATTGAAGACGATTCTGTTAAATGCGACAGATTTGGCTTGTCGGTTGAGAGAGTCCATGATTTCAGGTCATCGAACGATTCTCCTTGACCAGAAAATCTTCCTCCGAATCGGTCGCTTCTTCAGATGCGAAATGTCGCAGTCCAGGCTGAAATGGTTGGCTCAGTTCCTTTCGTTCTTGCCGGGCACCCGTTTGCCTCGAAATGGCTAATCGGTTTTCGCAGTTGATGCCGTGTGTTGCGGGCGTTTCCATCCCGTGACACCGGCGTTTTTCATCTTCCAGTGTCCCAATGGGGTACCAGCGTTCTCGCGGACGCGGCGATAATGGGCGGTCTATTTCGGAGCCGGCAGGGAGGGAAGTCAGTGCAAATCGAGGTTTTTTTCGATTGCTGACTGGACACGGGCTGCGACTTCTGCAGGCACCCGTGGGTTAAAGGGGCCGCCTTCGCCAGCGTCGATGTCGTCGAATCCGCTCTGGAGCATCCCCTCCACGACAGCGGCATAGTTATAGACCCGACCATTTTCAAACCGGATTTCTTCCAGGGGTGTGATGCGGTTCTCCATTTCCCTCGAGGCGACATAGTCCCCACGCCGCTGCGCATTGTTGATCTCGTCGCCCGCACGGGCAAACAGGACAGAGATCCCTGAAGTGTGCCCCAATGCACCGAGTTCAGCGGCCCGTGTGCTGCGATCCCCGACACCCCAGATTACCATTCCCCGGTTCCCAAGGGCCTCCGTAAAAACGGGAACGTCTTCTTCGACCGTCCCAATCTTGACCCCGATAAAATATTCACAATCGTTGACAAGGCGGATGATGGCATCCCTGTCGCGAGGTTGCCTGTAATAGTAGAGAAATCTGGCGTTGTGCAGTTTTCCGTTCTGTTCGGCGAACTCCCGGAAGGTCCTGTAAAGTCCTTCCAAGCTGTAGGTCCCACCGAGAGGCATGATCAGATAAGCATCGGGAACACGCTGCATCGCCGCCTGGGTGCGAATCAACTCGGCCGCCGAGTCAATTGGGTTGGGAGCAATCGCCGAAATCAGGATACCAGCTGACCCCATGACCTTTCCTGTTACTTCCATCAACCGGTTCTGATCATCTGTGCTGACATGGTGAATCAGACTGGTCCCTGCCACGCAGATTACCCGTGGACGGTTCCCGGAAAGGTGATTGTTGTCCATCAGGTAGCGGATGTTCCTCGCATGAGCATCGTAATCAATCAAGCCATTGCGAAAGGGAATCAGGGGGATGGTAATCACTGAATTCAGGGCGTCTTTTAATTGTTCGTTATTAAGCATCAGTTCCCAATAGGCAGTCGGTCAGTTCATGGAGAAGTTGTGCGACGGGGCGTCCATGTATTGTGATGATTTTCAACGAGACAAAACAGTGCCAGGCTCTTCTCCGGATGTCGTGGTTTCCGCCCCAGGTCGCTGCGTTACTGGCAGCGCAGTCAGTATTCGTCGATTTGGCGTTGTTCGGAGCCGAATCGGAATGGCATTCTGAAGCAGATTGTAGAGCGTTATTTTGCTGCCCAGCTCAGTGGGTAGGAGTGTCCCGCTGTTCGGGGGCGGGTTTTCGGCCTGCAAAAATGGAAATGGCTCGAAAGAGAAATGCGCCAAAGAGGGAACCCAGCGCATCGGCCAGCCAGTCCATCAGGCTGGCATGTCGGCTCGGCACAAGCATTTGAAGTCCCTCGTCGGCGATTGCATAAAGCAGGCAGAGCAGGATGGTCCGGTACAAAGCCGCAGGCATCCGATGGTGACTGCTGAGCCAAAAGCAGACAAAAAAACTGAGGCCGGCATAAAGGCAGAAATGGGCCAGTTTGTCGAGATTGGGGATCGCCACTTCACCGGTTGCTGGCAGTGGGACATGGGTCACTACAAAACCGATCACCCAATAGGTCAGCAGGACGGAGAAGCGGAAACGTGGTGATTGGAACACGATGGAAGCTGACTTGGCTGGGTGGAATGGGAGCCAGGTAGTGGAAATCTGCCAAATCAACCGTTTTCGGGCAGGGAGACCTCCATTTCGGAATAGGTTACCGAATAGTTTGGGACGGGGCGAACCGAATTAGTCGTAAAAACCACTCTTTTTGAACGATTTCAGCAGTTTTGACCCTTTCGAAGGCGGATTTCCGACAAAGGGAGCAATCGATTTTGCAGCATATCGACCGGGTCGCTATCATCCGTCCCACCACGAAACGAGGGCAGGGTTTCGTGAACAGAACCGGGTGGATCTCACCCGGTTTTTTTTTACCACTTTCCATAAGTCCATATTTGACTATCATTAACGTCTTTCAGGAGATCTGTCCTCCCATTCAAAAAGACTGGCGAGGGGCATCCACAACACTTTTTGTGAAAACTGGGTGCTGCCGCAGGCAGAATTCAAAGTCTGGACTGTTTCCTGACGAATAAGTCATCGGGTTGGCAAAACCTTGAGAGGAACGGGCTGGTTCGGGTCGTTTTCCGGAACCAGGCACCTGTCTGCCGGATGGACATTGGCACGAGTCAGTATCCCAGTCAGGTGATCGGGATTCAGAAAAACGATCAGGCAGCATCTGCTTCGGTCATTTATCAGCATCAAAAATCAGTATCTGAGAGTAAGCCAGAATGGCAATCGACAAGAGTTTGAAAGTTAAGGCGGGTTCCGTCAGCAATCGAAACGTCCTGACCCGGGCTGAGCGTTACGAAAAGCTGGTTAGCGAAGGAAAGTGGACCGAAGAGAGCAACGTGCTGGGGATGCCCAAGGTACGCGTTGAAAAACTCGCTCTGAAAAAGAAGAAAAAAGTCAAATCTGAAGACGAAAGCAAGTAGTGTTCCGTTTGAGGCTTAGCGCCTCATTTTTTGAACCACTTTCAGTCTCGAATCATTTCGGAAAACCCTGGCTGGTTCAGGGTTTTTTAATGCGCTTTATCCATGCCAGGGTGACGACGCCTGTCGTCATGTCCGTCGGCAAGGTCTGTTGGTTTGGTTTCGGGTAGAATGGCTGGCAGAAAATTTCGGCTTCTGTTCGCCGGGCAGTCGATGCACTATATTTTTTGACTGATTGCAGGCCCTTCCTTTGTCTGAATGCCTGCTGTTTTTTCCCCCGAAAAGCTGTCCAAATTCATGAAAGCTGCCTTCATCCAGCAAACAGGTTCTCCTGAGGTCATTCAATTTGGTGATTTGCCGGAGCCTGCCACCGGCGATAATCAGGTTCGGATTCGAGTCTCCAAGGTGGCCGTCAATCCTGTCGATACGTACATCCGCAACGGCGCCAATTACTGGGAATTGCCGTACCCTTTCGTGATTGGATGTGATTTCGCGGGTACAGTGGAATCGGTGGGTGATTCGGTAACCGGGTTTCAGCCGGGGCAACGTGTTTGGGGAACCAACCAGGGATTGATGCAGCGACAGGGCACTTTTGCCGAATGGATCGCGGTGGACCAGGAGTGGGTTTATCCGACTCCGGATGGTGTGGATGACGAATCGGTAGCGGCCTGTTCCCTGGTGGGAATCACCGCCCACCTTGGTCTTTTTCGGGATGCGCGTATCAAGGCAGGTGATACGATATTTGTAAACGGAGGAACCGGCGGGGTTGGTTCCATGGTTGTTCAGATGGCCCGTGCAGTGGGTGCACGCGTAATTGCTACCGGGGGGTCCGACGAAAAATGCGAATTGCTGAAATCCGAGTTTGGAGTTGACCTGGCCATCAATTACAAACGGGAGGACGTCGCGGAGCAGGTCCTGGCATTCGCTCCGGAGGGAGTCAATGTTTACTGGGAAACGGTTCGCGAGCCGGATTTCGATCACATCGTTTCCATCCTGTCGGAAAGGGCACGCGTGGTCCTGATGGCAGGTCGGGATGCCCGTCCCGAATTTCCCGTGGGGCCATTTTATGTCAAGGGTTGTTCCCTGCACGGTTTTGTAATGTTCAAGGCAAGTCCGGAAGAATTGAAGGTGTGCGCGGTCGATATCAACCGCTGGCTGAGTGAAGGAAAAATCAAGGCCCGGGTTGCCCGGCGTTTCGATTTGTCAGAAGCTGCCGCTGCTCACCGGTTACAGGAAGACAACACACTCGAGAAGGCGGGGACCATCGCCGGAAAAATCGTGCTCAGTGTTGGTTCCTGAAATGGTTTTCCTTTTCACCTGATCCGTAGAGGAACGGGATGGATCAGTTCAGGTAGCTGATTGCCCGCCCTGAACCGGGATTTTCAATATTGCGTTTCGGTTTGGCCAGCAAAATTTTCAGGATGGGTCGGCCAGGCAGAGACAGGGGGGCTTTTTTGGGGCGCGCTTGCAAGTCACCCTCCGTGCCAGAACGGAATCAAAAAACAGGTGGATGCTTACGGAAACAATTTTACGGTTGGTGAAGCTGGATTTTTCAGCGGTTCTCTTTCAGGGTAACCCGGATTTCGACCTCGGCATTGGGACGCAGCAGCCAGAAGTTTTCCCGCTTCCGGTTTTCGACTTCTACCTCAAAAAAGAATTTTCCTGACACCGTATTCTCCGCGTTCACCCTCACGACTTTTCCGTTGAAGGTGGTGGTCTGGTTTTGAGGGAGTTGCAGCGTGACGACCACCGGACGATCCTGGATTTCCCATGGGAAAAGTTCCTTTGAGTCGGCACGACCGAGGATTTTCAATCGATCCATTTGAATGACCCGGGCGACTTTGTCTCCCCGGTTGACCCACTCGCCTACCTGGACGTAGATATCGGCGACCTCGGCACTCTTCAGCAGCGAGGAGACCTGGTGACGGTTAATCAGGTCGTCGGCCGCCCGGATGTTCACGTCTTCCACACCCAGTTTTTCCCGGGCAACTTTCTGTTGGCTGAAGGCTTCGTCAAGTTGTAATTGGGCCTGGCTTTCCT
This sequence comes from Planctomycetota bacterium, assembly GCA_036336715.1. GTDB lineage: Bacteria > Planctomycetota > Planctomycetia > Pirellulales > Pirellulaceae > JABAAE01. The sequence continues at coordinate 9,346 of JAYZFP010000055.1, forward strand.
GGTAGCGGGCCTCGGCAAATTCCACGTAGGAAATCGAATTCCGCTGTTCGTACAGCAACTGCTTTCGTTTGTAGACATCCTGCGCGAATTCCAGGCTCTTTTTTGCGTAATTGATGCGATTAATGTTTTCAGCATCGACCTCGGCCACATTGCGATTCTTTTCAGCGACCTCTTTTTGCAGTTGAGCCGCATCATCACGCAGCAGGGCAATCGGTTGCCTGGGGTCAATCAGCTGATTTTCCTTTACCAGGATGGACTTGATCTGCCCCGCTTCGAGGGCAGGGACGTCAACATCATGGATCAACTGCACGCGGCATTTCCGGTTCAGCAGGAAATTGCCGGCAGAGCTGCGGGTGACCTGTGTGGAGGGAAGGTTGTCAAATCGTGAAACGGCCTCCTGGACCTTGGTGGACTGCCGGGTTCCTGCAGCACCCAAGGTGCCCGTTCGACTGGCGATGCGGTTTGCTGCTTGCCGTACCGAAGCTGGATCCTGTCCCTGTCCCTGTTCCTGTGTCCCCAGAATGATTGCGAAAAATCCCAAGCCGATTCCCAGGGTGATTCCGAGCGAGAAAATGACACGGGTCAACATTGATATGCCTCACATGACTGCGGGGTTGAATTCCGACGGTTGCCGAGGGGCCCTGTTGCCCAGGGCTTTCCGCCGGTTTGTCGGTGGAAATTAAAACCAGAAAAAGACATTTCTCTGAAGTGTTTCATAGACTTCCCGGAACATCACGTATCCGAGTGATCTTCTGCCACAGTGGATCCGGGCGGTAACGTTGGTGCCATAAAACAGCAAGGAAGGGTCAATCTGATCCTTGTCGAATGCGATGCGCAGCATCACCGTATTTCCCTTTTCACCGCGTACATCCGCCTTGCGGTCGATCGATTGCAATCTTCCGGTGTACTTTTGGTTGGGAGCGGAAACCAGTACGAATGTGACCTGGAGTTCCCCTTCATATTCCTCTTCGGCCCGCGCCAAGTGTCCGAATTTTTTTTCCAGCATCTCGACCTCCACGATCCAGTCCCTGGATTCGTCCACCACGGTCATCAGTTTTTCACCCCGGTTGATCTGGCGATTGATCAGTTTTTCCTCGAGTTGCCAATCGACGACCCGCCCCGGACCGGGCGACTGAATTGAAAGCTGGGCCAGTTTTTTCTCGATCAGGTCAAGCTCGATCCGGTACCCGGCAATGCGGGCGTAACTCGTGGCGATCTCCTGCTGAATCCGGAGCTCTTCCACGGTGGTCAGGTCGGGGCCCTGCGTGCGAATCTTGTCTTCGGCTTCGCTGATTTTTTCATATTCGAGGGCCCGACTGTTGGTGATTTCGATTTTTTCGCGCAGCAGGTCATCATTTGCCAGTTCCGCGAGGCGGGTTCCCTGTTTGACAAAGATATTGCCTTCTTCGTCATAGGGCATCACGTAGGTGATTTCCCCGTCTGCCGGCGAGTAGATTTCGTGACGGATTTCGGGAGTCAATTTGCCCTCAGCCGACAGTTCGAAATTCCAGGGAATCAATCCCATGAACAATCCGAGGACTGCCAGAATGGAAAGGACGGTGGCCCACCTCGGCAACGCGGCCCGGGAAAAAATCCGCGTCCTGCCGATGGCTTGCCAAAGCGGCATCAGGAAAACATTGTGGTGCCGGATCGAATTGGTCAAGGCATCACTGGCGTGCGACGAAACAATTTCGATTCGCTTTCGGAAAGAGCGTTCGATGCGGGAGTCACCCAGCTTTTCAAAAACCAGAGCTCCCAGGACTTCCTTTTTGGCCTTTTTGCCGGTGGGTTCCACGTCCTCAACGATATCCTCGGTGCGGGTTTCCCAAAGCGGGATCACGCAAACCACCTTGGAATGGGAACGGTCGACGTATTCCTGGAGCTTTTTCTCAATCTGGGGAGGCAGGTCTTCGGTATCCCCGTTGTACCAGAGTGGCTTTTCAGCCCGAACGACCGCCGTTGCCAGGTCGCCCAATTTTTTAATTTCATCTGCGCGGCGGTCGATGGAATCCAACCCGCTGACGACCTCGATTACGAAACGGCCCGCTTCCTTTTTTGCAAAACTGACCCGGTCACAATCGACCAGGCGGCGGCCTTCGTTAGCAATCGTGTAGGCGGATTGCCTCGGATCGAGACCGTGGTGAGACGCCCGGATAAACTGTTCCAGTTTCTCCCAGAGTTCCTGTTGCTGCTGGTAGGTGCGGATTTTCCGGTTCTTCAGAAAGTCACTGGCGATGTCGCACATTTGCACCAGGAACCGCAGGTAGCCACGTTGGGTAGTCGGACCGCTGCCGGGTCTCTGGAAGACCTCGACCAGTCCCACAACCTTTTGATCCACCACCAATCGTTCGACCACCAGCAGGCTGGAGGTGGGGTTGGAGGCCTCCTCGGATTCACCGGATCCCGAAAGAGGTTGTACCAGTGCGGGTTCGTTGGCCGAAACAAGCTTCCTCAACAGCAGGTCGTGGGAAATCTGGGCCTGCTCGTTACCGGCAAGTTCGGTAGCGGCAACATTGATCTGGTATTGAAGTTCCAGTCGACCGTTTTCATTGACTTTCCAGATGGCCCCTCCAACGGATGCCAACGCGCTGGTGACCCTTGAAAGGAATCCGTCGTAAAAGTCCTCCACCGTGCAATCGGATTGAGCCAACGACTGGATTTCATTGACGAGCGTTCGGATCTGAAGCTTGGTCTCCTGGATCAGTTTTTCGTCCGGATTGCCACTTTCGGCACCGATGGCTGGAGCCTCCGGGGCGTCCACGGGGCCACGCGGTGATGGGGATTCCGGATTTTGGAAAGACGCGGGTGGGGGATTGCCGCCGGCAGCCATGCTTGCACCGGTATCCGTTTCGAAGCCTCCCATCGGGGGCTGACGCGTTTCGGATTCCGACAAGGTGACATCTTTTGCCCCCGTTTCCGAAAGAGGGGCGCGGGAGGGCATTACCGGGGTGGGCCCCTGAAAAGTGTATTGCGGCTGTTCGTCCTGGAGAGGGGGTTTGTCTCCGGAGGGGAGCTGTTTCTCACTTTGGGGGGCTGATTCTTTCTTTGGGTCGTTTTCTGAATTCATTGAGAATTCGATTCCCCGGTTCTATGGTAACGGGCTGAAAAATTTTCAGGGGGGGCTTCGGGTTGGGAGCCAGGAGATGTGAGATAAACGCGATTTGAAAGCATTATTCGATGATTTACAATCCTGAAAGCCCGAAAACAGCCTCCCTGCTTTTTATCGACCAACCAAAGGAGCGGTGATAGCGAAAGGAAAAATTTTTTCCGCAAACCGGGTAAATGTGGAAAAACCGGCCCATTTCGGTTAAACTTTTGATCAGCTCTCTCTTGCCTGCTTCTCTTCTCTACGGAACACGCAGTGGCGAATCGAATTCAAAAGGATCGTGATTCGAAGAAAATTCGTCTTGGAAACGGATTTGAGGCACTCGAACCCCGCCTCGTTCTCACCGGTTTCCTGTTGCCCTATGAAAACTGCTTCATGACCTTTGATGACGGATCCGAAGGGGGAATCAGTGGACAGGCAATCGAAGAGCACCCCACGCCGCCGACCGAAGCTGACGGCAACACCTACAGCACAGCCCGAAACCTCGGGCATCTAAGCGGTGTCAAAAAGATCCATGATTTTGTTGGCCGTGGCGACCGCAAAGACATCTATCAATTTCAACTCGGGCACGAAACCGATGTCCGCATCAAATTACACAATCTCGAGGCCGATGCGGAATTGCGGCTGCTCGATGCAAACCGGGAGCTGATTCGGTGGTCTCTCCGATCGGGAACCACTGACGAGTTCATTCAAGCCGACCTGGAATCGGGAATGTACTTTGTCCGGGTGGATGCTTTTGATGGAAAGAACTCAACCGAATACGATCTGCGGGTGACCGCAGTGGACTCTCGCGAGGATACCGGGGGAGATTCACCCGCGGAAGCCACACCCGTTGGAACGCTTGACCAGGAGAACGACATTCGAATCTCCGGCTGGGTGGGAAACGGTGACCGATGGGATTACTACAAGTTTGTCGCCGAACAGTTCATGAACCTGCGTGGTGTCTTGAACCGTCTTTCGGCAAATGCCAATCTGCACCTGTTCGACAATGACCACAACCTTTTGGCCAGTTCGACCAATCCGGGGAAAAACGTGGACCGGATTGTTGTCGACGTTTCGCCAGGTGTTTACATTTTCGGCGTTGAGACCTTCAGCGGCAGCACCAATTACCAGTTGGTGGCGACAGCCGAACCCAAGGAGCAGAGTGGTCGTTTGGCGGATGTTGAATACTACGGAACAACCGCCCGCGACCGGGACCTGAATGCCATTTACGCTCCGGAGGCCTGGAATGCCGGAATTACAGGGGATGACGTCGTGGTCGCCGTGGTGGATTCAGGTGTTGACTTCAATCACAGGGACCTGGCGACCCAGATGTGGACCAACCCGGATGAAATTGCGGGTGACGGCATCGACAACGACAACAACGGATTTGTCGATGACGTCCGCGGCTGGGACTTTGCATCGGACGATAACACCCCGAACGATGAGAACGGTCACGGAACGCACGTTGCGGGGATTATCGCGTCGGCCCGGAATCGATATGGTGCGACCGGTGTTGCCTACGATGCCAAAATCATGCCAATTCGGGTACTGGATCGAGGTGGAGACGGGAGTTTTGGGGATCTGGCACGTGGTATTTACTACGCGGTGGACAACGGAGCTGACGTCATCAATCTGAGCATCGGTGGGGAATACAACTACTCGGTGCGGGCGGCGATCGCCTACGCAAACGCCAACGGTGTTTTTGTTTCCACGGCATCGGGGAACGGTGGATTGGAGATGCCACTCTACCCTGCGCGACACAGCGCCGCGATTTCAAACACACTGTCCGTTGGGGCCCACAACCGAAGCGATGCCCGGGCCTGGTTCAGCAATCATGTTGGATCCAGTGGAGCCGTGCAGGTCGACGCTCCGGGCGTCAATGTATACAGCACAATGCCCAACAACCGTTACGGGAGGTACAGTGGCACCAGTTCCGCTGCCCCGTTCGTTTCGGGCCTGGCGGCACTTGTTTTGTCGGTGAACAAATCGTATTCGCCCAACCTGGTCAGGCATTTCATCACCGAGGGGGCGATTCGGGATATTGCCGATTCAGATTCGATCGGTGGTATTGACGCAGCACGCACACTGTACCTGGCGCAGCAGTACGGTGGTAATGACGGAGGAGGCGGTTTTCCTGGTGGGGATGACGGTTCCGGTCCCGGGGGAGGGGACTCAGGAGGTGAGCCGGGCGGACTGCGAATTCAAAAACAGAACTGGATCGACTGGAGCCGCCTGGCAGAGGTTGATCACTCCGGTCAGAACCAATGGAGGCCGGTTGTGGAATCCGCTCTGAATACAATCTGGGACAATGAAAAATGGCTGGAGGGTATTTCCAGGAGCCTGGCATCAGAAACGACAGGATCGAGCCTTTCTTTAGAGGTCGAAACGCCGGGTTCCCTTGAGCAGGGACTGGGCAATGACCGCGAGACCAGCCATGGGCCCTCTCCCTTTGAAGAGCCCGCGGACCGGTTTTTTGCCTCCCTTTCCGAGCAGGAAGCCTCGACAGCAGGATCGGACCTTTTTCCCCGGTTGAGCCTGCGAGACGGGCTTGAATCACTCGGTGAGGTTTGAGGAATCGTCTTTTGATGGGTGCCATTTCAAGGGTTGTGCCATTTGAATTGCTCCCTGTTCCGTTTGCCCGGAGTTCGTCCCGCGGATGAAGTTGATGCGCAGCTTGGCTTTTCTAGTTTTTTGCCGTGAGTACCTGATTCCGCTGGTGCTGCTTCTCCTGGGTTGCAGTCCACTGATTGCCTTGCAAAAAAACGATCGCAAGGATGATCGGTCCGGGACGGTGGATCCGCAGAGCTTCGATTTCTTTGAAACCAATATCCGCCCGGTACTTGTCCAGAGCTGTTATTCCTGCCATTCGACCAAGGCGGAAGAAATCGGTGGCAACCTGTTATTGGATTCCAAAGAAGGGATGCTCCGTGGTGGTGATCTCGGCAGTGCCCTTGTTCCCGGTAAGCCTGAAAAGAGCCTGATTCTTGCGGCTTTGCGACACGAGGATCTCGAGATGCCGCCGGATGGGAAATTGCCTGATTCCGTTATCAAGGATTTCACACGTTGGATCCGGGAGGGTGCTGCGGATCCGCGAGTGGGTGGAGTCACGTTGCAAAGAAAAAAAATTGATATTGAAAAAGGGAAAAAATTCTGGGCTTTTCACCCCATCTTGCCTCCCCACAAGCATGCCCGATCCGTTCAAACAACCCCATCACCACAGGAAGATGGCCCGAAAACCGGAGGGACCGGTGAACCCAGCTCGTTATTGGACCAAGTAGTCGAAAAACAGCTCCGCGAGGCGGGCCTGGGATTGTCTCCACAGGCTTCCAGGGAGGAATTACTGGTCCGGGTTTATTTCGACCTGGTCGGATTGCCACCCCCGATGGAAATTCAGTCCCGCTTTCAATCCGGCGAAATGAGCTGGGAAGAAGTGGTCGACGGTTTGCTGGCCTCGAGGCATTTCGGAGAGAGGTTTGGACGGCACTGGCTGGACGTGGCCCGCTACGCGGACAGTTCGGGGGGAGGGAGAGTTCTGATTTTTCCTGACGCCTGGCGGTACCGGGATTACGTGATCCGTGCATTCAATCATGACAAGCCGTTTGACCAGTTTGTCAGGGAGCAGGTGGCAGGAGATTTGTTGCAGGCAAAAGACATCGACCAGAGGGCGGAGCAGTTGACAGGAACGGGGTTCCTGATGCTGGGGGCGCACAACTATGAATTGCAGGACAAGGAACTGCTGCGCATGGAGGTGGTGGATGAGCAGATCAACCTGGTCGGCAGGGCTTTCCTCGGGTTGACGCTCAGCTGTGCACGCTGCCACGATCACAAATTCGATCCCATTCCGACCCGTGATTATTACGCGCTGGCAGGGATCTTTCGTTCGACACGTTCGCTGTTGCCCGGGAATGTTTCCCGTTTTGTCACGACACGGCTGCCTTTGCCGCCCAAAGTGCAAAAAGAGCTGGACAGTTACCAGGCTCAAAAAAAGCACCTGCAGGATCAACTGGAGAAAACGAAAAAAGTCATCGACCGCCTGGACAAGGGCAGTGTTTCATTTGATGCTTCCGACCTGGGCTCGTTCGCGGGGGTGATCCAGGACGAGGAACAGGCCTTGATCAAGGGGAACTGGACCTCCAGCACTTTTACGAAACCGTTTGTGGCCCGTGGGTATCACCACTCCCCCAATGCCGGGGATACGGTGACCTATTCGCTTTCCGTTTCCCGGAACGGAAAGTACCGTTTGCGTGCTGCGTACACAGCCAGTGCCAACCGGACGGACAGTGCCCGTTACGAAATTACACAGGCCAGTTTTCGTAAAGTTGTCCTGGTGGACCAGCGAAAGCCTCCCCCGATCGAAAATCATTTTGTCTCCCTGGCAGAACTGAACCTGAAGGTGGGGCAGAAGGTGCAGGTGGTTTTGCGCGTTGGCAACAACGGGACGACCATTGCCGATGCGGTGCAGCTTTTGCCGCTGGAAAAAGAGGTCTCCCCGGCAGGCGAAGACCCTTTGAAAGCCAAGCGTAAACAGCAGCTCAAGCTCCAGCGCAAGAAACTGGATGAATTGAATGCCGCGCTCGTCAAGGTGAACCGGAAGGCTCCCGCAAAAGCTTCATTGGTCATGTCGGTGCAGGAGCAGGACCAACCGCAGGATTATCATGTCTGCATTCGGGGGGATGTTCATTCCCTCGGTGAAAAAGTTCGGCGGGGTGCCTTGCAGGTGGTCGGAGAGACGGAAGTTTTCGGTGAATTGAGCGGTTCGGGAAGGCGGGAACTGGCGGATTGGTTGACACGCCGGGGGAATCCGTTGACGGCACGGGTTTATGCCAACCGGGTCTGGCAGTGGGTTTTTGGCCGGGCGATCGTTCGTTCCCCTGACAATTTCGGATTGATGGGCGAGAGGCCGACTCACCCGGAATTGCTGGACCTCCTGGCCTTTGAACTGGTCCGCAATGGCTGGTCGACCAAGAAGCTTGTCAAGTGGATCGTAATGTCACGGACCTACCGGCAATCGGTTCGCTCCAGTTGGGAGGAAAAGGATCCGGGCAACATGAATTTTTCCCGTCATCCGTTGAAGCGACTGGATGCGGAATCGCTGCGGGACAGGATTCTGGTTTTCAGCGGAGAACTGGACTCCTCTTTTGGTGGTCCATCCATCAGCCCCAGCACGAAAAAGGAATTCGGTTATCGTTTTGACTCAAAGAGAAGGAGCGTCTACCTGCCGGTGTTTCGAAATACGATGAACGAGTTGTTCGAGGTGTTCGATTTTCCCAATCCCAACCTCGTTTCCGGAAAACGGAATCAGAGCATTCTTCCCACGCAGGCGCTCTTCATGATGAACAGCGACTTTGTACTCGAACAATCGGTTTTGGCTGCGAAAAGAATTCAGGCAGCGTCGCCTGGGGACTTCGACCGGCAGGTAGATTTTGCCTATCGTATTGCTCTTTGCAGGAATCCTACCGAAGCGGAAATTCGCCTGGCGAGGCGCTTTTTTGCAGATTTCACCAGAGGTGAATCTGCCCCGGGAGCTGACCAGCTGGAAAATGCCTGGAGTCAGTACTGCCAGATTCTGATCTCCAGTCTCGATTTTCGCTACCTGAAGTGACCTGGGGCGGGGTGATTCCGATTCAGGGGGGGGCTGATCTATACTGGAAGGACCCGCTCCCTGGCTTTCCAACTCGAGGACTTTTCATGCGATACCGAATCTACCCAGCAGCACTGCCTCTTTTTCTGTTGATTGTGTTGTTCCATTTGCCGCCAGCGGCAGAGGCCAACGAGAATCGACCCGAAAACCGGACGGTCGATACCCCGGGCAGTCATCTCGACATTGTTCAGCAAGGCAGGGTAATTGCTCGTTACATGTATGCCCACGATACGAAAACCGATCAGCGGCGGCACGAAACTTACAAGCCTTACCTGCACGTGATGGCCGGGGACGGAAAAACCCCAATCACCAAGGGGGCGGGGGGGAAATTCACCCACCATCGCGGGATCTTTCTCGGTTGGAACCGGATTGGTTTCCAGGGGAAAAATAACGATCTTTGGCACATGAAAACAAGCGAAATCATCCATCGTGAATTCCTGGAAACGGTCTCGGCCGATGATCGCACGACCGTCAAGGTGCGTCTTCACTGGATGGATGCCAAAGGCCAGGTCATCCTTGATGAAGTTCGCAGCATGGAGTTTGATCACACCGATCCGAAGGCACTTTTTTGCGGTTCGTTCCGCTGTGAATTGACGGCTGTTAATGACAAGGTGACCTTGAATGGTGACCCGGAGCATGCCGGATTCCAGTACCGTCCCACAAATGAAGTGGCCGAGAACAAGTCAGCCAAGTACCTGTTTCACAAACAGGGAATTAATCCCAAGAAAGACAGGGACCTGCCCTGGGTCGCTCTGAATTACGAGGCCGGTGGAAAAAAATATTCCGTGCAACACATGAACCATCCCGGAAATCCAAAAGGCTCCATCTATTCCGCCTACCGGGATTACGGACGGTTTGGCTCATTTCCGAAGGTGGATTTGGAGAAAGGGGAACGACTGCAGCTGGAGTTCAGGATTCGGGTTACCGAAGGAGAGATGCCAACTCGCGAGTCCCTGGCAGCTGAGTACGAAAAATACGTCAGGTAAGGGCCGTTTGGAAAAGCCGCCCGGTTGCGTCCCGGGGGTTCCCGGTTTCGGTGTTAGTTTTACCTGTCACCCTTTTTGTGGCTCTAGGGATTGGGCAGTGACGCTTCGTCCTGGTGGGATTCAAAAAGGAGTCCCTGAACCGGTTGATCTGGCCTGTTGACCGCTTCCCTGTCATCGGTCATCTGCTGCTGGAGCCATCCGGTAATCAGCTGAACGACTCTTTCCTGGTTCTCCGGATCAATCGGGACCCGCATGGGGATCTTGTGCCATTGATGCAGGCAGGACCGGCAACAGGTTGCCGTCGCGTGCTGGGCGATAAAAACCGGATGTCCCCGCATCGGGGTTTGCTTGCCGTCGTTTTCAGGTTGGGGGCTGGACAGGCGAGTCCGGACGAAATCCCTGGCGTGACTTTCGATGGTTTCGAAACCCTTTTGGGCAAGATACTTTTTGGAGTCTGGGCAAAGGCGGAAACGGCTGCGGAACCTGCTGGCCTTGAGTCTTTTCAGGGTTTCCTCGACTGGGGTATTCATCAATGACTTCGGGATGGGCTTGGCTGTTTTTGGCAGGTTGACTTTGGGATTCAGGTTCTTCAGAGGGCCTGGAGGTGACTAAAAGAAAATTGGAAGGCAAGTGGTCAGGTGATGGTAAGTGGACCACCGGGTTTCCAACTGACCGGGATTCTCCGGACAAGGTATCTCAACATGGATGGAGTTGAAAGGCATCCGGAAGCGGTTGATAGGGGGCTTTCTTACAGCTGAAAACGATCAACGCCAAACCTGGAAGTTTTCGATCGGTATGCCCAGGAAATGGAATCTCCAGGGTGAAACGACACGGAACCAGAGGCACTTCACTCAAACAGCTTTTTAACAAGACTGCCGTCAGTGAAAGCAATTCCCAAGAAATAAAAGAAGGCGGCGACCAAAGGGGGATTTGAAGGAGGTCTGTCGGGTCGCCGCCAAGCGTCACTGCGTAGACTCAATTTACCCATAGTGGACACCTGTTCAAGTATTAAATGTGAATTTTGTAAAAAAAACCAAATCTTCACGAATGGGCGTTCATTGGATCGTGGGAAGGCTGTTTTTTGCACTGCTTTTCACAGTGCCGGAGCCAAGAAAGTCAAAGCCGTGCGTTAATGGAAAATCTCCTCGATCCTGTTCCCTGCCCGGGAGGGGACCGAGTGTCAGGCGAGAGGGACCCACTCGGTGCCCTGTCCTGTCACCTTCGATGAGCAACCTTCAAGGGTGGGCTGTTTTGGAGGGGAGAAGTGATCCTTTACTGGAACGCACCTCACCCGATCCCTCCCGTTTCTTGGGCCGTCCCCGTGCATGCTTTGACGGGCAGTCATTGGGCTGGGATCCTGGTGCCGTCTGCCAGCCAAAAACCTGCCGGCCAAAAACCTGCCAGCAAAATTTAAAAAGGCAAGCGGGTGGAGAAGGGACCTCCCGCTTGCCCTGTGTTCGAATAACCAGTTTCGACGGCTCGATACTTTCCGGTTAATTCAGTTTTTTGAGTCGGATTGTTCGGTGCCGAGGTACTCATCGATCTTTTTCGGATCGGCGACTTCCCACGAATAGGTGCATTTGTCGCACTTGACCGAGGTCTTTTTCATTACCTTGATGACTCGGACCTTGCCCACACGTACGTCCTTGGGACAATCCTTGACTTCGCAGTTGCCGCAAGGTTTGCCAGGAGAGCATTTGGGTGCAAACAGATTGCAGAGTTGTGTTTTCAGGCTGAAGAGTGGACGAGGAAGGCAGATATCCGGTACCGCGATTTCTTTTTCGGTTACTTCGTATACTGTCTTCTTTTCAGAAGATTTTTTCAGGAAGCCGACTGCGACCTTGTCCCCACATTTTTGACAGTTATCGCATTGGGCATTCAGGGCAGGGGTCATCAATGCCAGTAAGGCAATTGCAAGGAGTGGATTTTTCATCGGGTGGCTTTTGTATGGGTTGGATTGCTTGGGGAGGTTTTAAATCTGGACACGGTTTTTAAAAGTCAACCATGTAACGAATACCTACGATGTCATATTCGCCACCGATACCGGGGGCACTGCTGTCTTCGATATTTCCGTGGATGTAGTTGAACTGAACGCGTGCGTAGGGATTCCAGTACCAGTTCAGCCCCAACGTCAGGCTTTCACCCGTGCCGCCGAAAATGTCGACTGAATTGAAGTCCGCCCATGAGTAACGAACGGCAACCTGCCAGGCTCCCAG
>JAYZFP010000056.1:0-25072 GCA_036336715.1 Planctomycetota bacterium
CCTGCTGGGGCATCCGCTGGGCGATTATGGTGACACCCGGCGTGGCATTGAACCAACCCGCCCCGACGACCAGCCTGACTCCGGCCGGGACCATGTAACCCTCAGCAGGGACCGTCGAACGTTGTCCCTGGACCTCTCGGCGAGTACTGCTGTCGATCAGATCCGGGTTGTCGTCCTCGAACCGCAGCCGGGGCATCGCCCGCGAAACGACTTCGCGGCTACTTCGCAGAACTAGAACCCCTTCCGGAATTTCCAATCATGTCAGTGTCTCCCAGAACAACCAGTTTGTGCAGCCTGCTACTGCTCCTCCTTGTGGCGACAACCCATTCACATGCTGACGATTCCCCGGACGCTTCCCGCCGCATCGACGCGATCATTCGGGTTGACCTGGGGAAACACAAACTTCCGCCCAACCCTCCCGTCGGGGACATTCCATTTGTCCGCCGCGTCTACCTGGACGTGATTGGCCGAATCCCGACAGACGGAGAACTTGCAAATTTCATGAACGACCGCCGCAAGGATCGTCGAGCAAGGCTGATCGATGACCTGCTGAAGTCCCCCGGACACGAGTCCCACATGTTCAACTGGTTGGCGGACATGCTTCGGGTCAAGGACGACTATTACCGGATTGGCAAGACCTGGACATTTCATACCTGGTTGAAATCACAACTTCACCAAAACCGCCCGTGGGACGAATTGGTTTACGATCTGCTCACCGCTGAAGGCAGGCTGGGAGAAAATGGTGCCACTGCCTACCTCCTGCGCGATGCCAGCATGCCGCTGGACAGCCTCTCCAACACGCTGACCACTTTTCTGGGTGCCAATGTTGCCTGCGCCCAGTGTCACGACCACCCCTTCGCCGAATGGACGCAGCGGGACTTCTACGAAATGGCAGCCTTTTTTGGATCAACGGCTTTTGACCGTGTCGACACTCGCAAGCCTGCCATCAAACTCCGGGATGATCGCTTCTCAAAAGCAAACCTCGTGACCCTGCTTCAGCCCAACATGGAACGGGTCGTCTTTCAGCAGGGCCGCGCGACCGAATTCCCCGAAGACTACGCCTACAGTGACGCCAAACCCGGCCAAAAAGTCGTTCCAAAGTTTATTACATGGGAAGGCGAGAGGCGGGCAAACGTGACGACCACCCACCCTCGCCAACTGAGGAATTTGTTCGCACGGTGGACGACATCCCCAAGGAATCCGCGTTTCGCTGCCGCGATTGCCAACCGCATGTGGAAAAAACTCTTTGGAGTTGCCGTCAAGGAGCCGGTCACCGACCTCGACGTACTGGACGACGCCACCAACCCGGAATTACTGAAATTCCTTGCCCAGGTAATGATCGAGGTTGATTTTGACCTGCAGGAATTCCAACGGATCGTTTTGAATACAAGGACCTATCAGCAACAGGTCAGCGTGACACCCCCGGAGGGTGAAAATTTCCGTTTCCCGGGACCGTTACTTCGTCGCATGACGGCCGAGCAGACATGGGATTCTTTTGTACTCCTCCTGCGAGGCCCTGAAATCGACGAGCAGAAGACGGACAATGCTCCCCTGATGACACGCCTCGTCTTTCCATTCGAATTCACGCACGATCGCCAGGGAATTGAAAAGGACCGGGAAAAGATTTTTGAATTTGCAGACTCCCTTCTGGAGAATGAAAAGGGGAAAAAAGGCAAATCGGGACGAAGCCTCTTCATGAAGACCACCAAGCGTCGCAAGAGAGACGCATGGCTGCGGGCATCCGAGCTCCCACAACCCACGCCCCCCACGCATTTCCTGAGAATTGCCGGCCAGTCGGCTCGTGAAGTTGCGGATGACGGATCGACCGAAGGCGGCATCACCGAATCGCTGGCTATGATGAACGGCGAAATCACAAAAAGTCTCATGACCAGTTCGTCCCTTATCCAGGCAACCAGTAACAAGAACACGCAGGTCGAGCAGATCGCCCTCCTCTACCGAACCTGCCTGTCGCGTCTTCCAACGGAAAAAGAGACGAAACAGTGTCTTGCCGCCCTCGAACAGGGACTCGGCATGGGCGACATCGCGTGGGCGCTTTTGAATTCACGTGAATTCATGTTCATCCAATAGGCATCCCCTCTCACTCCCCGGCAACCCGTTCTTTTAACCACTCGATCTGAAATGAAACAAATACTGAATTCCCTGGATGCCCCCACGCGTCGCCAGTTCGTTGAACGTTTTGCGGCGGCATCTTTTGGCTTGAGCATTCTCCCGGCGACACAGCTTGCTGGCGGAGAATCGGCAAATCAGAAACCTGCCACCTTCCGTAAAGCAAAGAACGTGATCTGGCTGATGCTCAGCGGTGGCTTGAGTCACATCGACTCCCTCGATCCGAAAAAGGGAAAGTCCAAAGGACCGGCAGCCGCAATCAGGACATCAGCCGATTTCCAGGTCACCGATTTTTTTCCCAGGTTCGCGACAATTGCAGATCGTGTCTGCCTGATTCGGTCGATGGAGGCCAAGATCGGCGTTCACAAACCGGCGCAGTATTTCATGCGTACCGCCCATGAACCCCGGGGAACGATTCTCCATCCCAATCTCGGGGCCTGGGGATCGCACTACCTTGGACGAAGCAGCAAAACCCTCCCATCAAGTGTGTGCATCAATCGCCGGTCCGACCAGGGCAATGGCTTTTTCCCTTCGAGCTACGCGCCCCTGGCGATTGGAAACCCCAGCCAGGGGATCAACGACGTCCGCTCCATCGGTGGCAAATCCCAGGCAAGCAAGCGACTGACATTGATGAACGGCCTGGACGCCGACTTCCGGAAAAAATTCAACGACAAGGGGGTCAAGGCCTACAACGGCTTTTATAACGATGCCCTGGCCTTGATGAAGAGCAAGGAACTGAAGGCTTTTGACCTGTCTCTGGAGCCGGAAAAACAGCGAACGGCCTATGGGGACAACCCATTCGGGCAAGGGTGCCTGCTCGCCCGCCGCCTGGTGGCCTCCGGTGTCCGTTTCGTAGAGGTAAAGCACGATGGCTGGGATCATCACAAGGCGCTCGCCGACGAAATGGCCGATGTAGCGCCGGTTTTTGACCAGGCCTTCACCACGCTCATCACCGACCTCCGGGAACGCGGAATGCTGGACTCAACACTGGTCGTCGTCGCGACGGAATTCGGTCGCAAGCCCGATTTCGACGGTGATGGCCGCAGCCATCACCCGGTATGCTTTTCCACCGTTCTCGCCGGAGGAGGAGCCAAGGCCGGTTTTGTCTATGGCAAGAGCGATGATCGCGGGTTCTACGTCGATGAGAACCCGGTCTCTGTCGGTTCCTTTCACGCGAGCATCGCCCTGGCGACCGGCATGGAAATCGAGACACCCGCCATCTCACCTTCCGGCCGTCCGATGAAGGTGGGCGATGGTGAAAAACCGGTCCAGGAGTTATTCGCATGAAGATAAATCCATCCGTTCGGACAGTTGCAGCCCTGGTCCTTGTTCTTGCATTTCTCGCAACGAATGTCCGTGCTCAAAGCAACAGCAAAGGTGCGGGCAGTTCGGTTGTCGTTGGCACGCTCAAAAGCGTGGACTCCTCGGGAACAAGGTTCGAAGTCCGGCAGAATGGTGAGTTGTTGCGCAAGCTGTATACAAACCCCGAGTCAAAGATCGATTACGTAGGCTTGCCAACAAAGGGTCAACAGAAGCCGGAAACCGGCATGGGGGTCAAGGCCTCCTGCCAGAAAGACGGACGAGTCAAGTCAATCCTCTTCACGCCTCAGATCGGTGAGCCTGCGATGCTTGGCGAAAATCGCCTGCAAATGACCGAATCCGAACTGTTCCAGGCCGTCGACAAAGACGCCAGCAAAGCGATCAGCTACGTCGAGTTCAGTAAATACATTGATCACTCGCCAAAACACGGCCCGGACTCATTTCGAAAAGTGGACAGGGACCGAAACGGCGTCCTCGACCCGGCGGAATTCACTGAGGCACTTGGCAAGGTATCCTGGTGGAAACTGTCGAGGAAAACCCCCGTCGAGTGGTTTACGCAGGCAGACACCAACAAGGACACCCGGCTCGACACCAGGGAGTTTTCCTCGATTTGCACCAGTGGCAATCACCTGGACAACATCTTCAAGCGGGCAGATCGCGATGGGTCAGGCAGTCTTGATCCGGGTGAAACGGCAGCCTACATTCGCAGCATCACCCACGAAAAAAGAAGAACCGAAAAAAACGAAAACGGGAAAAGTAACGGTACGTTCCCTGGCATTGTTTGCATCAATCCCAACCAGCGGCCGGGTGCAAAACTGCTTCCGTCCCGTCCGAACGAATCTAAGTGAACAAACTGGAGAGTCACCGATGGGATATCGGACCGCACTGAAAACCTTGCTCGTCATTTTGATCGGGATCCCCACCCTTTTCCTGGCGGCCGAAAAGCCCAACATCGTGATCATTCTCACCGATGACCAGGGCTATGCCGATGTCAGCTACAACCCGCATTCCCCACCCGAGGTCAGTACACCTCATATCGATGCCCTCGCAAATTCGTCCATTATCTGTACCCAGGGATATACCAGTGGACACGTCTGTTCCACCACACGTGCGGGACTCATGACAGGGCGTTATCAACAACGATTTGGAATCTATACGGCCGGGGAAGGAGGCTCGGGCGTTCCACTTGATGAAGTATTCATTCCTCAGCGTCTGAAGCCAGCCGGTTACGTCTCGGGTGCATTGGGCAAGTGGCATCTCGGGCTTACGCAAGAGTACCATGCCATGAACCGGGGATTCGATGAGTTCTATGGCTTCATGGGGCGCGGGGCGCATCCCTACTTTGACCACACGAACATGGACCACCCGATCTACCGTGGTCGCAAACCCATCCAGGAAAAAGGCTACCTGACGACGCGCATCACGGAGGAAGCGGTCGATTTCATCAACCGCCACAAGGCGGAGCCCTTCTTTCTCTATGTCGCTTACAACGCCGTGCATTCTCCACCGGAAGCCCCCAAAGAAGACATCCGGGAGGTTACCGGGGACGAAACACGCGACACCCTGATGGCCATGATCAAACATCTTGACATGGGGGTTGGTGAGATTGTCAACTCGCTCAGAAAACACGACATCTTTGACAACACTCTGCTGATTTTTCTCACGGACAATGGCGGTTCCGGCGCCATGCACGCCAACAATGCACCGCTTCGTGGTTTCAAGCAGATGGACTACGAGGGCGGAATCCATGTGCCCTTCATCGTGTCCTGGCCGGACCAACTGGAAGGCGGTAAAAAATGCGACGTCCCCATGTGGTCGATTGACCTGTTTGCCACAGCCCTCGACGCTGCTGGTCTTCCCCTGCCCAAGGACAAACCCCTGGACGGCAAGAGCATTTTGCCGGCCCTGAAAGGTGAAACCAACCAACTCCACGATCACCTTTACTGGAGTTCTGCAGGAATCAAGGGAAAGTGGGCCATCCGCTCAGGAAATTGGAAACTGGTCGCAGAGAAAACCCGCGTAGAACTCTTCGATCTCGAAAAGGACCTCAGCGAAATAACCGACCTTGCCGCCAAACATCCGAAAGTGGTTTCGGAACTGACAGACAAATACAACGCGTGGCTTGACGAAATGGCCGACCCGGTCAGCAAACAGGAAAAACGCTGGAAGCCGGATGCAACCGCGCCGGCAAAACGTTTGTCCAGAAAGCAAAAAAAATCGGCACGCCAAAAAAAGAAGTCCGACCGTAACAAGGCAGGCAAAACAAGCGAAAGCAGCCCGACTCCGGAACCCTCCAGGTAACCACCCCGACCGGATCCCGGGCCAAAACAGATGCCATCCATTGTCCGAATTTCAATCCATGAAAACCCTGAGTGTTCTCCTCGCCCTGTTGGCCACTGGCAGTTTTGCCCGTGCCGATGACCAACGTCCCAATATACTTTTCTTCTTCGCAGATGACTGGGGACGCTATGCGAGCATCTATGCGGATGAAAGCAGGGCGTCGCTTAACGACGTGATTTCAACGCCCAACATCGATCGCATTGGTCGGGAAGGGGTCGTTTTCAGCAATGCTTTTGTGCCGGTCGCGTCCTGTGGACCCTGCCGTGCTTCGCTCGCCACGGGACGGTACTTTTGGAACTGTGGCTCGGGCGCCTTCCTCAATGGCAAGGCAAGTAACTGGAAGGGATACAACAATCCCATGCAGAGCTTGCCAAAGTTTGGCGACCTGATTCGCGAAAGCGGGTATTACGCGCAAAAGTCCAGGAAGACTTTTGCCTTTTCCCCGAGCCCGCGGCCAAAGAGCGTGCGATCCCTGAAAAAAGTCCGGTACGAACGGTATGGACTTTATGTCGGAGAGGCCAAAACCCGGCCAGAACGCGAAAGCAGGCACGACGAAATCGTGGAAAACTGCCGTCAGGAAATCCGGCAAATGCTCGCCGGCCGCTCCGAAGACCAGCCCTTTTTTTTCGTCTTTGGCAGCATCAATGCCCATCGCCCCTACACCCCCGATTCCGGCAGGAACCTCTGGGGCATCGAGCCGGATGCCCTCAAAGGCCTGCTCCCAAAATTTCTCCCCGACTCCAACGACGTACGGCGTGACTTTTCGGATTACCTGGGCGAGGTGCTCGCCCTCGACCTGATGCTCGGTTCGATGCTCCAGGAACTGGAGAGTGCGGGTGAACTCGACAATACGGTTGTCATCCTCTCGGGTGACCACGGCGTTCCCGGAATCCCCCGTGGCAAAACGAACTGCTATGACCTTGCCACGCGGGTCCCCTTGCTGGTTCGTTGGCCCAGGGGCATTCCTTCCGGCAGACGCGTTCACGACTTTGTCAGCGTGATGGACTTTGGACCGACGCTCCTCGAACTCGCAAGTATCAAAGTGCCCGACAGTATGGACGGACGCAGCTTTCTCTCCCAACTCACCAGCCAAAAGAGCGGCTGGATCGATTCCCGGCGAGACTCGGTTTTCATCGGCCGCGAGCTTCACTTTCACACCGCCCGACCAGGAAACGTGCCTTATCCAATGCGTGCCATTCGCACGAAGGACCATCTTTACATTCGGAACCTCAAACCTGAACGATGGCCGATGGGCGACCCTTACGACGCAGCCAAAATCACCGACCCCGATGCACTTTACAAAATGGGACTGTCGACAACCCCCGCCTACCGGGACCTGGACGGCAGCCTCACCAAGGCCTGGATGATGTCGCGGCGGGAACAACCGGGCGACAGGGGCCTGTTCCGCCTCACGATGTACCCCCGTCCCCGCGAAGAACTCTACGACCTGGAAAAGGACCCTGATCAACTGGTGAACCTGGCCGCTGATCCTGGGTCCGCATCCGTCCTGACAACACTCCGTACCAGGGTCGACAAGATGATGAACGCAACGGGTGACCCCCGCATCAAGGACGCGTTTGACCGGTTACCCTGGGTCGATTCAACAAAACAGTAACCAAGTTTCACCTGGAAGCCCACACATCAAGACTACCAAACTGCAAAACTTGCAATCATCCGGAGCCACCTCATGAACGCCTGCCATTCATTCCTGACTTTCTTTCTGCTGGCAATGGGCGCTACAGCTGTTGGCGAGGACCGTCCCAACATCATCATGTTCCTGATCGACGATCAGAACCCATCGAGCATCGCCGCATTCGGGGGTGATACCTACACTCCCAATCTCGACCGTATGGCAAAAGAAGGGATGAAATTCACTCGTGCCTATGTCAGCAGCTCGGTTTGCACTCCTTCCCGTTACAGCTTTCTGACGGGCCGGTTTGCTGGCAACTCTTACAGCAAACTCTACACCGAATCGGTCGGTGGCAAAAGGAACCAGGGGCTCCCCAATTTCAATGTCGCGTTGGAACGCGACAGGATGAACGTCGGAAATATCCTCCGCAAAGCCGGTTACACCACCGGATTTGTGGGGAAATTTCACCTGACTTCTAAGGTCGACTTCCCGGAATTCTACCGGGGCAAGGACGGCTGGATCGACATTCCCAAAGACGCCAGCCCGGGCCCTGAAACCTCGGCCCGATTCAGGCAGAACGAACGCTGGATGCGGCGTTACCTGGAATCGCTAGGCTTTTCCTGGGCAAAGAACGTCTACGCGGAAAACATGCATCGCCCCTATTCCATGCACAACCCGGAGTGGACGACTGCGGCAGCCCTGGAATTTATTGAAAAAAACAGCAAGGGCCCTTTTTATCTCCACCTCTGCAGCACCTTGCTGCACGGGCCGGACCGGTCATGGCGAAAATCCATGGATCACCCCCTCATCACCGGAGAGGGACAAGTGGAAAGCCTTCCGGAGGTCATGACACCTCGCGCCGAACTCCTCAAAACCATCACCCAAAAGGGATTTGATCCCGAAAGCCATGTGGCGGGTGAAGCCTGGATTGACGACTCCGTGGGGGCCATCCTCCGAAAACTGCAGGAACTCAAAATCGATGACAACACCCTCGTCATTTTTGCGCCGGATCACGGTCGCGAAGGCAAGGCATCCGTCTTTTCACACGGAAGTTGCCAGGTCCCCATGATCATGCGCTGGCCAAAAGGAATCGCGGCAGGGCAGGAATGTGAAGAACTCGTGCAGAACATTGACCTGGTTCCAACTTTTTTCGAGCTGGGCAAAGCGGAGAAACCCGCATCCTACCAGGTGGATGGACAGAGCCTCACGCCTCTTCTGAAAAATGGAAAGGCCGAGAACTGGCGAGACCATCTCTACCTGGAAATGGGAGCCGCGCGGGCAACTGTCACGAAAGACTGGTCCTACATCGCTGTCCGTTACACCCGGGAACAGATCGCTGCCATCCAGAAAGCAAAGCCGCTGAACCTGCCCAGGGCGATGTCCTACATTGGTCGCCTTGGGATCGGGGTGCGAGGGGCAGATCGCCCGGGTTTCTTTGACGAGGACCAACTCTACCACCTTGAAAAAGACCCGAGGGAAATGAACAACCTCGCTTACCTGGAGGAGCACGCCAAGCGTCTGAAAGGGATGCGACAACGGATGCAAAGGGACCTCGAGCAAATTGGCCGTCCCTTTGGCGAGTTCATTCCCGGAGGAAACGCGGCGAAACCGGGCCAGATCGACAAACAGATAAAAATGGTGAAGCAGCTCGAGATCAAAGGTAAAAAGGTAACGGTACCGCCAGCGTTGAAGGAAATGCCCGAAGGCACCGATGAACCCGCCCCTGACGACAAGGCAAAAAGAAAAGCGAAACGCAAAGCCCGTAAAAACGCGCGTGAAAAAGCCAAATCCGAAAGCCCGAAGACCAACCGGAAGGGAAAGAAATAAGTGGACAGGAAAAAAGGTATCTTGTGGCTGCTCGCCCCATTTTTCGCAGCACCCCTGTTGGCCGGGGAGGCCGATCCGCCGGCAGGCAAGAGGCCCAACTTTGTTATTGTGCTGGCGGATGATGTCAGCTGTTCAAGTTTTGGCTGTGTTGACGGTCAGCTCGCTACCCGGACCCCAAATATTGACAGGCTTGCTTCGCAGGGAATTCGATTTACGAATTTCATGTGTTCGGTTGCCCAGTGTGCCCCGGTTCGGCATGAGCTCTACACCGGCCTGCTACCGCCAACCAGCGGTGTATACAGCAACGGCTGCAAACCGCAGGGAGACTACCAGAACATCGCCAACTTCCTGGGCGAACTGGGCTACCAGGTCGGCTTGACCGGAAAGACCCATTTTGATGTATCGGATTTCCGGAAAGTTCCCGGGTTCGAAAGCAATGGCAATCATCCATCGCCTGCCTGGGAAATGGGTGGAGTCAAACGGTTTATCGAAACGTCTCAATCAGGAAACCAACCGTTTTGCCTTGTGATTGCGTCTGTGAACGCGCACCACCCGTGGACGATCGGCAAGCCTTCGAATTTCCCGCGGGATCGAATCGTGGTTCCGCCGCACATGGTGGATACCCCTGTCACGCGTGACGCCCTCGCGGTTCACGCGGCCGAAGTCGAAATCCTCGACCAACAGGTTGGCGCAACCATGACACTGCTGGACGAACTGAAGCTGGCAGACGACACCGTGCTGATCTTTTTGAGCGAACAGGGAACGGCATTGCCAAATGGCAAATGGTCCGTCTATGACTACGGAACCAGGGCACTCTGCCTGGTTCGCTGACCGGGGAAAATCAAGCCGGCAGTTACTGACGCCGTTGCCATGTATTGTGACATTTCCTCCACCCTGGTGGACATTGCCGGTGGTGCAGCTCCAGCGACGGATGGCAGGAGCTTTTATCCCGTGTTGAAAGGAGAGTCCTCGGAACACCGGGACCATGCTTACCTGGTTCATCAGGCGGGGGGTTACACGCAAAGAGCCATTCGCAACAAGGAATTCAAACTTGTCTGGAATCCCGTACGGGACGCTGATTACCACCTTGATGTTCTGATGAATCCAAAAAGCGGAAAGTTTTTTGCCAAAGCCTGGAGAGAATGGCTGGAAAAAGCCAAAACAGATCCTGCGGCCCAGGAAAAAATCGACCGTGTCGTCAAGCATCCCGAGCTGGAGCTCTATGATCTCAGGAAGGATCCCTGGGAACTGAACAATCTTGCCGACCATCCGGGATACACCCGAACGGTCAGGGTCATGCACGCACAGCTCCAGGCGGAAATGAAACGCCTCAAGGACACCTTTTCAACGGTAGATCCCAAGGAATTGAAAAGGGCAAAAAAAGGGGATGAAACGGATCGCAAGAAGAAAAACAAACGAAAGAAAAAACGCGAAAAAAGAAAAGCTGAAAAGGACAATGAAAAAGCACGCTAGCAAACGAAGCTGGGAAGATCCGGGGCAAAGACAACAGGACGAAACCTGGTTCACCTTCCAGGTTTTATCCTTTCTGCCCGAGCGCTGCTGAGCCTGCAGCCCGGGAAACGGCCCACCTCCTGTTCCCTGCCGTTGACAACCACGCTTTCCGTGATGAATCCTGCCGTGGCAACTTCCTCCTGACCATGAAGGTTCCCGCTCTGCAACGCATGCTCACCCAAAACAACCAGGCTGCAGGCGGAATGGATCCCATGGTGAATACGCTACAATCGACGGATCCTCCATTGGGAAATCCTTTGAAACCGGACAGGAAAAACGGACATGAAAAGCACCGATCCAAACTCAGTGAATCCCCGGTCCATGGCGGCAGGATGCGGTAAGAGATGCCTGACCGCTACCCTGCCCCTTCTCCTGTTCGCATGCTCGGTTGCGGCTGCACCTCCAGACAAGGAACCCAAACGCCCGAATATCATTCTGCTGATGGGCGATGATCACGGCTGGGAAGAGGTCGGTTACTACGGGCACCCCCATGTCAAAACCCCTTTCCTGGATGAAATGGCCGCATCCGGTTTGCGGCTGGACAATTTTTATGCTCAGCCGGTCTGTTCCCCAACAAGGGGGAATGTTCTGACCGGCAGGCATCCCAATCGTTACGGGACGTTTACTCCGGGTTGTTCGATTCGGCCGCAGGAAACTACCGTCGCTCACCTTTTGCAGGGTGCCGGTTACGCGACAGCCCATTTTGGAAAGTGGCACGTTGGCCCGGTCAAAACAACCTCCCCGACGAATCCCGGGGCGATGGGGTTTGACGAGTGGTTGTCGCACGACAACTTTTTCGAATTGGATCCGGTGCTTTCCCGGAATGGTGGACCACCCAGGCAATTCTTTGGTGAGAGTTCAGAAATCCTGGTGGACGAAGCGATCGATTACATCGAGGAAAAACAGCGGACCAATGTCCCGTTCCTGACAGTCATCTGGTTTGGGTCACCCCATGAACCGTACAGTGGTCTGAAAACGGACCTGCTGCTCTACCAGGATTTGCCCGAAAAATACAACGGGATCAAGGTAAAACTGACCTCCAACAAAACGGGAAAGCAAATCAAGCGACCCCTGCGCGAAGTCCTGACCGAACGCTACGCCGAAATCACGGCCATGGACCGATCCATCGGCAAGTTGCGCAACGCTCTCAAGACCCTCGGCCTCAGGGAAAACACCCTGCTCTGGTATTGTGGCGACAATGGCATTCCGCCAAGCGGTTACAGGGAATCCCGCTTCCGCGGACTCAAGGGAAAACTCTACGAGAACGGTATCCGGGTTCCCGGGATCATTGAATGGCCGGCTGGAATCCCGACCCCGCGGACCATGAACGTGAACGCTGTCACGTCAGATATCCTGCCCACCCTCTGCCAGCTGACTGGAGCAGAACTGCCGAAAACACCTTTGGATGGAATCAACCTGGTGCCTTTCTGGAAAGGAACCAGGCACCAAAGAACAGACCCGATCGAATTCTGGTCCTTCCCGCGGGATCGGCAGAACAGTGATTCAGCCAAGCCGTACATTGACCCGGAACTTCAGAAGGGCACTACCCCGCTTGTAAAGGAAATGGGTGGGCTGCTGACCCGCAATTTCAAGAACTTCCACCACCCGGAAATCAGGGAAGGGGACTTTACCGGTGCCAGGGCAATCCTCACGGACGATTACAAACTGGTTATCGATGGAGACAAGGGGACAGGCGTCGAACTGTTCGACCTGAAAAAAGACCCCGGTGAAAAAAACAACCTCGCCCTGTCCCACCCTGACATCGTCAAACGGTTATCCAAACAGCTCCGTGATTGGCAAGGCAGCGTCCTGAACAGCCTGATGGGTCGGGACTACCGGACAACCGGGGCAGAATAACCTGACACGTAGTGCCTCTCGATTTACAGAAGGCCAACCAGCTTGGCGTGCGTCCGGCGGCGCGGCGACCGCTTTCGAGCAGGGCGACGCCCACCAAACAAATCAAAAACTTGGTCTGAAAATGGCTGAAGCGACCGGAGTGCCTGGAACCGGAGTGACTGGAACTGGATTGGCTGGAACCGAAGCGATTGAAACGGATCATCCCGTCTGATTGGGGCCGGCGTCCCGTTCACCATCCCCACTTCGAAAAAAAGAAATCAGCAGAAAAAATGAAACAACCCGTGCCCAGGTTCGTGAATGGGTTAATACGAGGCGTTACATCATTTTTCCTGGTGCTCTTTCAATGTCAAAGCCGCGGTTCCTGTTTGCGTCCCTATGCGTTTTATTCTGTTTTGCAGTCGTCTGGCAGGTTACCTGGGCAGATGCCAATCGAGTCGACGCCCCCACGGACAGCGAGACAACACGTATTCTCGGTGGAGCGGATCGTTATTTGATTCACTTGATCACGGACAAACCATTGTACCGTCCGGGCGAAACCATGTTTGTCCGAGGCGTCGTCCTCCACCATGCCACTCGAAAACCGCTACCCAAAGACAACCAGATAATGGCAACGTTTGTCGTCTCGGGTCCCAAGGGGAATTCGGTGGCGTCCGGTTCGACCCATTCGCAGGACAGTGTTCTCGGCTTTCAATGGCAAGTCCCTGAACAACAGGCAGGTGGCGAATACACGATCAAGGTGACCTGCCCCTCACTGGGTTATCCCCCTGGCGAACGAAAGTTCGACATCCGGTCCTATCGGGCCCCTCGGCTCAAATCACAAATCAAGTTTCTCCGCGACGGCTATGGACCGGGTGACGAAGTTGCTGCCACACTTTCCGTAGAGCGAGCCGAAGGAGGGATTCCAGTGGGAGCCAAGGTCACGGTGACTGCCCGTTTGGACGGAAGCCAGATATTCCGGGGGCCGGCGACGCTGGACCAAAACGGGCTGTGCATCGCCCGTTTCAAACTGCCCATGGATATCAAGCGAGGCGAGGGCACGTTGGCCATGGTGATCCAGGACGGTGGCCTCATCGAAACGGCCAGCAAGACCCTTCCGATTTTGCTCCAAACCGTCGATCTGAGTCTTTATCCGGAAGGTGGCGACCTGGTCGCAGGACTGCCGAACCGGGTCTATTTTGAAGCTTTTACCCCGGCAGGGAAACCGGCCGATCTGGCAGGGATTGTCGTGGATGAGGAGGGTCACGAAGTTGCCCGTTTCAAAAGTCGGCACGAGGGAAGAGGCCGCTTCCGCCTGCATCCGAAAGCGGGAAAGCGATACTCCCTCAAAATCAGCCAGCCCTCGGGAATCCACTCCACGTACCCGCTTCCCCCGTTAAGAGAGGGCGCCGTGGTTCAATCCACAAAGGACATCCATGCTGCAGGCGAACCGATCATCCTCAAGGTGGGAACCAGCGACGGCGAGCCGTTTTCCGTTACGTTACGACAACAGGAAATCACCATCGCAAAACTGAATTTTGCAGATCCGACCGATGGGCTGGCCCGGGCAAAATTCACCCCGTCCGATTCTGTCTCAGGGGTCCTGGTAGCCACCGTGTGGGATCCAGGCGGCAAACCGCTCGCCGAACGCTTGATCTTCCGCCAGCCCAAAGACAAGGTGCAAATCACAGTCACTCCAAATGCAAAACAATACACTCCCGGTGAAACCGCAAGACTCGACATTTCCACTACTGACGCCAATGGCAAACCGATCCCGGCAGTGGTCGGTTTGACGGTCACGGACGACAGTGTACTGGAGATGATCGAAACGTGCGACCAGGCACCTCGACTTCCGGTCATGGTGTTCCTGGAAAACGACGTAAAGGACCTTGCCGATGCCCGGATCTACTTCGACTCGAAAAACCAGGACTCCGATCTTGCCGTCGACCTGCTTCTGGGAACGCAAGGCTGGCGCCGATTCGCCTACAGCCAGATTGAAAAGTTCCTTGCAGAACATGGTGATGACGCTCTACGAGCGATCGCGTCCCGTGACCCAACGATCGACAGGTCACGCATGGCCCCGGAAGCCGAGGGCGTTAACCTGGATGCCAAAATCCTGGAAAAAGCAGCACAAATTCCGGCGGGACTGTTTCAACAGGCGGGGAATCCCGATCCACTGTTGGAGGCCCCCCAGGCTGAGGCAGCTTTCCAAGGAGAAGCACAACGAATTGCGGCCAAAAAACACCTTCGAAAGCCAATCCAGTTCAGAAGGGCAAAAATAGCCGCCGGGTCGGCGAAAGGTAAGGCGGACCGACATTTTGCGGATGAAGAATTTTTTGTCAATCGAGGCCAAAATTTTGTGGCCGTACGCGTTTTTGCCCACCAGGTTCGAGCCGGCCGAAAGGCTGGTGACCGCGTCGATTTCACCGAGACCCTTTACTGGAATGCGGGAGTCAAAACAGACGAAAACGGCAAGGCGAGCGTGGAATTCGCACTGAGTGATTCGGTCACCAGTTTCCGGGTCTCCGCCGATGCTTTTTCAAAAGGGGGTGCGATCGGGCAATCCTCGATTCAACTCGACTCAGTCCAACCTTTCTACCTGGAGCCGAAATTGCCGCTTGAGGTGACATCAGGCGATGAAGTCCTTCTGCCCATTGGGCTGGTAAACGCGACCGGCGGTCCCCTGAAGAGTGGTTCCTGCTCGGTGGAAGTGAATTCAGGCGAAACGAACAAGAATTCAAATGCAAATTTTTCGCTTGCCTCCGATCAACGGTTACGCAAATTGTTCAATTTCAGGATGGACCATCAACCGGGAACGGCTGAGTGGGTAGTGGCTGCCAGGGCAGGCAGTTTCTCGGACTCTGTCACTCGTACCATGACCGTGCAACCGCTGGGCTTCCCCATGGAATCCGGATGGGGTGGGTTGATCGGTAACGGTGAAACGGTGACCCACGAAATCACCATTCCCGAATCGCTGGTCGAAGGAAGCCTCAACACACGAATCGTCGTTTACCCGACACCGTTGGCAAGCATGAACGAAGCGTTGGCGCGTCTGATTCGCGAACCTCACGGCTGCTTTGAACAGACCAGTTCGTCGACCTATCCATTGGTGATGGCCCAGCAGTACTTCCTTTCCCATGAGGAGGTGGATCCCACCCTGATCGACCGCAGCGCCCGGATGCTCGAAAAAGGCTACAACAGATTGATCGGCTTTGAGTGCAAGTCGGGCGGCTTTGAGTGGTTTGGAAAAGGCCCGGGGCACGATGCGTTGACCGCTTACGGTTTGATGGAATTCACAGACATGGCGCAGGTTCGCTACGTCGATACGGCCATGTTGGAGCGGACACGTAACTGGTTGCTCGAGCAACGTGACGGGCGGGGCGGTTTCGAACGAAAAACACGCACGTTGCACACCTGGCTGGCAGATCCCGAGGTGGCCTATCCCTATAACACCTGGGCGCTACTGGAATCCGGTGCTGAGGCCGACCTTGCAAAGGAAGTGGCCTGGGTTCGAAAGGCCGCCGAAGCAAGCCAAAACACCTACGTCATGGCATTGGCGGCCAATGTATTCTCTCGGGCGGGTGAAAAAGAGGGCGAAGAACGCATGCTCGACAAGTTGGCAGGCCTACAGACAAAAGACGGTTCACTGGAAGGCGCGACGGTATCGGTCGTCGGCAGTGGAGGTGATTCGCTCAAAATCGAAACGACGGCACTGGCAGCGATGGCCTGGCTTCGCAATCCCAACTACACCCAAAACGTCGAGAGTGCCATTCAATACCTGGCCACAGTCTGCAAGGGCGGTCGGTTCGGTTCCACCCAATCCACCATCCTCGCTCTGCGTGCTATCGTGGCCTATGACTTGGCCCGTGCACAACCGAAAGCAGCGGGAAGTCTGCAGCTGATCGTCGACGGGAAACCGGTTGGCGAACCCGTGGTTTTCACAGAAGACACGCAAGGCGCTATTGAACTCGATTCCATTGGTGAACGATTGACACCGGGGAAACACCAAATCCAGGTTGTCATGGATGGCGGGTCCAGCATGCCGTACTCCATCACCGCCGATTACAACACGCTCAAGCCCAATTCGTCTCAACACTGCAAGCTGCACCTGGAAGTTGCTTTGGCCGACCAGAGGATCGGCGAAGGAATGGTCACCGAGGCCGACGTGACGGTCATCAACCGATCCGACGAAAGGGTCCCCACCCCGACCGCGATCATCGGTATCCCGGCAGGTCTCGAAGTCCGTCACGACCAGTTAAAGGAACTGGTGGCTTCCGGCAAAATCGCAGCCTACGAGCTGAGAGGACGCGAGGTTGTCCTGTACTGGCTGGCCATGGAAGCCGAGCAGCGGGTCGACCTTTCGGTGAGCCTGATCGCCGCCATACCCGGAAACTATACCGCTCCCGCCAGCCGTGCGTACCTGTACTACACGGACGAACACAAGGTTTGGAGCGACGGACTCACCGCTACCATCTCACCCAAAAAGTAAACAAAGCTTCCTCGGCAGGATGGGAACCGCTGGTGTCCCGGTCTGCGGGACCCGCACTGCACTACGCACCCTTCACTACGCACACCTCACCAGGCAGACTTCCGTCCGCGCCGTTCCCACCGCGCCGTTCCCACCGCGCGATTCATTGAGCAATTTTCCCTTTGGGGTTTCGAAGTGGTGCCTGCGACGCAGGGTCTCCCCCCTCAAAGGCCAGCACATGCACTACCGCGAACCCTGCAATTGGATTCGGCCAGGATCTCCCGGAGAACGCATCCCAGGAACCCATTGCCGGTTGAAACCGGATTTTATCATGGCGGATACTTCGTGGCCGGTTCGCCTCGAACTCTCCCGTTGACACCTCAAACATCGGGGGGATCCGAGGCGACTTCGGCGTTCACCCAATCTGACGAATTTAACCGGGAATCGAAACGCAACCAAAGCAAGCCACCCAACGTCGAATCGCCATGCGATGGATGGCAAAACGGAATTCGCCTTACGGGCGGCTCTCAAGGAGGAATCCTGCCTACCGTACATTTCCTGAAACAGCGGTTTGGAGCAACCGATTACCAGCGGTGCTGGGCCACCCGAACCAAGTGCTGACACTGAAGACACCAAATGACAGCCTCAATATTTGGCCTGAAAAAAGCTCCTTATGTTTCTTGAAATGGTGCCCGATCGCTTCATCCAATAGGCCAACAGGAAGTTTGGGAGTAATTGCAACTGTGAAAAAGCGATGAAGCCGCTCCCATCCGGTTCCCGATGTCAAAATGCAGTTCATAATGAAGTTCAGCCAATACAACACCTCAAACAAGGAGGCGGACATGTCTTTCGACGACACACTGATCGTTGACCACATCAAGCAAACACATGGCACGGAACTGTTGAGCGAACGAGAGAAGCACCTCATCGGTCTGGCCGTTACCATGACTCGCGGTTGCCAGGTTTGCACTCGAAACCGGGTTGAAAAAGCACGGAACATCGGGCTTACCGATGACGAAATCAACGCATTGATCGCGGTGACTTCGGCTGTCAACAGCGGCGTGACAGCGGCCACGGCCCGCGTCGCATTCGGAATGTTGGAAGAGGAGCAATCGGGCGACTGCGGTGATGCCTGTTCTCCGAATCCACAGTAATTCAAAGGTCGCACTGGCTATAGCCTGCAAGCGGCCGGGACTTCGGCAAGAGAGACTTCCAATGAAAGACGTTGCAAAAATCGGCACGGTCGGCGAGGAACAGTTCGTGGTGAGCGAGCAGCACCTGATCGACTTTGCCAAGGATGGAATGCCCCAAATTCTATGCACGCCGTGGCTGATCTGGTTTTTGGAGCATGCTGCCCGGAACGCCGTACTCCCTTTACTGGAACCGGGAGAGAGCACCGTTGGTGTCGTTGTCAACATCGAGCACACCGCCGCGACACCACCTGGGGCCAGCGTCGTTTGCCAGGCCCGAGTGATCTACGTCGATGGGCCGCTGATCTCCTTTCAACTCGAGGCTCACGACGAGCATGAGAGAATCGCCCGCGGCACACACAAGTTGCGGGTCATCGAGGCTGCACGCCTCGCTGACAAAGTACAGAAAAAGACTGTCTGACCTGCGTAACGGTCACCCTGATACCGAACGCCCTCCCATCAATCATGGGGGCGACTGAAGCCTGAGCTTCCCACTTCGGTTCCGGGTGACAAATCCACCGAAAGAAAACCAGACCATGAACCTGTTCCGCTACTCTGCTGTGTTCCTCCTTGCCGGTTTCGGATGCGCAGCGACAGCCCTTGCCACTGATGAATCCCGCCCCAATGTTGTCCTGATTCTGGGTGACGATCAGGCCTGGAAGGATTACGGATTCATGGGGCATCCGGACATTCGTACCCCGAACCTCGATCGACTGGCAGCCCGCAGCCTGGTCTTTGAGCGGGGTTACGTTGCTTCCCCCCTCTGCCGGCCTTCACTTGCCTCAATGATCACCGGGCTGTTTCCGTTCCAGCACGGAGTCACCGGCAACGATGTTGACGGAAGGAATGACCGGGCAGCGTTGGATGTTCCACTCCGCAGACAGTTCCATCAGCATCCAGGCTTTGTCCGGGAACTGACGTCCAAGGGATACCTTGCCCACCAATCCGGAAAGTGGTGGGAAGGCTCATTCGCGGATGGCGGCTTTACCCATGGCATGACACACGGTGATCCGAAACGGGGGGGACGGCACGGCGATGCCGGTCTCAGCATTGGCCGAAAGGGCATGCAACCGGTGACGGATTTTATTGACAAAGCGGTTTCCCGGCAAAAACCGTTTTTTGTCTGGTACGCACCTTTCCTGCCCCACACCCCCCACAATCCCCCCAAGCGACTCCTGGAGCGATATGCCAGGAATGGACGCGCAGCGGACGTGGCCAGGTACTACGCCATGTGCGAATGGTTCGACGAAACCTGTGGCCAATTGCTCGATCACCTCGACGGGGCCGGAGTCAGGAACAACACGCTGGTGCTCTTCATCTGTGACAATGGATGGGCCGCGAGGAGCACCAACGCCAAAGACCCCAACCAGAAGGCCTGGTCGGGATTCGCCCTGAAGTCCAAGGGATCCCCTTATGAAAACGGAATCCGCACGCCCATCCTCGTCTCCTGGCCGGATCGACTGAAAGCACAACGCTGCGACAACCTGGCTAACGCGATCGACTTTTTTCCAACCATTGCAGCAGCCGCCGGAATCAGATGTCCCAAGAAACTTCCGGGCGTCAATCTCCTGAATGCCGAGGCTCGCAATGCACGCCAACGTGTCTTTGGTGTCACGCATTCCATCCACAACATGACACTGGGAGATCCGGACGATACACAGCAGTACCTGTGGTGCGTCGAGAACGAGTGGAAGCTGATCCAGCGTTTCCACGGCAAGGATACCACCCGGTACAGGAACGTCCACACCTGGGACACCGCACCCTGCAGGCTCTTCAATCTTGACGCCGATTCGCACGAAGAAAACGACCTCGCCGAAAAGCATGCGGAGGTGGCAGCGAGATTAAAGCAGGAAATCACGCGTTGGCGTCAAGCGGCCAGGCAATCCCGGATCGACAGCAACAGCAGGGGAATCGAACCCGAACAGCCTGGAAAAAACCGTTAAGCGTGGAATTTCCGAAAACACCATTCCGGTTCATTCCGGCCGCTCCCTGCAGCTGCCCTGCGAAAGTCCTCCCAAAAGGGGCTAAACTCGTTGATAGCAGGAATGGAACCCTCATCCACGACCCCAGTGAAACGATCCCATGAAACTCGACAGGATTTTTTACCTCACCTGGTTTCTCCTTGCGCCGGGTGCCGCGTTCGCCCAGCAACGGCCCAATATCCTTTTTATTTTCACTGATGACCAGTCTCACCGGACGGTGAGTTGCTATGACGAAGCCTACCCCTGGGTAAAGACTCCCAACATCGATGCTCTCGCCGCCAAGGGGGTTCGATTCACTCACGCCTACATGGGCACCTGGTGCATGCCTTCGCGGGCGACGATGTTGACCGGGCATCACCAGTATGGCGTCGAGTCAATGAGAATGAAGGGTCGCTATCCCGGAAGTGTCTATGATCCGTCCCAGTGTCCTTTCTGGCCAAGCGTGTTTCGCAAACAAGGGTACACAACAGCGCAAATCGGCAAGTGGCACACGGGAGTCGACAGCGGCTACGGACGTGACTGGGATCACCAGCTTGTCTGGAGCCGGCCAAAATACCCTGAGAACGCTGGCAACTATTACGAAGACCAGATCATTGAGGTGAACGGTGTCAGGCAACGCATCTCCGGCTACACTACTGATTGGTATACCGATCAAGCAATCGATTTTATCGAGGGAAAAAATCGCGATCCGAAAGGTCCCTGGTATCTTTGGCTCTGCTACGGTGCCGTCCATGGCCCGTTCACTCCAGCGGAACGGCACCGCAACTCCTATCCCAACGCCACCGTTCCCGAACCGGCAGACATCTACCCCGATCAACCCGCGAGGAAGGGAAAACCGCGATATGTCAGAGAGCGCGATCGCTGGGTTCACAATACCGACGGCCATGCCGAGCTGGATTCCGGAGTAAAACAACGAACCGTGAAAAACACGCCCCTTCACGGCAATACGTTACAAAACTGGGTGCGACAGTATCACCAGGGCGTCCTCGCCATCGATGATTCCGTAGGCCGCCTCCGCAAGGCCCTTGAAAACACCGGCCAACTGAATAACACACTGGTTGTTTTCGCGGCCGACCAGGGAATCGCCTGGGGGCAAAAGGGCTTTCAGCAAAAGCTGGCTCCCTACGATGCCAATATACGTGGTCCACTGATCATGTCGTTCCCGGGGAAGATCCCTGAAGGAAAGGTTTGTCGGACACCGGTTGGAGGAACGGATCTTCCCCCGACCTTCTTCTCCCAGGCGAACCTTCCATTGCCTTGGAAGATGCATGGACACGACCTGACTCCTCTTCTCAAGAATCCGGACACGCAGTGGAACCACCCCGTTTTAACGACTCTCACCGGCGAAAAATACGGATCGGATACCGATACCGTTCCCACCGATCCGGCAACACTCTACAAAACAGCAAAAGTCCCGTGGTGGATTTCCCTGATGAGCGGTCGCTACAAGTACATCCGCACCCTTGTCGAAGGGGAAGTCGAAGAACTCTACAACCTCGAAACCGACCCTGAGGAATTAACCAATCTCGCTCTCGATCCTGATTACCTCATGAAACTCAGGCAGATGCGGGCAGCGACGATCGCTGAACTGGAAAGAACCGACGCCGGCCTGGTCGACAGCCTGCCCGGATTTTCTACCCCCAGGTAGATCCGCGGTGGGATTCACCGCAGGAACCGCACCGTTCCTCTGCTGCTTGCAATGCGGTCGGTATCGAGCCACCTCTTTTGGAGCATCCTGCCGGGTCCCGATCCGGCAGGATGCGACTGAAAGGGAACCGTTCAGGACCCGCTCTCAACCGTAGAACCAGACGCCCCCATGAAAAATGGTTGGAGAGGACATGTCACCGCGTTCTTCCGTTACACGATATTGGCCTTACATTCCGCAGCTGAGGATGCACGGGGCGATTGAACAGCAACCGGGTCTGTTTGCACCCCTGGTTGCCCCATCAGTACCGCACTCGAAAGTCATTCTGGCCAGATTGGTCAGTACCCCGCATCAAGTAGACCGTTCGGTTCGACATATCCAAGCGTCCTTCCCGTTCAAAACGCGTTTCGTCATCATGATGGTAGACGGACGAAGTTGGCATGTAGCGTAAAGTCATGCCACGGCGAGGATGATCAGAAAGGTTCGGTTCGGAACCATGGTAGAGATACACATCGTGCAGCGAAACTTCACCTGGCTTCAAGACAATGTCAACCGCTTTGGATTCGTCAAATTCCGTTTCATCCAGTTCCAGATTCAGGGCAATATTGGGGGCATCGCTCCTGTTGTGCCTCGCCAGTTTCCTGGATTTGTGTGATCCGGGAATGACTCGCAGACAACCATTTTCAGTCGTCGACGCATCGAGCGCAATCCAGACCGTGCAAGTTGCCAACGGCTGGATTGGCCAGTATTCGCCGTCCTGATGCCAGGGAGTTCGTGTCCCGACTTTTGCAGGCTTGGCGAAGAAGCTGGAATTCCACAAGGCCAAATCGCTACCAAGGACCTGTTCCACCATGTCCAGAATGTCAGGTCGCCGAGCGACTGTCAGGAACCAGGTATCGTACGCCAGCAGTGCCGAACAATAGTCACTGAATGCCGGATGACGATTGACCAATCGAGCGTGAGCCTCCCGGATGTCCTCAAGAGTTGTCTTGTCCAGGCAAAAATCCGGCGTGACAAACCCGTCGCGATGGTATTGTTCGATTTCGGAACTGGTTAACATGACTTTCCCCTGAAAAATGTCATTCCGATCGCCAACTCTCCGAGACACCTTGATCAAGGTGATCTATTTTTCCAGAAGTCCCGGCAACAGAAGGCTGAAGGCCGGGATGAACGTAATAAGAAGTAACGTGATCACCAACGGGACAAGAAACGGAACCGTTCCGCGAGTGACTGTTTGCACAGGGCTTCCCGTGACGCTGCTGAGCACGTACAGCACCAGACCGACCGGGGGTGTCAAGAGACCGAGGACCAGGTTGAGGATCATCACGATTCCAAGATGGAGTGGATCGATTCCAAATTCGAGGGCTGCGGGAAGGAGCACGGGGACGGTGATCAGGAGCCCTGCAACAGGCTCGAGAATCATTCCGGTGACCAGCAGAACGACATTGACCAACAACAGGAATACGATCGGGTTGTCCGTGACCTGCAGCATGGCCTCAGTCACCGCCTGGGGCCCCTGTTCACGTGCGATGATCCAGCCAAACAGACCGGCTGCAGCGACGATTAGCAGGATCGAACCGGTGGTGGTGGCGGTTTGCACCAACACTCCGCGGAATGCCTTGAATGAAAGTGACTCATAGCAGATGCTCAGGATCAGCACCCACATCACGGCTGCCGCTGCCGCTTCGGTTGGGGTAAAGATCCCACCCAGGATTCCGCCAAGAATGATGACGGGCGTCAGCAGCACCGGAATCGCCGATCCGATCGCCTTGGAGACTGGAATATCCTGGACGCCCGCTTCTTCAGGCAGAGGATTCTTTCGAGCGTTTCGATAAACGAAAATGCAGAGAATTGTTGTCAGCACCAGGGCGGGAAGCACCCCTGCAAAAAAGAGGGATCCTACAGAAACGCCGGCGGAAACCGCGTAAACAATCGCTGGGATGCTGGGCGGCATGATCGGCCCAATCAGCGATGATGCTCCGGTCAGGCCGAGCGCAAATTTTTCGTCGTAGCCCCGTTTCTTCATTGCCGGCACCAGGACCGATCCGAGTCCTGCAGCATCGGCGATGGCCGCGCCACTCATCCAGGAAAACATCAGGCTACTGAAGACGTTGACAAATCCCAGGTTGCCCGGAATCTTTTTGAACAAAGTCAGCAACATCCGGAAAAGTCGGTCGGCCAGGCCGCCAGCGTTGCTCAGGTAGCCGGTCATGATAAAGAGCGGAACAGCCAGAAGCGGAAAGGAATCGACCGATCCGACGGTTTGCTGAAGTGCGACTCCAAGCGTGATGTCCGGTGACCATGCGACGTAGGCAAGACACGGCAAGAGCATGCTGATGGCAACTGGCACTCGCGAGAACAAAAGCACCAACATGATAATGACCAGTAACCCCAGAATCATTCGCCCTGCTCCATGTTCAGTTGAAAGGCAGCCTCTTCAACGTGGCTTTCACGCGGAATGGGCTTCCCCGTCATCCACACCTGAAGAAGATTCACCAGGGAATGCACCGCCATCAGCAACAGACCCATCATGCCCGCCCCGTACCACCAACTCTTGGGGAGATCCAAAGCTGGCGATCCGACCTTGCCGACGTACCAGACAAAGTTGACGCCGCCGATTAACAACAACAGGCAGGTCGCTGCCACCACAACGTAGCTCAGGCATTCGACAAACAGTTTCGCGCCGTCGCCGATTCGCGACGAAATCACATCGACCGCGATGTGACGCCCCTCGGCCATCACAAATGCGGCCGAGACAAACGTCATCCAGATCAAGGCGAATCGTGCGAGCTCTTCGCTCCACTGAAAGGGAGAATTGAAAACATAGCGGGCGCAAACCTGCGTGGCCATCGTGGACACGATGACCAGCAGAAAAAGAGCCGCAAGGGTCTTTTCGCCGAGCACCAGCCATCGAACACAAGTTGCCAACGGAAGCGGTTTTTCGCTGGTCAATTCGGACGCGGCGCTGGCGGGCGAACGAGCATCAACGGATCTTTCATCGAGTTCCGGGTTTTCGGAATGCCTCTCATTGTCAGACATCATTGGCCATCCTTTCCCGACGGTTCTGCGGTGATGCGGTTGTAGGCATCACTGAATTCGAAGCCCTTGGAAAAGTACTTTCGGCATCGTTCGCGGAACGCGTTGATGTCAACGTCCTGGATGATCTGCATCGTTCCGTCCTTTTGCCATTCCTGGATC
>JAYZFP010000057.1:0-11381 GCA_036336715.1 Planctomycetota bacterium
TGACATCAGCGAATCCCAACGTACATGGTTCGAAAAAAAAATCCGGCCGCTGCTGGTCAATCGGTGCTATTCCTGTCACTCCCGCCAGAAAGGAAAAGCAGAAGGGGATCTCGTCCTCGACAGCCGTGATGGCTGGCAGAAAGGAGGGCAGGAGGGACCTTCCATCATTCCTGGTGATCCGGATGCCAGCCCACTGATACGGGCCATCCGCTACACCGACTCCAACCTGGAGATGCCTCCTGACAAAAAGCTTTCGGCTGAAGAAATCCGGATCCTGGAGCAATGGGTCGCGGCGGGAGCTCACGATCCCCGGGATCATTCCGCTCACGCGGCACTCGAAAACCCTGCCGACCCGGTCCGGGGACGATCCCATTGGGCCTTCCGACCGCTGCATCGCCAAGTCCCCCCGAAAACCGGTTCGGGTTGGAGCCGTTCTCCTGCAGACAGTTTCATTTTGGCCGAACTGGAGAAACACCAGCTCCAACCGTCACCGGCAGCCGACCGGCGGACCCTGATCAAACGACTCTCCATCGTGTTGACCGGGATTTACCCCAGCCGGAAAAGAATCGTTGAATTCGAGCGGGACGATTCCCCGGATGCTACGGAAAGATTGGTGGATGAAATGCTGGCGAACCCCGGGTGGGGTGAGCACTGGGGGAGGCACTGGCTGGACCTGGCCCGCTACGCGGACTCCAACGGCCTGGACGAAAACTTTCTCTTTCGGGAAGCCTGGCGGTACCGTAACTGGGTGATCGAACGGTGGAACGAGGATCTCCCGCTGGACCGTTTTACCGAACAGCAGCTTGCCGGCGACCTTCTTCCGTTTGATTCGGTGCAGCAAAGGGACCGGCAACGCATTGGGGCCGGGTTCCTGGTCCTGGGCCCCAAGGTCCTGCTGGGTGTCAATGGCGAACTGCAAAAGATGGACGTGGCCGATGAGTTGATTGATACCGTGGGCAAGACCTTTCTCGGGCAGACCCTTGGTTGTGCCCGCTGCCACGACCACAAGTTCGATCCGGTGCCGACCCGCGACTATTACGCCCTGGCCGGGATTTTCACCTCCACCGAAGTCATGCAGCAACGCCATATGCTGGGACAACAGCGGCGAATGGAACGGCTTTTCGGAATCGGGCCGGAGGAGAACAGAATCAACGACGCTTATGAAAAGTACTGGCGGGAGAGGGGAAAACTGAAACAGCAACTCGACCAGGCGAGGCAGGCGGTCGCCGAACTGAAAAAGAAAAATGCCCGGCCAAAGGAGATCTTCGAAAAACTGGGTAAGGCCCTGGACAGCAGAATCGGGAAGATGCTGGAGAGCGTCCCGGAAGACGGCGAAAACCAGCTGGCGCAAATGATCGATTTTCAGCAACAGCGGGTCAAGGAACTGAACAGGCAATACACGCAGCCGCCACCCATTCCCGAAAGAGCCATGGTACCCGTCGACAAATCCAGTCCGATGGATGAAGCGATTCGTCTTTCCGGACAGTTCAACCGGAAAGGCGAAACGGTGCCACGGGGATTCCTGCAGGTGCTTTCCAGAGGGCAGGTCCCCCTCCCGGTTGGCAGCAGCGGTCGCCTGGAACTGGCCCATTGGCTGACCGATACAAAACGGGGTGCCGGACACCTGACCGCCCGGGTCATGGCCAACCGGATCTGGCACCACCTGTTCGGACAGGGGTTGGTATCCACACCCGACAATTTCGGCCGAACCGGCCAGGTACCAACGCACCCGGAACTGCTGGACTACCTTGCCCAATCCTTGATCGACTCCAACTGGTCGGTCAAGGAACTGGTGCGGGAACTGGTCCAAACCGCTACCTTCCAGCAGTCCAGCCAACATTCGCCTGCCGGCCAGCGCATCGACCCGGACAACCGCCTGCTCTGGAGAGCCAATCGGCGGCGACTTTCTCCGGAGTCCTTTCGTGACTCCCTCCTGGCAACGGCCGAAGAACTCGATCGGCGCCCCCTGGAATCATCGGTCGGCTACCTTGGAGACCAGGCAACCGCGGTGGGAGCCAATACGAACCGCCGACGAACCGACTTTCCCAATCGAAGTGTCTACCTGCCGGTTATCAGAAATGACCTGCCCGAAATCTTCGAAGCCTTTGATTTTACCGACGCTCACCGCACCACTGGTGCCCGACCGCATACCACGATGGCGACGACCGGCCTGTTTCTGCTCAACGATGGTTTGATGCAGAAAACTTCCGAGGCCCTGGCCCGTCGGGTGCTTGCCGAGGCGGGGCCAACCGATCCGGAGATCGCAACGGAAATCCTGAAGCGGATCCTGCTGGCCGAGCCCGACCAGCGGGAGGTGAACCGAATGGTGGCCTATGTCCGGGCAGTGCAGTCTGCCCCGGTTGGACCACCCACTCCAATGCCACCGCCCGGGGAAAAACCGGCGAAGCCCGAAAACGCCCAGCAGGAACCCGGCAGGGACAAATCAGACGTTCCGCCGGAACCTGGCCAACCGCCGCCGGTTTCCAGGTTGCGCGCCTGGTCCTCGGCCTGCCACGCCTTGATGGCTTCCAGCCGGTTCCAGATCGTGGAATGACCGGCGTACCGTCCCCTTCAAAACAGGCAGCCCCAGATGAACTGCAATCAATTTGAAAATTCCTGGTCCCGCCGCGATCTTTTGCGAAACAGCGCCTGCGGTTTTGGGCAACTCGCTCTCGCAGGCATGGCCGGCACCGCGGGGGCAGGTATTCCGTCAATCAAAGGGCAACCCGGGGAGGGGACTCCCCACTTTCCTCCCCGGGCAAAACGGATCATTTTTCTTTTCATGTGGGGAGGTCCGAGCCACGTTGACCTGTTTGATCCCAAGCCCCGGCTGAACTCCGAAGATGGCCAGGAATTGGCAGGAACGGCGGTCGGCGTCCCGCGAGAGAAACTTGGCAAGCTGCTGGGCACACCTTTCCGTTTCAGGAAACATGGTCAAAGCGGGGTGGCGATCAGTGAGTTGATGCCCCGATTGGCTCACCACGCGGACAAACTGTGTGTGATCCGTTCCATGCATACCAATGGTTCTGCACACGGGGAAGCGCTCCTGCGTCTGCACACCGGTGCCGCCAACCTGGTTCGCCCCAGCGTCGGAGCCTGGGTCAGCTATGGCCTGGGGCAGGCCAACGATAACCTGCCCGCCTTCGTCACGATCTCGCCACCCCGCGGCCATGGCGGAGTTCAGAATTACGGGAACGCTTTTCTGCCCGACATTCACCAGGGAACGGCCATTGGCTCCGCCGAGATTCCGATTGCCAAAGCGCAGATCGCCAACCTCGTCAACCGGCAACTTTCCAGGAAAGCACAAAGAAAACAGCTCGACCTGATCCAGTCCTTCAACCGGCAACACCTCTCCAGGACCCAACAGGATAAACGGATCGAAGGCTTGATTGAAAGCTACGAACTTGCCTTTCAGATGCAGAACGAAGTCCCGGGAATCATGAGCCTGGCCAGCGAATCCCGCAGCACCCTGGATGAATACGGCGTAGGAAAATCGCCTACGGACAATTTCGCCC
Source organism: Planctomycetota bacterium (assembly GCA_036336715.1). GTDB lineage: Bacteria > Planctomycetota > Planctomycetia > Pirellulales > Pirellulaceae > JABAAE01. Next base: position 3,516 of record JAYZFP010000057.1, read on the forward strand.
GCCAATGCCTTCTGGCCCGGAAATTCGCGGAGCAGGGCGTGCGGTACATCCAGGTTTCGACCGACTACACCTGGGATCACCACCAGAAAGTGGTGGAGGGGCACAAAACGGAATCGGCCAAGGTCGACCAGCCGATCGCGGCCCTGCTGGAGGATCTCGATCGGCGCGGCCTGCTGGAGGATACGCTCGTTCTCTGGGGCGCTGAATTCGGCCGCACCCCTACCGTGGAAAATGGCAATGGTCGCAACCACCATCCCCAGGGCTTCACGATGTGGATGGCCGGCGGAGGCGTTCGCCCGGGGCTTACCTACGGAAGCAGTGACGAATATGGTTACAAACCGGTCGAAAACGGAGTCCACATGCACGACCTGCACGCGACACTGCTCCACCTGCTGGGCCTGGATCATACCCGGTTGACCTACCGGCATGCTGGACGCGATTTCCGCCTGACGGATGTTTACGGTCGGGTGGTCCAGGACATCCTCGCATGAACCCGAACCATTCCAAGGGGCACTCGCCAGCCAACTTCCAGCTGTGAGTGGCTTCATGACAGTCTTCCGATTACCGTCCAACCTTTCAAGATTTCATCACCATGCCGCATCCGTTCCTGTTGAAAACAATTTTCCTGCTGACCACGCTGGTTTCGCTTTGGCAAACCCCTGCGGAAGAACCGCTTTGCCCGGATTCTGCATCTTCATCACCCGGGGAACGACGCAACATCCTGCTGATCTGCATCGATGACCTGCGGCCGGAACTGGGATGCTATGGCGTCGATTACATTCAGTCTCCCCACATCGACGCGTTGGCCCGGCGGGGGCGGCTGTTTGGACGTCACTACGTCCAGGCCCCGACTTGTGGAGCTTCCCGCTACACGCTGCTGACCGGCCGATACGGTGGAACGGGTAACGGGGCCCTGTTTCAACGGGCACGCCAAATCAGCTCCGGGGACACGACCGTCCCCCCCAGTCTGCCCGCCTGGTTTCGCCAGAAAGGTTACCAGACCGTCTCGGTCGGAAAAGTCTCACATCATCCGGGCGGATGCGGGGGAAAGGATTGGAACGACAACTCCCAACCGGAAATGCCAAAGTCCTGGGATCGTCACCTGCTGCCCCACGGCCCCTGGCTGCATCCCCGGGGCTGGATGCACGGACTGGCCAAAGGAGAGATTCGAAAAAACGCATCACAGATGGATGTTTTCCAGGCAGTGGAGGGCGACGATTCACTCTACCCCGATGGCATTTCAGTAGAAGAGGGCGTCCGGCAGCTCGGTCGCCTGGCGGAAGGGGCGGAACCCTTTTTTCTCGCAATCGGTATTCTCCGTCCCCATCTTCCGTTCGGAGCCCCGGCCAAATACCTCAGGCCCTACGAAAAGGTGAACTTGCCTGAAATCCCGCATCCTCAAAAACCAGCCGGAAAGACAACCTGGCACGGTTCGGGAGAATTCATGAAATACAACCGCTGGAAAAGGAACCCCAACCAGGACCGGGAGTTCGCTACCGAAGTCCGTAAACATTACGCCGCATGTGTCAGCTACGCCGATGCCCAGGTGGGCAAGATCCTTTCCAAACTGAAACAAACAGGGAAAGAGGAGCAGACCGTGGTCGTTCTCTGGGGGGACCACGGCTGGCACCTGGGGGAACACGCGGTTTGGGGAAAACACACCCTGTTCGAGGAATCGCTCCGTTCTCCCCTGATCATCAGCCATCCGGCGATTGCCCAACCGGGAGTTCCATCCCGTTCCATCGTGGAAACCGTGGACCTGTTTCCCACGCTCTGCGAACTGAGCGGATTGCCAAAACCTGATTTTGTGGATGGAACCTCGCTGGCTCCCCTGCTGGCCAACCCTTCGGCCCCCGGGCACGCGGCGATTTCCTATGCAGGCAGCAGAAAAACCGTGCGAACCGACCGGTACCGGATGATCCTTCACAAACAGGACTTTGTGGAACTGTACGACCACAAGTCTCCGGCCGGGGAAACCACCAACGCGGCGGAAAAATACCCCGGGGTGGTGCAACAATTAAAGGCAGAGCTGAATCGGAAGCTGGACTCAAAGTAATTGCCTCGGCAAAGATCTCCCCTTGCCAGCCTCCCCTTGTCAGCCGGTCACCGGTTCGCTGCAACCTGGGAAATTTTCGGCAAGCTTTTCAGCGCTCCGGACGGGACTCGACCTTCCAATTACGGGTCTCGGGATGCACATATCCGTAATACGGATAATGGTCCCAGAGAACCTTGCCGCCGACGACGCGGGGATCTTCGGTCTTTGCCAGATGCTGGAACAGCTTTTCCCGCATCCTTCGCTGCAAGGCTTCCTTGCCAAGTTGCCCGGCCAGGTTGTTCAGTTGGTGTGGGTCCCTGGCCAGGTCATAAAGTTCTTCTGCTGGGCGGATCCCAAAGGCAAGCTCCGCCAGCCTGGCAACGCCCTGCCGGGACCGGTTCTCCATCATGAATGTCTTGGTGGGAGAACGGTCCACCTCTCCAAAGGGCAGGCGGCGGGCGCAAACCTCCCTGTCCGGCGAACCGGCGGGCCAGCGTTCCGGTTCAAAATTGTGTATGTACAAATAGTCCCGGGTCCGCACGGCCCGACAGGGATAGGCTTTGCCTCCCTTTCGACAGCCATCGTGCCGTTCCATGGCGATATAAGCCGCCTCCCGGGGAAGCCTTTTCCCGTTCTGCAGGATATCCACCAGGCTCCTGCCAGTCATGCTTTTCGGAACCGTCTGACCGGCAACCTCCAGGAAAGTAGGCGCCAGGTCACTCAGGTTGACCAACCCGGTCTCGACCCGTCCCGGGTCCCTGATGCCGGCGGGCCAGCGAATCGCCAGGGGAACCCGCGTTCCCCAATCGTAAAGACTCGCTTTGGCCCGGGGAAAAGGCATACCATGATCGCTGGTCACCACCACCAGCGTGTTTTCAAGCAACCCCCGCTTTTCCAGGGAAGCGAGTGCCCTGGCAACCATCTGGTCAAAATGCTCTACCTCGACCAGGTAGTCAAGAATGTCGCTGCGCACGACCTCGTTGTCTGGAAAAATCGGTGGAACCACCACCCGTGCAGGGTCTTTGCCGGTACGCTTGCCAGCTCCCTCTTCGAAACCGCGGTGGGGCTCAAAAGTACCGAGCCAGAAACAAAAAGGCTGCTCCGACCGTCGTTCCGAAAGAAAATCTTCAAAATTGGCTGCATAGTCCAGGTTGGCCATTGCCTGGAACCCGGGCTTCAGCCGCTTCCTGGCAAATTGTTTCCCGGCCGGATTTTCAGACCTGCCGCCCGGTGCGAGTCGCCCGGGTGACCAGCCCTTGCCGGTGTAGCCAACCAGGTAGCCCGCTTTTCGCAGGACTTCGGTATAGGTGACAAACTTGGCGGGCAGGGTGCTGTGCAAATTGCCCGCTTCCTCAAGACGCCAGATCGCCTGCCCCGTCAACAGGGCGCTGCGTGAAGGACCACAGGTTGGGGCATCGCAAAAGGCATTCGTCATCCGAATCCCTTCCCGCGCGATCCGGTCAAAGGCAGGCGTCTGTACCACCGGATCACCGTTGGCCCCGGTATGGGCAAACGATTGGTCGTCCGAAATACAGAACAGGATGTTGGGCTGCTGGGACCATGCCCCGGTTCCCCAGCAAAAAAAACCGATCAGCCAACTGCCGGCGAAGCATACCCGTGAAAATCTCCCGATCATTTTGTCCCTTGAACCCTTCATCAGATTGTTTCCCTGCAGAGTCGATCTGCCGCTCCGCGTCATGTCTCCGGGGTGAGTCCGGATTATAACCATTCCACAGCATCCCGGAATCAACGGGCCTGCCGACAGGAATCATGGCCGCATCGCGGGACCAACGACACGGTTTGGTTTCCCCCTTGCTCATGAAGGGACCGACGCACAACCCGTTAACCTCCCGCCAACAGCAGTTGGTCGAATCGTCTTCAGCCGACTGTTATACTGGTACCCGGTTGTCCGCGTATAGCACCGGAGACCATTCACCCATTTCCCAATCCAGCTATTCACCACAAAACACAAGATGAAAGTCACTCCCGGTCGCCTAAAAAAATCCACCCTGCTTCAATCCCTTTCGATCGCCGCGTTGCTTGTTTCCGGTGCCCTGACGACGGCTTCAGCCGATGTCACTGTTCCGAACCTGTTCGGGAACCAGATGGTGATTCAGCAAAATCAGCCGATCCGGATCTGGGGCTGGGCCGAAGCTGGAGAAAAAATCACCGTGAACCTTGGAGACCAGGAAACCTCCACCCAGGCCGATAGCGAAGGCCGATGGAAAGTTCAGCTCAAACCCCGCAAAGCGGACAACGTACCCGTTGAAATGACGATCCAGGGAAAGAACCGGTTGGAATTCAAAGACATCCTGTTCGGCGAAGTTTGGGTCTGCTCCGGGCAATCCAACATGGGCTGGCCGCTGTCAAACACTTTCGACTCGGACCTGGAAACGTTGTCGGCCAAACTGCCTCGAATCCGGTTGATTTCGGTACCACAGGTCGGCACCCAGGAACCGCAGCGGGATTTCAAGGGACAATGGGAAAAATGTTCCCCGGAAACGGTCAAGTCATTCAGCGCTGTCGGGTTCTATTTTGGGCGTCAGCTTCACCAGGTCCTGGATGTTCCGGTCGGACTGATTGATAACGCCTGGGGAGGATCGGCGTGCGAAGCCTGGGTTCGAAGGGACTTGCTTGAAAAGGATCCTCGTTACACCGAATTGCTGGAACGCTGGGCGGATACCGAGGCCAATTTTGACTTCGGGAAGAAAATGAAAGCCCATGAAGTTCAAATGGAAAAATGGAAACAGGAAGCAAAGGAAGCCCGACAGGCGGGTAAACCCCTTCCCCGTCGCCCTCGAGCACCCCGCAATCTGCTGACCGGTCAACACCGACCTGCCAACCTCTACAACGGCGTGCTGAAACCGATCATTGGCTACCCGATCCAGGGAGTCATCTGGTACCAGGGAGAAGCCAACGCGAGCCGTGCCTACCAATACCGGGAGCTGTTTCCCCTGATGATCCAACTCTGGCGGGACGAATGGGAAATCGGGGATTTCGCTTTCTACTGGGTCCAGCTGGCTGACTTTCGGGATGAAAAACCGGAACCTGCCGAAAGCGACTGGGCCGAACTGCGTGAAGCCCAGACAATGACTCTGTCCCGTCTCAAAAATACCGGAGAGGCAGTGATTGTCGACGTTGGGGAATCCAATGACATCCACCCCCGGAAAAAGCTGACGGTCGGTCGCCGGCTGGCCCGTTGGGCCCTCGCCAAACAGTATGGTTATGAGATCGTTTTCCGCAGCCCGACCTACCAGTCCATGAAGGTCAATGGAAATAAAATCAGGATCACTTTTGACCACGTGGGGGCAGGTTTGAAGAATCATGACTTCCGGGAGCTCAAAGGTTTTTCCATCGCCTCCGGTGACGGCCCCTTCCAAAACGCACAGGCGAGCGTCGTTGGGAAAAACCAGGTCGACGTCTGGTGTGCAGATGTCGAAAATCCGACCGCCGTCCGCTATGCCTGGGCAGACAACCCGGTCTGTAACCTGATCAGTCGCGAGGGATTGCCAGCCACTCCATTTCGCACCGACCAGAGGCCAGGAGTGACGATCAACAATCGCAGGTAAAAGCAAAACCTGCGACGTGCCGATTCCGTTGGACTGATTCCATCTGCTTTGAACCGGGTTCCCTTGGCTCGATCCCGGAAGGAACCTGGCAACCAGTGATTCGCATTATTTCCCGGAGACTGTCATTTGATTCCTCACCGTTTCCGACACGCCGCGAGAGTGTGGAATGCTCCCGCCGGACCCTGCCTGGCAGCGCTGCTGCTGGCATTGGCTCCCACCTTCCCCGCTATTTCCGCACAACAGCCAAAATTCCCGGGGAACGGGAACTTGCGACAGCAGGAGAATTTTCCACCACCTGAATTCAAAAACCTGACCGCCGATGATATTTCCTTCCAGAAGGAAAAGGGGATCCCGCTGCTCCCCAATTCCTATCTATCACTCTCACCCCAGGAGCGCAACGATGGTCTGGAAGTGGGCATCCTGCCGACGGCCCTCAGGCAAACGGTCCTGCAACTCGGTAAAGAAATTACCGATGGGAAACACGGGAACATCGATAGCCTGCTGATTGCCCAGCGGGGAAAGCTGGTCACCGAGGCCTATTTTCGCCGGGGACGAGTCAACTACCCGCATTACCAGATGTCAATTACCAAGTCCTACACGGCATTGGCGGTGGGCCGGGCCATCCAACTCGGACACCTCGATTCAACGGACCTCCAAAAGCCGGTCCTCGATATCCTGGACCGGGTGGACACCAGCAAGACTGCCCCGGGCGTTGAAAGGATCACCCTTCATGATGCACTCAACATGCATTCGGGAATCCGGGTCAGCAAGGAAGATCTCGCACGCCTGCGAAAACAGTCACCCGAACTCAAAGGCCTGGGACAGGTCCGGGCTTACCTGCAGCTCACCCAACCACGCACGGCCAAGTCCCGGTCCTTCAAGTACCAGGGATGTGATCCCGCTTTGGTCATGCAGGTGCTTGAAAAGGTCGTACCCGGAAAAGCGGAAACATTCCTGCGGAAACAGCTTCTTGCTCCCCTGGGTATACAAAGCTACGGATGGGGCAAGGACGTCAGCGAGCTGCCAAAATCAGCAGCCGGCAGCAGTCTCTGTTCAAGGGACATGATCAAAATCGGTGTAATGGTGCAGCAGGAGGGCCAATGGAAGGGAACCCGGATGATTCCCAAGGAATACCTGGAAACATCAACTTCCAGCCTGTACACCAATCGACAGGGCACTTCCTATGGGTACTTCTGGTGGAGTCACCCGGTGCGAATCGACGGCCGCACGTTGGCATGCAAATCCGCGCGGGGAGCCGGAGGCCAGCTCATCCTGCTGTTCAACGAAATCGAACTGGTGATTGTCTGCACTGCCCACCAGCAGGGCATGGGAAAAATGTTGAGCACACTGCCGAAACGACTCCTCCCGTCCTTTGTCCACCAGTCGAAATCCCCGGCAAACTGAATCGGCCATCACCCCAACCGCCAACGGCGGGCCGCTATTTCGATTTCCCCTCCAGGGGCCCCGATTCAACCATCCAGTTAACTCCGTCTATCAGCAGGCTCTGAAAACCCTTTGAACGCAGATCCGCGTCCCCGTGACCGATGGTAAGCCCCATCACTCTCGACTTGCCCTGCCGGGAAACCCACATAATGACCGATTCGGTTTCAATTTTTTTTGTCGTGCCATCTTTCAATTTTCTCTCGTAACTCTGACGGCCCAGCAGCAGGGGAGTCGTCCCCTCGGTCACAAAGTGATTGTTGTACAATTCCGTGGGCGGCGTCACGTAACCACCGGCCACACCCCGGGTCGCGGGATGGTCCACCAGACGCGTCGTGGTAATCGGGTAATTCGGTCCGTGCCCTGTCGATGCGACACCGGTGAATTTCCCCCAGTTCGGGAACTCCCGGTCTGGGTATTTTTCCTGCCATTGCTCCATCAGGACTTTTTGCTTGTCCCGGTAACGAAAGGTTGACCAGAAGGAGTGCATGGAACAGTGAATCAGGAAAGCCGGAACTCCATTCTCGCGAGTCTGGCGAATCACATTTGCAGTCGCTTCCAGGTCGGTGACGTGAGCCAGGCAAAAGTTGTAAACGATCGCATCGTACCCCTTGCCGAAATCCTTTTCCTTCATCCTTTCGGTGAGGGGTTTCTGGGCCCTGATTTCCTTCATCACACGTTCATAGCGTTGAATGGCTTCTGGCGTTTTCCCCCTGGCCACCGGCTTTTGTGGCTGCTTTACCGGATGTCCCTTGCTGTCGAGAGTCTTGTAGTCACCGATCATGACCGTCACCCTCCAACCCGCTTTTTCCGCAGTCTCGA
>JAYZFP010000058.1:0-74469 GCA_036336715.1 Planctomycetota bacterium
AACATAAGCGGGTCCCGAACCGGAAATCCCGGTTACCGCGTCGATCAACCGCTCGGGTAATTCAAAGGCTATCCCGACGCAGTGGAAAAGGTCGAGAATCTGTTCAACGGTCTCCCTCTCAACGGCTGCTTCTGCAGCGAGTCCCGTGGCACCCTTTCCGATCAGGCAGGGGGTATTGGGCATGGTGCGAATGACCTGCCGGGTGCCCAGTTGATCGACCAGCCACTTTAGCGAAACACCGCTCATCACGGAAACGATGGTTCGTCCCGAAGCCTGTTGGAACGCCTTTTTGAGATCGCCAGTCAGGCTGCCGACAACCTGGGGTTTGACCGCCAGGAATACTAAGTCACTTTTTTCCACGACATGAGCATTGGATTCTGCCGGCTTTCCACCGGTCCGGGTACAAAATCGGTCAAGGGCATCGCTGGAGGTGTCAAAGCCGCAAATCTGGTCCGGTTCGATCTTGCTGGAACGTGAAAAGCCGGATGCCAATGCAGTGGCCATCTGGCCGGTGCCAATAAATCCGATGGTTAGCTTGCTCATAAGTCGATGCCTGGTTGTGGACGAATGGGTTTTCGGAAACTTGGCAGTTTCGTTTCAATCTTCCTTCGTCGTTGAAAGGAACGGGCCGCGAATTTATACTGCGATTCTGGTCAACGTGACCTTTTCACATCCTAACAGAACTCATAAGGACCCCAAATGACTCTCCCGCAACAGGATCATGGTCGTCGCCAATTCATCAAGACGGGGCTCGCGGCAGCCGCGGTAACCACCCTTGGAACCGGCTCTTTGTTGGCCGGGACTCCCGTCAGCAGGGAGCCCTGGTTCCAGATCTCACTGGCCCAGTGGTCACTGAATCGTGCCTTCTTCAAGCGGTCCAAGGTCAAGCTGGACAACCTAGAATTTGCAAGGGTTTCCAGTGAACTCGGGATCGAAGCCGTCGAATATGTGAACCAGTTTTTCAAGGACAAGGCGGGAGATTCCAAGTACCTGAACCAGATGAACCGGCAAGCAGAGGAACATGGGGTAAAGAACCTTTTGATCATGTGTGATGGTGAAGGGCGCCTGGGGGATCCCAAGAAAGAAGCCCGACAGAAGGCAGTCAAAAATCATCACAAATGGGCGGATGCGGCAAAGCACCTCGGCTGCCACAGTATTCGGGTTAACGCGGCCAGTGCAGGCGAGTATGACGAGCAGGTGAAGCTGGCTGCGGATGGTCTGGCGCAACTCTCGGAATATGCCGGAAAGCTGGGATTGAACGTGATTGTCGAAAATCATGGTGGGCTTTCATCCAACGGTGCCTGGCTGGCAAAGGTGATGAAAACCGTTGGAAAGGATAATTGCGGGACCCTGCCCGACTTTGGAAATTTCCGGGTCAAGGGCAATGAGTGGTACGACCGCTACAAGGGCGTCACGGAACTGATGCCTTATGCCAAGGCCGTCAGCGCCAAGTCCCATGATTTTGATGACCAGGGGAACGAAAAACATACCGACTACATGAAAATGATGAAGATCGTCAAGGACGCCGGCTATCGTGGTTGGGTAGGGATCGAATTCGAGGGTGGCATGGACCAGTTCGAAGGTATCAAGATGACCAAGCGATTGCTTGAAAAATGCCGTAAAGAACTGGCATGATTTTCGAGCTTGCTGGTTTTAAGAAACCCTGTCCCTGAGGGCGGGGTTTTTTTATGGATTGGCGGAATGGGACTCCTTTCGCAGGAGACTCCCCGGCGATGTCCGCCCCTTACGGAAATAAGTGTCGTCCAATTGCCTTCTTCCGGTTTCCTGCGACAATGACGTGGGACCCGGATTACTCCAGCATTCAAGGAAACCAATTATGGCGGTCGTGGAACATGAATTATTGCGAAAGCTGCACCGAATTCACCGCCAGAAATCGGATTTAAAATCTCGCATTGAGCGAGGCCCCCGTCAGCTCAAGGCAACCGAAAAGCTGGTAAGCGACGCGGAAGGGGCGATCTCTGACCTGAAAGACTCCCTTAAAAAGACCCAGCTTTTGGCCAATGAAAAACAGCTGTTGCTGAAACAACGGGAAGACAAGATTCTTGATTTCAAAGGGAAGCTGAACGCCGCCAAGTCCAACGATGAATTTCAGGTCCTCAAGAACCAGATTGCCGCGGACGAAAAGGCGAACGAGGTGCTTTCGGATGAGATCTTAGAGCAGCTTGAAAAAATCGATGAAACACAATCCCGGATTCAGCAGGCGGGGGAAGATCTGCAGGGTGCGAGGGACGAGCATAAGAAGGTCAGTACCCGCGTCGAGACCGAGACAGCGGGACTGCAAGCGGAACTGGATCGGGTTCAGGGAGAGCTGGAAGAGTCTGAAAGCCGGATCCCGATCGACATCAAATCGGATTACAGCCGGGTGGCTCTCTCACGCGGCGAGGAATCCCTGGCCCCGCTGGATGGTGATTTCTGTGGCGGATGTTTCCAGAAGATAACCACCATGCAGCACAGTGATCTGAATGCCAACAAACCGGTTTTCTGTAAAACGTGTGGCGCCCTGATTTACCTGCCTGAGAGCACCCACGTTTGAGTTTCAGCGGTTGGTGATTGCGTCGATTTCAGCATCAATCGATTTCAACGCCTGGAGGCCGCCCGCGGCGATCCCGATTCCCCCGGGTGGCACCTGTGCGTCGCGTGGATTGATTCGGACCAGCTGTCCTTCCCGGGATTCGCTTTCCCGGCGTTAATTTCCAGAATCAACAGTCAACAGCCCGCGATCCCTTTTTGCCAATTTTGATACCTCTGGAATTGTTTTTGTGTCCGGTCATCGATCCAGTGAGCATCCCCGAACATCAGGACGTTCGGTCGAGCCAGTTCTCCACAGGCTGAACATTTGGGAAGGGGGTACTCCGCGAGGGAAGTTATCTCGTTTACTTGAAACATGAAATCGGACATTTTCCCGATTTGATCCGTGCAACGTCGATTGCACTGCCAGTGATTGATTGAGCCGTGGCACTCAACGATAAGGTTCGAAGCCGGATCGCTGGAAATGGCCATCCACATTGCTGATTAAAAAAAACCGGGTTGCCGTTTATGGTGCATCCACTTTTTCAGAATGTCGTATCCAACATGAGGCCGGGTGCTGGAATAGAGTTGGTACCTGTGCCCCTCAAATCTTAAAACCCACTTTGCTATGGGGCTGATCCGGTTCGACTGATCCGACAGTAACGATATTCCGACAAGTCCCCTTGCAAAGCCTGAACTCATGAAGTACAAAATAATCCTCCTCTTCGAACTTTTCACACGCTGATCTCCAGCAAGATGTCCTGCAAATCCAACGTTTTGGCAGGTCCTGGCATTATATTTGAAAAAAGGTTTGGTCGTTTGGCACGGTAAAAACTGAGGTCAAACTAAATCTGCCAGATGCTGATAGGGGTTTACCCTTCGGATCACTTTGTATAAATCCCCTCGACACACAAATCAGCACTCAAATGAAAGCGAAAGCATGAGCATCACCGCAGCTCAAAAAGAAATACTGACCACCGTCGCCGCTAACATGGAACGTGACGATTTTCTCTCAAACGCTCACGACGGCCTCGGAGACGATCACGAGCCGCACATTATCGAGACTATGGGGTGGATTGAGTTGGCAGGGCACAAGGGCTTTTACGTCTACCGGAGCACTAGCAAGGGGCTGGAGGTTCTGAACTCATTAGAGAAAAAGGAGGAGGTCGTGCTGGAAAAACACACCAGTCGTGAGAATGCGACAAAGATTCTGGAAGGAATTGACCGGGACGTTGTTAGCAACTTTCTTAACGTCAGATTGCACGTCCATAAGGAGAATCGAGAGGTTAGCGGTCACTTTTTCGTCAACGGGAGGAAGGTCGCAGACGTCGACCACGAGTGACCAGTCGAGTTCAAAGAGCACGTCAAACTCGGACTTGGTGCCTGATACCATCAAACGCAAAAAGGCCCGATCAGATCCGTATGACCGGGGCTTGTTTCATTCTGGGTAAGGCTTTTCGAACTCCTCCCAAGTGAAGGTGGGCTTAAAGAGTTTGGCCATAAAAACCCCTTGCCTGGGCAGGTCGCTGGAAAAACCATTTTGTATTGGCGACCTCGGAGAAAGACAGTCCCAGCCTTGCGAAGGGAGGGTAGGCTTTCCAGAATCCTTGCTGTCACCGAAAGTCGGGTAAGCCGGAATCCACTCCCATTCCGGCTCCCGCGGTAACCAGGATTGCATCGGCGGCCTCGATTTCAGAGGCAGCCCACCGGTAGATTTCATCGAAGGTCATCACGGGCTACCTGTTTCCACGAAGCTCTTTCTGGAATCGGGGCCGGGGCAGACGGGGTTCCGCGCATCGTATTTCCCCTGCAGCAACTTATTTGTTGGAAGCTCCCTGGATTTCTTTGAGTTTGGCAACCAGGTCTTTGCCATGCGAGCGGACATCGACTTTGTTGACGATGTGCGCGACGTTTCCTTGCTTGTCGATAATGAACGTGACTCGCTTGGAGAATCTTCCGTTGTGAATTCCGTAGGCCTTGGCAACCGAACCGTCCGTGTCACTGAGCAACGGATAATTCAGGTCCAGTTTTTTGGAAAACCGGGTGTTCAGTTCTACCGGGTCACAACTGGCTCCGAAAAAGGCAACATCTAGGTCTGTTAATTCCTTGCCACTTTCACGAAGTGACTTGCATTCGACCGTTCAGCCACCGGTTAACGCCTTGGGGTACCAGGCGACAATGACGTACTGTTTGTCCTTGAATTGCGATAGCTTGTAGAGTTTGCCATCGGTCCCTTTCAGTGAAAATTCAGGGGCTTTCTGGCCCACTTTCAGCTCTTCTGACATGGTCAGTTGCCCCAGGTTGGAGATGGTCAAAAAGGCGATCGCCCAGATGGTTTTTCGATTCATGTTTGCTTCCAAAAAAACAGGGTGCAAGACGGATGGGTAGTTCCTCTCGGAAAATTTTGAAAAGATCGAGCGTTGCCGAAAAAGGAAAGATTCCTATCGAGGGTAACAGGAATGAACGACAAATTCAATTTGATACAAAAATGGGGTTTGGCAGGAAGAATCAACGGAATCGGTCCGGTTTTGATTTGTCACGTTTGGGCCCTCCTGGGTTGATTCTGCTTTTTCACCCGATTCCGTCTCCCGTTGCTATACTGGGAGTAAAAGCGACTGCGTGCTTGTTTGATCCGTCGGGAGTTCAAAGCACCAGCATTTCTTTCCATTGTTCAAAATCAGAGAATTTACATGTTCAATCGACTTCGTCGTTCGTTCGCGCCAACAGTTGGCAAGTTTGTGATCGCCATGTTACTGGCTCTTTCGTCTTTAACGGATGGTGTGGTTGAAGGGCAGGATTTCGATGCGGTGGAGCGTCGCCTGGGATCTGCCGTTGCGGAAGGAGAATTGTCTTTGTCCCAGGCTCTGGCGATGATGGAAGCTCTAAAATCCACTGTTCATGCTCAAATGGAAGAGGAGCACCGAGGGATCGAGCAGCGTCTCCGTCATTACCGGGAAGACCTGGAGCGTCAGGTAGAGGGGGGACGTCTTTCCTGGGAAGAAATGGAGGAAAGGTTCCGGATGGCCGAACGGGAAATGTGGGAACATTTCCGTCACGAAGACAGGGAGCACCATCAGCGAAGGGATCATGGCGAGCACCCTTCCGATTCTGACAATGAACGGGAACATCATGAACGGGAGCAGCACGAGCGGGAACACGATAGCAGAGAGCATCATGATCGGGACGCCGGCGAGAATCACCTGGAAGAGATGCGACACGGGATCGAGCAGCGTCTCCGTCGATTTCATGAAGAACTTGGCCGTCAGGTAGAAGGGGGACGTCTCTCCCGACAAGAGATGCAGGAGAGGTTCGAGAGTGCCGAGCGGCAGATGTGGGAACGTTTCCGTCAGGAAGAAATGGAGCACCATCAGCGAAGGGATCATGGCGAGCATCATTCCGACGATGAACGGGAACGTCATGAACCAGAACGGCACGAACGGGAACACGATGGCAGAGAGCATCCTGATCGTGATGCCGGCGAGAATCACCTGGAAGAGATGTGGCACGGGTTGGAACGTCGCATTGGTCAATTCCGTGAAGAACTTCGTCGCGAGGTAGAACGTGGTCGTCTTTCCCCAGTGGAAATGAAAGAAAAAATCGAAATGGCTGAGCGTGAGATGCGAGAGCGTTTTCGCCGCGCTGAAATGGAGCATCAGCGGGAGATGAATCGCGATGAGAAACGCCCCAATTCGGAGCGGCCGCAGAATAACCGACAACGTGAAGATCGACAAAGTAAATATCGACAACGTGAAGAGCGACAACGTGAAGAGCGGCAACGAGAGGAACGCGAAGCCGGGGAGCGAGATTCCCGAAATCGCAAAGTTCAGGAGGCACGGATCAAGGAAAAAAACGAACTCGTTCTGCGACGTATTCGCGAAATTCAGCAGGCCGAAGAGAAAGGAGAGATCTCAAAAGAGGAAGCAAAGCGGGCAATCCGGGAAACCCGACTGGAATTTCAAAAGCAGGCCGGTGAAGCCTCCCGAAAATAAAAACGCCCTGCTGGAAGAAGTTCGACCGATTGGAAATTACGGCCCCGGAGAACTCTGTAGCCGGTAAAACCAGGTTCCGTCCGGAAAAGCAAAAGACCGCTTCAGGATCAGGTCATGGGGTTGCAAACGGGGGTTGCCCGTTAGATAAGGCCTTCGGTAACCGGGGAGCCCTGGGACAAGAACGGGATCTTTACCAGGGGAGAATGAAGACAACGGGTTGCAAGGATTGCCGAGTTATCCAGTCGATGGTCAGAAACATTCAGCCCCTCTTTACTCATTTTGGAGGGTCTTCCCCTGGCGGCTGCAGCTGAGCAAAGCAAGCTGGAACAGGTTGCGCGAGCGATGGGTATTTTTCCTCAGCCAAAGATTTCTTTGACTGGTCGACCGCCATCGATCATGGGTGTGGGGCGACCGAGGGAATCGGGCAACATCAGCTGATGGTCGATTCCCATCCGCCAATAGATTGTGGCGGCCAGGTCTTCCGGGCTCACCGGGTTTTCAGTGGCGTAGGCCGCCATTCGGTCCGATCGCCCGTAGACTGACCCAGGCTGGACACCTGCGCCGGCCACCAGCGCCGAGAAGAGGGTGCTCCAATGATCCCGTCCCCAGGCCTTGTTTGCGTTGGGAGTTCTGCCCATTTCTCCGATCGCGATCACCATGGTTTCATCCAACAGGCCCCGCGCTTCGAGATCCTGCAACAACGCTGAACAGCCCTGGTCAAAAGTCGGGAGAAGGTGTTTTTTGACGTCGGCACTATTTCGATGGGAATCCCAGCTGTAGCCGTCGACACAGTCGTAGTGAACTGTCACAAACCGCACCCCTGCCTCTACCAGTTTCCGGGCGACAAGGCAGGATTGGCCAAACAGGTGGCGTCCATAATTTTCGCGTGTTCGATCGGACTCGCTCTTGAGTTCGAGAGCCTGGCGGGTCTTTGCCGATGTGACCATGGAAATCGCCCGGCGACGAATGGAATCTGATGAAGAATCGTAGGTTTTTTCGAATTGACGGTTCGCACGGTCAAACTGTTCGGAAAGGCTCAGTCGCTGCCGCATAACCTCAAGCGACACTTCATTGCCAAGACCCTCCAGTTGAAAATGGAGTTCCCGATCGGAGCAGTTCCGCCAGTAGGGATTGTCCGTTTTTGATTTTTTGGGAATCGAGGTCGTTAGGCCATTGTAAGGTTTTCCGAGCCAACCGGCGTATTCTCCCGGCCTGACATACTGGCCACCGTCCTGCAATTTTCCCAGTCGATTGGGGACCACTGCATACGCGGGGATATCCGATTCAAGTCCATTCGCATGTTTCTGAGAAAGGTATTCTACGACCGAACCGTAGGAGGGCCAGTCCTGCGGTGTAGCGGAAAAACCGCCACCAACGGGTATGTGCCATCTTCTTCCCGTTTGGATGTAATGGCCAGCTCCACTGTGGTCATTGAAGGAATGGGTCATCGACCGAATAATGCAGTAACGGTCAGAGAGATTCGCCAGCCTCGGAAGTTGATCCGACATCACCAGCCCGGAGGTCCTGCAGGGGGTTGGATGAAAGGGGCCGCGGATTTCTTCCGGCGCATCCGGTTTCATGTCAAAAGTTTCCAGTTGACTGGGGCCGCCAAAGAGGAACAGGAAGATAACCGATTTGGCCCTAGCCGGGCGGAAGATGGGGGTTGCTTCTTCTGCTGCGAGTAATCTCGGCAGTGTGAGCCCCAGCAGCCCGGCTCCTCCGCGGGTCAGCAGTTGGCGGCGTGAGGTGTTGACTTCCCGGGAACAAAGCTTGAGCGGAATCATGGTTTGGTTCTTTTCAACAGGACGGTTGAATGTCCACGAAATTGGTCGCGTTTCGGACACGTTGTTTGACGAAGCATGCGACTTCCCTCGCGGAGCAGCTCAGTCGGCTGGTTAACGAATCCGCCTGAACTGGCTGGCGGGAATCTTACCGATCAGCGTTCAACATTTTATCATAGCCAAGAGAAACCCGCCAAATCAGAATCGTTGGAAAACAGGTCCATGAGCCAGACCGCAAAATATTACCTCGGCTGCCCAGTCTGGGCCTGTGAACATTGGAAGGGAAAGCTTTATCCCCGGAATTCGCGGCGGGGTGACTGGTTGCCCTTGTATTCGCAGGCTTTTGGGACGGTGGAAGGGAATGCGACCTTTTACGGTCTGCCGACCATTTCAACGGTGCAAAAATGGGCAAGCCAGACAGAAGATGGTTTCCGTTTCGCGCTCAAGTTTCCCCGTAGCATTTCCCATGAATGCCGTTTGGCAGGTGCCCGAGCCGAAACAGATCTTTTTTGCGAATGCCTGGAGATTCTTCTGGATGCAGACCGGTTGGGCCCTTCTTTCCTGCAGTTGCCTCCTGATTTTGGGGGAGAGGAATTTTTTCGACTTGAGGAATACCTTCGGGCTCTGCCGGAAAAATTTCCTGTAGCCGTCGAAGTGCGCCACGGAGATTATTTTCAGGACCCCTTCAAGAGTCGCCTGCTGGAATTGTTGTGCGCACTCAAGATGGATCGCGTCATCTTTGATTCGCGGGCTCTTTTTCATTTCCCTCCAGGAGATCTGACCGAATCGGAGGCCCGCCGCCGAAAGCCAAAGGTACCCATCCTGAAGGATGTGACCGGGGAATTTCCTTTTGTCCGCCTGGTGGGCATCAACCGGATTGAAAAACTCGATCCTTGGATCGAGGAATGGACCAATGAATTAGCCGGGTGGATTCGACAAGGAAAAACACCCTACCTTTTTACCCACACACCGAATGATGCTTTTGCGCCCGAGTTTGCTAGGAAATTCCACCTCTCCTTGCAGGATAAGGTGGAACATCTTGCTCCCCTGCCAGAGTGGAAGGGTAAAGGTGAGCAGCAGATGGATTTGTTTTAAGAGGATTTCAAAAACCTGAAGGCACCAGGAACGGTTTAGGAATCCGGTTTTCGTTGTTTGAGGATTCTTCCTGCAACCGAGCAAAAACCTGGGTTGCCGTCAAACCGTTCCGGAATCCTGTGTTAGTCTTCACCAGAAAGGTAAACCAGGATAATTCTGTGCGAATTGAATGAAGATCCGCCGGTGGCGACCACTCCAGGGTGGTTCATCCATCGGCGTTGAAATTTGTCCAGGGTGTCTTTAAAAGAATCGCCCTGTACCGATTCCGTATCTTGATTCACAGGAGAATCCTAGCGTTTCGCTCGCCGGGGCAAGCTGGTCAATTAACATCATCAAAAAACATCATCAGGCCGGCCTGGGGATCTGAAAAAGCATCCAGAGCCGTATTGATAGGATTGGCGATCGTGACCGTGTTGTTTCCGGCAAAAAGGAGTTCGACCGGATTGTTTCCGCTGTCGATAATCAGCGATACAGAATCCCCCGATTCAATGAAGGTCGCCGACACATATCGACGACCTTTCTGCTTTCCGCCGCGAAAAATTATCTGGTCTTCAAAAAAGGCGGTGCCGCCGTCATAGCCCACGTTCACCGAGACGTTGACCGAGTCGATCGTCCCTTCGGTCTGTCCCGTAGTACGGCCATATTTTTGAACCACCAATCCAACGCTGGGCGATGTGGCGATGGAGGTTGGGTTGCCCCAGCCACCGCTGGGGGTTGCTGTTCCGACATCCGAGGTATTCGCCGTTGCAATTGCGGCATCGACAAAATTGGTTCCATTGAAGTTAATGGGAACAAAGTCGGTCAGGGTTCCAATGGTGTTCTTGAGATCTAGGACACAATTGTTGTCCAGTGTGCCGGGTTGAATGCTCCCGTCGAGACCTTTGACCCCCTCGTTTTCTTCAGCTTAAACGTGGTTGTTGCTCAGGGTGTAACGGGAAACGACGTTGCCGGTGGTGATGTCAATCAGCTTGTATCGGCGCCCCTATGTTTCAGCGAAAAATAGGGCGTGGTATTGGTTCCAACCGAAACGCCGATGGGGACAGCTCGTGCAAAGCGGTCTCGGGGGCTTGATCCACCGCCCCCATCTTTGGGTGGCTTTCCTCGCTGAGCCTTGTTTTGTCATCCCAGGCCGTAATGGGTCCCACCACCTCGGTGACCATAGCAATGCATTCAATGATCGCGGGGATTTTCTTTGCTTCTTTTGTGCTCAAAAAGACCTTGATGACTGGATTGTTTGCTGTATCTCCACTAATGCCAGTTGCAATGCCGCCGTCAGTTTTAAATAGACCAGCCTTGGCCTTCAGCTTGGCTGCTTTGGCGGGGCCCATTCCCTTGGATTGGCCGAATACCGCCGATGAGAAGATCATCTTTAGAAACAGGAATGCAAACACGGCAGTCCATCTGTTCCTGGGGCAGAAAGAGAACTTCATGGTTTTCTCCGAAGGTAATGAAAGACAGTAAAACCTCAGATTATGCCGGGAAAACCTGGTGAATCAAGTTCGGAATCCTGATCCGCTGAAAATGGACGATTTCAATCCTTGTGATTGATCTTTGGAGCCAGGGATTTTCCTTTTTATGGGTCCCGACGGATGCTCCTCATGCCGGACCTACCGCTTTTTCCTTCTTGAACCCTTTTTGCTGGCGGCTGTTTTTCGACGTCCCCCCTTCGTGTTTTTTTTCTTCGCCGGGAACTTGCCTTTTGTGCCACGGAGCGGTTTTTTCCGGTCCGAGCCCCCTGCCCCCTTATGGGAACGGTTTCGTCTTTGTTTGGAATCCAATTCAAAGTCAAGCTCTCTGCGGTCCAGGTCGACCTGGGAAATTCGAACCTGGATCTCGTCACCCAGTCTGAAATTGTTTTCTTCCTGGTACCCGGTGAGCGACATCGAGCGGGGGTCGAAGTGGTAGCGGTCATTGGGGAGCGATCGCACGTTGACAAAACCATCGACCGGTAATTCCACTCCCTGGGCAAAAAAACCACCTCGTTTGACACCGGTGATTACGGCTTGCATCTGCATGCCAATCTTGTCCGCAAAGTAGCCCAGGAGTTTCAGCTTGACCAGGTCCCGTTCGGCGCGTTCGGCATTTTCTTCGCGGGCGGAGCAGTCGTCACCGATCCGGGCCAGGGTTTTGCTGTCCACACTCGGCTTTCGCCCGTCAGCAACCGCACCCACCATGCGGTGAATCACGAGGTCGGGATAACGGCGAATGGGAGAGGTAAAGTGGCAGTAGGCATCACTTCCGAGTGCGTAATGTCCATCCTCTTCGGGTGAATACCTGGCTTTGCTCATGCTTTTCAGCAATGCGAAATTAACGGCCTGTTGCTGCGGCAGCCCTTTGACCTTTTCAACCAGTCGCTGGATTTCAAACCGGCTGACAAGGCTGTCGCTCTCGATCCCGAGGCCCCGAACGAATCCCGTCAATTCGTCAAGTTTGTCCGGGTTGGGTTGAGGGTGAACGCGTCGCAGAAACGGGAGTCCGCTGTCATCAAACATCTCCGCTACCGCTTCGTTGGCAGCCAGCATGAATTCTTCGATAATCTGGTGGCTCTCGGTGTGCTTTGCAGTTTTGGCACCGCAGACCCGGCCCTTTCCATCGAGTTCGACCTTGACTTCGGGAAGGTGGAGTTCGATCGCTCCGTCCCGGTTTCGGCGGGCACGAAGCATCATGGCAAGTTTGTACATTCGCTCCAGGAGGGAAAACGTCTGGTGGTCCAGTTTTCGTCTCCAGGCAATCGGGCGTTCCAGGAAGTCATCGACCTCCTCATAGGTGAACCGGCGTTTGCTCTGGATGGCGGTTCGCTTGACCTCCGTTTTGACCCGCGCACCCTCCTCGGTAAATTCGATGAATGCGGACATGGCATACCGGACGCGCTCAGGCTGCAGGCTGGCCAGGTTGTTCGAAATGACCTCGGGCAGCATCGGGATCACCCGATCGGGCAGGTAGACACTGGTTCCCCTTTTGTAGGCTTCGTCATCCAGTGCTGTATTCGGCCGAACAAAGTGGGAGACATCGGCAATGTGGACCCCCAGCAGCCAGTGACCGTTTTCAATTCGGGAAAGCGAAATCGCGTCGTCAAAATCGCGGGCATCCCGGGGATCAATGGTGACAATGCATTCGGCTGTCAGGTCCAGCCGATCTTTGTGAATTGACTCGTCGAAACGGTCTGCCTCCTCCCGGGCCGCCTCCAGGACCGGTTCGGGGAATTCGGCAACCAACCCGTATTGATTCATCACCAGTTGGGTGTCCACTCCCGGTTGACCGTGGGGTCCGAGGACGTCAACCACGACCCCTTCTCCCTCGCTGTAGCTGGATGGGAATTTAACCATCTCGACAACGACCTTGTCGCCATCCCGGCAGTTTTTTGCTGCCGAGTCGCCGACCACCACCGGCTCGGGAAACTGGTTCCCGTCGATTTGCACATAACCCCACTGAAACTCGGAAAAATAGGTGCCTACAAAGCGGTGGGTTTTTCGTTCAACGACCTCCTCGACCCGTCCGCCGTATTGGATATCTCTCCCCTCCCGTTTGCGGGTGATTCGGATGCGTACCAGGTCACCGGTCGTGGCATCGAGACAGCCCTGGAACGGAATGTAAATATCCGTCGCGCCGTACCATTCGGTATCCGAGCGGGTGCGAACCACACCAAACCCACGGGAGGTCATCTTGAATGTACCCAGGATATCTTTTCGGGGAGACTTTGTTTCCATTCCCTTCATCACCAGGTGCTTGGAGCCCCACTTCAACCGCCCCGAACGGATCAACCTCTTGAGAACACGTTTGAATGGACGCAGGTCTTCTTTTTCGATTTTCAGCTTTTTGGCGATCACCTTCGGTTTGACCGGTCGATACTCCTGCCTCGACACATGATTTTCAATTTGAGCTTCCAGCTCCTGTTCACTTTTCACTTATTTTTCCTTGAGTCAAAAACCTTTCGCAGGGCCGCAAAAATCATTGCAGTGGACACCCGGGGTTATCGGGTTCCGGGGCTGTTGGCCTTCGCGGAATGCGAGCCACCGTTCGCCGTTTTGAAACGGTCTCGGAGGTCGTTCGACCAGATTCCAGCGATTCTGATGGTGGGGGCCATTCTGGTTTTCACATCGCCAGGTGCTTGGAATCGCAATCCCGGCAAACAAAACCGGAGCCGTGAGCGAATCGCCAGTCATGAAACGCAGCCCAGCGTCAGGTGCTTGTATCCGCTCCGGCCTGGAACCCGTTTCACGTCGACCTCAACCGGGGGAATCGGCCCCTATAACCGGCACAAGCCGGCCAGCTTGCCGTGATTCGTTTCGGGATGTTGGGCCCCCGGTGAATTTTCTTGCCGGGGAAGTCCATCCAACCTACCTAATCCTGTCTGAGTCTATCAGGTGCGCCAGTTTTGCGCGGATGAATTGGCTCAAAACCGCCAAAAGAGAGAGATTTAGCCGGTTTCGGTTTAAAGAAAATGACCCATCCATCGATTCTTTGTTCTTCTGTCCTGATATGGACGGCGATTTTCCCGGCAGGTTCACCCCCGCAGTCCGGAACGGACGCGGGAAATGGGGTTTCCCGTACAGGAAAATTTCAGGTTGTTGCCCCGGTCAGCTCGGAAACCGGAGGCCCCGTTTCGTTTCGGCAAAGCGAATACGGCAAATCTGAAAATCGGTCCCCGGACGATTTCGCTCCAGCGTTACGGAAAACAGTTTGGGTCCCGAGTTGGGAAACCTGTTATCGAAATTTCAGTCAAACGCGTTACCGGTTTGAGGAACGGCAATATTTTGTCGATCGCTATCGAAAAGTATGTGACTGGGTTCCGGTGGATCAGACCTACACAGCCTATGTGCCACGACCGGTGACGACGTTTCACACGACTTATAAAAACGTCCCCGATACCGTGGCAGTTGAGGAAGAGTACACCGTAGAGGTTCCGGAGACCAAAAAGCGGACCTGGACCGTCATGCGTACGGTCACCCAGCAGATTCCCATTCGGCAGGAGGTGATCGTTCGGGTTCCCAAGCTGGAAAAGACGGTGGAAACGTATGTGCGCAAGGTTCCACAAACGGTTGAAGAAAAAATCAAACAGACCATCCAGGTTCCGGAAACCCGGATGCGGGAAGTCCATACCTACCGCAGTATTCCGGTCAAATATGAGGCCAAAGAAGTATACACCGAGATGGTTCCCAAGTTGCAGGAATTGACCTTCACTGTCTATCGGAACGTCCCGACGCAGGTGCCTGAAAAGCGAACCTACGTGGTACACGTTCCGGTTACCCGGTACCGGACCCGCAATTACACAGTACGCATACCGCACACGCAGTACGAGACAGAGTACTATACCGTGCAGGTTCCCTACACGGAGGAGGTGACCGAATACCGGAATGTCTGTGTTCCCTACCGGGATGAAATTACCCACCAGTTCACGGTCTGTGTGCCCCATTGGAAACAGGTCGAAGAAAAGACCCGTGTCTGTGTTCCCTGCTATGAAAAAGTACCGGTGAACTGCCGGGTCATGGTTCCCTACCAGAAGACGGTTTCCGGAACTCGTACCGTTTGCCGCAGGGTACCTTACGTTGAAAAGAAATGGGTCACGGTGGATTGTGGCAGTTGGCAAACGGTTTCCACTCCGGTGGTTGCAGCCAACTGTGTCGACCATTGCGGACGATGTGATCGTTGCCAGCAGCGGTCTGTCTGTCGGAGGGTCTGGGTGCCACGGAAAGAAACACGCCAGATCAATTGCACGAAATACCGGATCGAACGCTGCGAGGTACCCTGCCAGCGGACGGTGACCTGCTATCGGCCCTGCGTTCAGACACGGTGGATCAGTTGCTACCGGACAAAAATGGAGACGCGGAGTTGTTTCCGCTGGATCTGTGAGCCCAGGTACGAACCGCGAACTCAGGTGATTCCCGTGACCCGATACCGTTACGAGCCGAGGGCCTGGACACGGCAGGTGACCATGAAACGCCCGGAAGTCAGGACCCGGGAAGTTCCCAAAACGGTTTACAAGCTTGAGCAGCGGGAACAGCAGGTACCCTACACGATCAACGTACCTGAAACCCGTGAAAAAACAGTTTATACCACCGTTTACCGAAAGGTGGCTCAGCAGAAAACCCAGCGGAATACGATCATGGTGCCGGAGCAGCGTGAAAGGACGGTCACCCGGACCCGGATGAAAATGGTCAAGGAAAAAAAGCAGGAGAGGTACACGGTGATGGTGCCCAAGGTAATCGAAAAGGTGAATTACAAAACCGTGTACCGACCTGTCGAGGCGGAACGGGAAATTATTCGGACGATTTACGTTAACAAGGCCGAAACCCGCACCACCTATCGCAGCGAGACTCGCCAGGTACCGGAGGAGCGATCCCAGGTTTATGTCGAAATGCGAAAGGAAAAAAGAAAACGGACCGTTTACAAGACCGTTTGGAGGCAGGTTCCCGAAACCCGTCCCTGCACACGGATTGAGCGGGTACCGGAGCAAAGAACACGGCAGGTTCTCCAACCCCGGATCCGATATGAACATTACCAGGAACCCTGCTGCTACCGGGTTTGCATTCCCTACCAAGTTTCCTGTTCGGTACCTTACAAGGTTTGCCGGATGGTTCCCAAAACAGTCACCGTTCCGGTTGCCAGTTGCCATGTTCCCCAGGCCGCCGGTCAGTGCTGGGATCTTTGTTGTGACTATGCGGAATTCTGTCGGGAAAGCTGTTTTTCCAAACTGAAACGCTGGTTTCAGGCCTGCTGGTAGGGTAATCCAGCCATTCGTTCAGCACCTTCCTGCCGCCGGTTTACCCGGTTCAACCCTGGCCGTGCCTTCGGGCGTGGCCAGGGTCGGCTGGAATTCTTTCGATTCGGGCCCCGTTGGATACCGCAAAAGGTGGGTACCCAGCAACTTGGCGATTGACCTACAATGGTGTCAAAAATGCCAGGACCCGAATTGATGGAAGATAAAAACAGTACCACGGGGGAACTTTCCAGCAGCGAGATCCAGCAGATCTCGGGCGAAACGGTGGCGGATTCTCTCCATGCTGCGGTGGAGCATGCCGCACACACTCCGCTGATTGAAAACGACGCGGTGATCTTCGGCTTTCTGATGATGATCCTGGGCTTTGTCTTTTTCACTTCCAGCAGCAAGCGTCCGGCCTTGAAGACTTTCTACAAATTCGTGCCGATGCTGTTGCTCTGTTATTTCCTTCCCTCCCTGTTGACCCTGTTTGGGGTCGTCAATCCGGAGCGTTCCAATCTTTACTACGTGGCTTCACGCTATTTTTTGCCTGCCAGTCTGATTCTTTTGACACTCAGCATCGATCTGGGAGGAATTCTGCGGCTTGGTCCCAAGGCACTGGTCATGTTTCTTACTGGGACGGTGGGAGTAGTCCTTGGCGGCCCCATCGCCGTTTTGCTGGTGAGTCTGTTTGCGCCCGGGCTGGTCGGTGGTGAGACCTGGAAGGGGCTCTCAACAGTAGCTGGAAGCTGGATCGGTGGGGGAGCCAACCAGTTGGCCATGGAAGGGATCTTCAAACCGGAGAAAAATCTCTTTACCGCCATGATTGCGGTGGACGTGCTGGTTGCCGAATTCTGGATGATCTTCCTGCTGCTGGGGGTGGGGAAAGCGGATGCAATCGACAGGAAATTCAAGGCCGATTCGTCCAGCATCCGTGACCTTCAGGAACGAATGGAAAAATTCAGCGAGGGGTCTCAACGGATTCCGACAACGACCGACCTGGTGGTCCTGGCTGCGCTGATTTTTGGCGGAACCGGCCTCTGTCACCTGTTTGCCGATTCGATTGCCCCCTTTCTCAGTTCGTTGGCCGATTTCGATCCGGCACGGTTTGGCTTTGTCCGTAACATGAGCCTGGGCTCCAGCTTTTTCTGGCTGATCCTTTCAGCGACCACGCTGGGGCTCTGCTTTTCCTTTACCCGCGTCCGGGAGTACGAAGGCGTGGGAGCGATGAAGCTTGGAACCGTGTTTATCTTTATCCTCGTGGCTGTGATTGGAATGTCGATGGATCTGGCCGCCGTGGTCAAGTATCCCGGGTTTTTCCTGGTGGGCCTGGTCTGGATGGCATTTCACGTGGGCCTGATGTTCCTGGTCGGGTGGATGATCCGAGCGCCCTATTTTTTCCTTGCTGTGGGCAGCAAGGCCAACATCGGGGGAGCGGCCAGTGCACCGGTTGTCGCCGGTGCTTTTCACCCGTCACTTGCTCCGGTGGGTGTGCTGCTGGCGACGGTTGGGTATGCCCTGGGAACCTATGGTGCTTACCTCTGCGCCCTGATGATGAAAGCTTTGGCACCGGAGGCTGCCGGAATCGATTGACGGGCCAGTGAGTCTTCCAGGGCAACCCTCGTCCCGAGCCGATTTGCATCCCATGTGGATGGCCGCCTGTCGGGGTGCCCTGGCAAATGGCTTCTTTGCTGACCGGTGGTGGCAGCCTCACTGCTGCAGGCTGCGATCCCGAACACCAATGTAGAAATTCCGATCCACTGCGAAATGGTCGATCGTTTGCGGTGCATCGAAGGTTTGTGGACGGTTGGTTACGTTCCACTGGACAACCTGGCCATTGACCCTGGCCCGCACAGGCATGGAAAACCCTTCCACGCAATTCTCAAACTGGAAGGTGATTTGCTTGTCTTTGATGGAATAGACCAGTTCGGGGATTTCTGTCTGCCGCAGGTATTGGTCGAATACCTTGCCGAAGTCGATCCCGGATTCCCGGGAAATGTATTCTTCGATCTGGCCCGTAGTGACTGTCTGGTGCCAGAAATTTCGGTTGATTCCCCGCAGGATTTTTCTCCATCGGATGTCATTGTCAATGCAATGTCGAATCGTGTGCAGCATGTTTCCACCTTTGTAATACATGTCACCTGAGCCTGACCGGTTGACGTTGTAGGTGCCGATGATCGGTTGGTCATTTTTGATCAGCTTTCGGCAGCCAATCACGTAGTCTTCGGCTTCTTTGCGGGTGAAATGGTACTCCACAAAAAGGTTTTCCGAGTAGTTGGTAAAGCTTTCGTGAATCCACATGTCCGCCGCGTCTTTCATCGAAACATTGTTGCCAAACCACTCGTGCCCCGTCTCGTGAACAATGATGAAATCAAATTTCAATCCGACCCCGGTTCCGCTGAGGTCCCGACCCCGGTACCCGTTCCGGAAACCGTTCCCGTAGGTGACCGAACTCTGGTGCTCCATGCCCAGGTAGGGAACCTGCACGAGTTTGTAGCTGTCCTCGTAAAAGGGGTACGGACCAAACCAGTACTCAAAGGCTTCAATCGTTCGGGGAGCCTCCACGAATTGTCGGATGGCCTCTTCCCGGTGGTGTTTCAGGACCCAGTAATCCATGTCCAGGTCACCAGCCTCGCCAGTGAATTTCTCGGCGATGTGAACATAGTTTCCAATGTTCAGGTTGACGCAGTAATTATTGATGGGCTGGGTTACCATCCAGTGAAACGTTCGTGTCTTGTCCTGGCGATGGTGTTCCGTTTTCTCCAGCCTCCCATTGGCTACAGCCGTCAAGGTTTCCGGAACCGTGACGGTGATCTTCATTCCATTGTCCGGTTCGTCGTATCCGTGATCTTTGCAGGGCCACCAGATGCTGGCCCCAATTCCCTGGCAGGAGGTGGCGATAAAGTGCTCCCCTTTTTTGTCTTTTTGCCAGGAAAGTCCACCACTCCAGGGTGGGTTTTTGCTTTCCACAGGCTTGCCACCGTAATGCACCGTGATGGAAGTCCGCTTCCCGGCTGCCAGTGGCTTGCCGAACTGAATCCAGTGTGCATTTCCCTCCCGGGTGAACTCCAGCTGTTTTCCTTCGTGGGTGACTCTGGAAATCGCCAGTGGCTCCTGCAGGTCGATTTGCATCGTTCGACCAGACTTGAGAGTTTGAAAAGTGATTCGGTTGGTACCGGAAAGCTCCCGGGTTTCCGGGAAAATTCGCATTTTCAGGTCATAGTGCAAAATGTCCCACCAGGCCCGTTCCGGGGTCACCGAACCACGCAATTTGTCTGCCCGACTGAACTCCTGTCCCGAAATCGGGCAAAGACAGGCTGCCAGCAGGCAGGAAGTGACCAGGCTGGCAGGAAGCTTGGGTAATCCGGGATTCTTCATGGGGGTGCTTTTCAGTTTTTTGAGAATTTCCAGTTCGGGTAGCGGCAGTGACTGGCGGGGTTGCCACGCGGCTGCCGAGAGGCCTGCATTATACGCCAACAGCCAATGAATATCCCACCGGGATCCGGTTTGAAGGACGACCCTTTTTTGTCATAAAATGGGAAGACGACATTTCAAACCCCCGGGTCATTCCCTTGATGAAATTCTTTACCAGATCCGTCGCTTTTTTTCTGTTTTCCTCCGCCCTGCTGCCGGTCACGGTTTCACTGGCGGATGAGGATCGGCACACGGTTGATTTTGTCCGGGACATCAAGCCCCTTCTGTCGGCCAACTGCTTTCAGTGTCACGGTCCCGATGCCAAGACACGTGAGGCGGACCTGAGGCTGGATGGGGACCGGTCCGGGTTTGCAGACGTGATTGGCAATTCTGCGGAATCCACGCTACTTGACCGGATCAGCAGTCATGATCCGGACGAGGTCATGCCCCCGCCCGGATCGGGGAAGAAAAGGTTGTCCGGTGCGGAGGTGGAGCGGATTCGTCAGTGGATATCCCAGGGTGCCCAAGTGAGCGGTCACTGGTCCTATCAACCGATTCGACGTCCAGAGCTTCCCGAGGTGGTCCATTCCGGTTGGTCAAAAAACGCCGTCGACCGGTTCATCCTGTCACGCCTGGAGGCATTGGGACTGCAACCCAATGCCCGAGCGGATCAGTCGACGCTGATTCGGCGTGTCAGCCTGGACCTGGCCGGATTGCCGCCGGCGGTCACGCTGGGTGATTCCGGTGAACCGGTGGATTACGATCAGGCAGTGGAACGGTTGCTGGCCTCACCCTCTTTTGGCGAACGGATGGCAATTGAGTGGCTGGACCTGGTTCGTTACGCGGACACCTCCGGGATTCATTCTGACAACCCGATCAGCATGTCGCCCTACAGGGATTACGTGATCGATGCGTTTAACGCCAGCCTGCCCTTTGACCGATTCACCCGTGAGCAGATTGCGGGGGACCTGTTGCCCAATGCCACGTTGGAACAGCGCGTTGCCTCGGCCTACAACCGGTTGAACATGATGACGACTGAAGGGGGAGCACAGGACAAGGAATATCTCGCCCGGTATGCAGCGGATCGGGTTCGGACCACATCGGTCACCTGGCTCGGCTCGACGCTCGGCTGCGCCGAATGTCACGATCACAAATACGACCCCTTTTCCAGCCGGGATTTCTACCGCTTTGCAGCCTTTTTTGCTGACATCACCGAAAAAGGCTATTACCCGGGAGCCGAGAGGAGTGGCGATTGGGGGCCGCGACTGGAAATTCCAACGGCTACTCAATTGGCGGAACAGCAGGCGGCGGAAAAGGAGCTGGTTTTGCTGGAAAAGAACCTTGTTTCCGAAAAGAAAAAACAACTTGGCAAGATCGATGAGTGGATCAGGGAAATCCGGCAGCAACCTGCCTGGAAAACTTTTGACGATGCCTCTTTTGATTCCCAATCGGGTACCGACCTGAAAGTGCTGGAAGATGGAAGCCTGCTGGCCAGCGGAAAGCGGGCGGCTACCGACATCTACCGGCTTTCCACCGGGGTAACGCCTTCGCAATTGGGGGTCATCCGCCTCGATGTGTTGCCGCACGATTCCCTGCCTCAAAAAGGTCCGGGTCGGGCCGGTAATGGCAATTTCGTACTCAGCGAAATCCGGTTGGAGTTGAAATCCTCCAGGGGCTCGCGTTTTGCGAAGTTCACAAGGGCCGTGTCGACATTTGACCAGACGCTTGCCGGGGAGCACACGCCCTACAAAAAATGGCATGCTGCATCGGCCATCGATAATGACAGGCAGGGACCGAAGCCGGGGTGGGCCATTTTACCCGAGGTGGGCAAGGCACAGAGTGCGCTGTTCGTCATCAGCCCGGTGATTGAGCCCCGGGAGGACGAACGCCTGGTCATTCATCTTGAGCAGAAACATGACAACCCGGGGCACGTGATCGGCCGGTTTCGGCTGTCCCATCTACCCCAGGCAACTGATGCCGTTCTGGCAAGTCTGTCAATGGAAAGCGACCTCAAAAGGGCGATCGATCGACCGGCCAGCCAACGCACACCGGCGGAACAGGAAAAAATCCGAAGCGCCTTCCTGAGTGAGAATCGGGTCCTTGCTGAAATCGGTAAACAGGTATCCGCGGCCAGGAATAGACTGGCGGAGATGCGAAAGAAATGGGTTACCGTCCTGACAACGGTTTCCCGGGCACCTCGCCAGATGCGGATCCTGCCGCGGGGAAATTGGCTGGATGAATCTGGACCGGTGGTTACCGCGGGTGTTCCTTCTTTCCTGCCATCCGGAGAGGCCAATCCGGCAGGCAGGCTTTCCCGCCTGGAATTGGCTGACTGGCTGGTTTCCAGGCAAAACCCGCTCACCGCGAGGGTCCAGGTCAACCGGCTCTGGAAAAAATTGTTCGGCACCGGACTGGTGCCAACGGGGGATGATTTTGGCTCACAGGGAACGGTCCCTTCCCATCCGGAGCTGCTGGATTACCTGGCTCTCGACTTGATGGAAAGCGGTTGGGACCTCAAATACCTGGTAAGGTTATTGACTCAATCTGCTACCTATCAGCAGTCCTCCGTCTCCAGCGATCGGTTGGATGAGCTGGATCCCCGAAATCGGTGGCTGGCCAGGCAGAACAGGTTTCGTGTCGAGGCCGAGATTGTGCGTGATCAGGCCCTGGCAACCAGCGGATTGCTGGTGCAGGAGGTTGGGGGACCGAGTGCAAGGCCTTACCAGCCGAGCGGCTATTACCAGCATTTGAATTTTCCCCGGCGGACCTACCAGGAAGACCGGGGCAAAAACCAGTACCGGAGGGGGCTTTATACCCATTGGCAAAGGCTGTTCCTTCACCCTGCCCTGCTCGCTTTCGATGCACCTTCCCGGGAAGAGTGCACCGCAGAACGGGTTCGGTCCAACACGCCGCAGCAAGCGCTCGTTCTGCTCAACGACCCAAGCTTCGTGGAGGCTGCCCGTTCCTTTGCCGGGCGAATCCGGGAACGGGAAGAAACGTTCGACAAGAAGTTTCGGTATGCGTTTCAGCAGGTGCTTGGTCGGGCCCCGAACCGCCAGGAACTGACCATCCTCAAGCTGGTTTATCAAAAGTCCCTGGAGGAGGGCCAGGCGAATCGAGAGATTTTGAAAGTTGGCCAATTGAAACAGGATGGCGGACCTGAACTGGTTGCCTGGATCGCCGTTGCACGGGTCCTGTTTAACCTGCACGAATTTACAACCCGTTATTGAATCGGGGTGATGAGCGGAATTGGACGGTCAACGCGTGTCAGCTCGGCCGGGGTGTCTTCAGCCGGAGAATCCTTTGCAAGCCGATGCAGAAAATGATCCATACCGCCCGGATCGCCTCTTTGTAGTTGATCTTGGATTGACCCGCGGTTCGATTGGTAAAAGTAATTGGCGTTTCGGTAATCCTGGCCTGCAGGCAGCGGGCCCACCAGAGGATTTCCTCAAGGTAGGCGTAACCCATCCCCTGGATTCTTGCGAAATCGACCTGGCGCAGGAAAGAGGTGCGGTAGCAGCGGAAGGCACCACTGCAATCAGCCGTTTTCAAACCGATCATCCAGCGTGCATAGGTATTGATGCAGAAACTCATGAGGTGCCGTTTGAATGGCCAGCCTTCAATTTTTCCTCCCCGGATATAGCGGGAACCGATACTGAGTTGGCAATCCGGATCGTGCAGCAGGCTGTCAAATACATCTCGGGCCTCGGCTGGATGATGGCTCCAGTCACCGTCCATCGTCAGTACGAAATCAAAGTCTTTTTCGATCCCGTATTCAAACGCAGCCAGCGTGGCCGATCCGAGCCCCGATTTTTCTTTGCGATGAAGGACACGAAAGAGTGGATCCACCTCGGCTGTACGGTCGCACCAGTCACCGGTGCCGTCAGGGGATCGGTCGTCAACGACCAGGAGAGTTGCCCTGGTGAAATTCTCCCGCAAGCTCTCGTAGAGCGAAGGGAGATTGTGGATCTCGTTATAGGTGCAAATGGCAATCAGCAATCTGCTTTCATCGCTCATTCAGGAAAAGTCCCCTTGGATGCATCGAATGTCTGGTGGTAATTGATGATTCAAAAATTCGAATCGGGCAGCTTTCCTGACACTCTTCTGAAAAAGTAGCCTGCGACTTTATGCTACGGTGGGCCGTGGAAGGCGGAAAGGCTAGATTTTGCCATTTTTACGCCAGTCGGAAAGCAGTTCTTCCTGGCGTGCTTTTTTTTCTTCGGACTCCCTGGCCTCCCGGGACTAATAAATCAGGCCGATGGCCCGACGCTGTCTCGAACAGGAACGATTTTCTTCCGCCCTGTGAATCGTCAGCGCGTGGTGGGCCAGCAAGTCTCCCGCCCGGGAGTGGATCGGGATATCCTCCGTTTTTTCCGATTCACCATAGTCGCTGATTCCCTGGGAAAAGCCAATGGTCCCGGTGGGGTGGTGGGGGCGCAGTCCCTGCTGGTGGGAACCCGGGAGGTAACGAACGCAACCGTTTTCCTCATCGGTCGCATCGATGGCCAGCCAGAGTGTGACCGCTTCGTTGGGTTCCAGCATGAAGTAGTATCCGTCCTGGTGGGCTGGAGTCGGCTGGCTTGTCAGGGGCGGTTTGTTGAAATACTGCATGTTGACGCCGATGACTTCCTGCTGGAGGAGTTCGCGAGCCAGCTTTTCAAATCGGCTGCCAAACATCAGTCTGTGAAAATAGTCATCGAATTCAAACAAGGTCTGAATCTGCTTTAATGATCGAGCGTCCCCCAATTGATCGTAGAAGACCTTTTCCCGTGGAAGGCCGGGAACCTTTTCCCGGATAAACAGCTCCAGGTGCTGCTGCAGTTCCCTCAGTTCCTGGTCCGGTAAAAAACCATCGAGGTGAACAAAGCCTTGTTGCTGAAACGAAAAGAGGGCATTCATGATCGGGTTGGCCGGATTCCGGATGGGATACGGTTTTGGTCCGTTGGGGGATTTTGCTTGAAACGGGTCCCTTTTGGGAAATCGTTTCTCATTACGCGTCGGTCAATGCTCCTGGATGGACAAGTCCATCCAGGCACCTGAAAGGGGAGCCGTCAGGAAATGGAAATCCCGGGTCATCGGGTGTTCAAATTTCAGGGACCGGGCATGGAGACCGATCCGACGTTTCCTGGCATCCGGCTCCGGCGGACCGAAACTGGTCTGAGCGCCGTACTGCAGGTCTCCCACGATGGGGAGTTTGCGGGAACCGCATTGAAGCCGTATTTGATGTGTTCGCCCGGTTTCCAACCGGATTTCCAGTAGAGATCTGTCCTGGAACTTTTCGAGCGTCCTGTACTTGAGGATTGCCAATTGGGCATTCGGATCATCCTCGGGGAGGATTTCAGACATGGCCTGTCCCGGGATTTTTCGCATGTAGTCGACCCACTCACCCGAGTCTTCCGAAGGGTGTCCTTCTACCAGGGCCCAGTATTTTTTTACGATCGACCGGTACTCAAATTGTTCCGCAAGGCGACGGGTGGCGCGGACGTTTTTCGCGAAAACCATGACGCCGCTGACTGGGCGATCGAGACGGTGGGGAACACCGAGGTAGACTTTTCCCGGCTTTTCATCCCGGAGCTTGAGGAACCGTTTCAGGCGCAGTTCCATGCTGTCAATTTCCGGGGGCGCCTGAGTCAGGATTCCCGCCGGCTTGTTGACGACCAGGACGGCGCCCTCCTCAAGGAGGAACTCGATTTCCGGCAATTTGGGACTCAAGCTCATTAAAGTGGGGCATGTGGGAAGCGGGTTGGGTTCATCGAGACCCAGTGTTTCAGTTTCCGGTTCGGGCAACAAGAGGACATGAGGAAGTCGACCACGTTTTACCCCATTGCGGAAAACTGGCAGTGCGGATTTGCTTTCCCTTTTCCAGGGGAAGCCCTTTTACTGTGGACCCGGGAGTCGGTCGCCGCGGACATTACCTGTTGCCGAGCAAACCAGCTGTTGTGACGTCCTTTGCAGGTAAGTTCATTCCATCCATCGTATCGATTCAGGATGAATCGGACGGAACGCGTGATGTGCCTGGCCGGAACCAAAAACGGGACACTGGTTTGGGTGGGCACTGCGGCTGCCCCCGAAACCTTGCAGGAAGGCCCGTGGAAACGGCAAAGCACAGAACCCTCTCGAAATGACAAATCAGTCGTCGGATTCGGAAATCTGTTTTTCAAGGTTGGTCTTGAGGCGTTGTTTCCTGTCTTCGTCAATTTTTGCCTCGAATTCCATCTGTCTCTTCAGGGCCAATTGGTGAAGTTGGCGGAGTTCGCGTGTATAGCCGCGGCAGGCCCTGCAGAGAAGATTGTGGAATTTCAAGGCAAAGGCCTCGGGCAGTGAAAGCCTGGTATCCAATCCCTTGGAGGCGAGGCGAATCATCTCTTTGCAGATACCGACTTTTTTAAGCATTGACTCCATCCCCCAGGTTCGCGTCCCAGTTCACTTTCAGGCACCGTGCCAGGGCGATCCTGGCCCGGTGCAACAGGACCCACAGGTTGGAAGCCGAAATCGACAAGGCCTCGCAGATGTTGTCAGTCGATTCCTCATCAACCTCTCGGAGGAAAAAACGCTCCCCTGTTTGCCGGGAAGTTTTTCCAGCCAACCGTTGAAGACCAGCCAGAATTCCTCGGATTCGATTGAAGCTCCCGGGCTGTTGCCGAAAATGCGGGGGTCGCTTTTCCATTTCCCTTTTTTGTCGAAAAGCTGTTCGGTGATGTCCGGTCCCTCCTCAAGTTGTGAGGTGAACGCCCTGCCCCGTGCCCGGAAATAGTCGATGATTTTCCGTTTCAGAATTCCTGTTAACCACACGCGAAAGACACCGTCTCCCTTGTACTGATCGCGGGCCTTGAAAGCGGCAAACAGTGTCTGCTGGAGCACTTCCTCGGCAGCGTCTTCATTCTGAAGGCGTCTGAGAGCGAAATGAAACAGGAAATCACCATGTTCTTCAACCCATGCTGCTGTTTCAACGGCAGGGTCCCTGTCTTCAGTCGTTTTGCTTGTCATTGCCGATGGCTGCCGAAAGAGTCATTTCCGGTTTGCAGGAAATAGTGAGTCGGTCATTTTGATTTTCGCTGCCGAAGTTCAAAAGGACATTGGCCGGATGTCAGGGGTTTTACCTTTTAACAAGCTGGAATTTCAAGCCTTCCAAAGAAGCAAATCCCCCTCGACCTGTCATCCATTTTTGCACTGAGAATGCTGTGCGATCCCGGGAGCCAGATTTCCCGGCGTTAAATTCCCCGGCGTTAAATTCAAAGACGCCAGTACCCGTACACCTCTCCAATTCCGGCGGAACAGACCCTTGCCCGCGAATCAGGCCACGTCCCTGTCTTCGAAGAAAATAAGTCCCAGCAACAGGGCGATGGCTCCATAAATCGTACAGTAGACCAATGACCAGCCGAGGTAGGACATGGGAACGACGGCGTCACCCGAGATGGCCGCCTGGATATTGAAGTGGTCCAGAACTGGGAAGATGGTTGCCACCAGTTGACCAAAAAAGACGACCGTCTCAAAAGCGTCCACCGCGACGGTTGATTGGACAATCAGGGGTGTCAGGTGCCCCAAGACGTAGATGGAGAAACAGATCAGGATGTTTGCCATGATCGGAAGTCGGGTCGAAATCGTGACCGAGATCGCAATAAAAACAAGGGTCTCCATGAACCCGAGGGCGATTCCCGGGATGATCTTGACTGTTTCCGAGTAACACTCCTGCCATTTGATGGCGTCCAGGGCAGCTTCTTTTGCATCATAGGTTGCCTTGTAGGAGACCGCGGGGACAAACACCACGATGCCGACGACGATGGCAAAAATTGCCAGCGACCAGCCAATGCCCACGAATTTCCCGATGATAAATTGGCGACGTCCGATCGGTTTGGAAAGAACCGTCAGAGCGGTTCTTC
Organism: Planctomycetota bacterium; assembly: GCA_036336715.1. GTDB lineage: Bacteria > Planctomycetota > Planctomycetia > Pirellulales > Pirellulaceae > JABAAE01. Next base: position 27,386 of record JAYZFP010000058.1, read on the forward strand.
CTTCGATTTCTTCAGCGATCGATTTACTGGCAGCCCAAATGGCCAAAAAGATGCTGAGGACCAGGATCAGGGTCAGCCCGGCGTCCTTGAGCATTTTGATGTCTTCACCGAACGTGTTGTAGGGCAAAATGACAAAGAGTCCCACGCAGACGATGGCAATGACCATCAGGATCATGTAGACCGGTTGTGAAACTTCCGTCTTGAAAGTGGACAAGGCGACAGCACTCACCTTGGGAGCCACGCCCCGCAGGAAAACGAAAAACAGGAAAATGCCAACGACGATGAGCGAGGCGGTTCGGACGACCTGCAGTTGTGGAACGGTTGGTTGGGTGATCACCCTGATTTCCAGGTTCGCAGGTTCCTCGGAACTGTTTTTAACAAACAAACTCGATATTTCACCGAACCCGATCGTTCTTTCGCTGATTCCCTGCCTCATGGCCCGGGCGGGTTGGTCAGGTGCAATCTTGATACGTGCTAATTCATTAATGCGGTCTTCACGGGTCTGATCCTTGAAAACCGAATCCTGGATCTCGATATTCTGGTCAGACCAGATTTCCATGCCGGACAATTCACTGCCGTTAAACGAGATATCAATTTCATGACCCTGTTCCACATCCGCCGGAATTTCAAATTTTTTCACCTGCGAAACACCCGTGGCAGTCAGGCGGTTGAGGGGTTTCAATATTTCGGTTGGTTTCTCGGCGATGTAAAGATTGGTTCCCAATCCATTGGTTTTTGCCAGCACAATTCCCATGACGGCCACAAAAACAAAATAGATCCCGATCCAAAGCAACCAGCCCATGGGGCCCTCGGTAACGAGGATGCCTACTTCGGACATCAGCTTTCGCGAACAAAGTGCAAATAAGGTCTGCCAGGCAACAAAGATTGTCGTGAACATCAGGATCACGGCCAGGATGACTGCCGAAAAGCCGGGCGGATTTTCGGCAGCAATTTTCAGATCGCTGAAGGGTTGGAAGGCACCGAGGTGGTGGCTGTTGCCCATCCAGTCGACCAACGCAGGTCCCCAGAACACGGGATACAGGATGAGGTTGGTCAGCACCGTCAGTCCGGCAGCCAGGAGCAGTCGCTGTTTGGGATTCTCATTGATCTGGTTCAAGGTGGGCACGCGGGACAAGCCCAGACCCAGGAGAACAATCAGGCCGCAAATCAGGATCCCAATCGTGATCCCAACAGAGATTAACCATACTGGCGTGGTCCAGGCCCAGTTAATCAGATCACCGAAAAGAAGATTGTTTGCCATAGGAGGGGACTTCGCAGGGATGCGTGATCGGGGAAAAGTTTTGCTGGTTTCGGGCCATGCGAAGTCTCTCGGACAGGACGCCTGCAGGCGATGCCTCGCTGAGATTCCTTCCCAAGGCAGTCAGGCCCGGCTTTCAGCGGGATTAAGCCGTTTTCGCCAATCCGGACCGAAAAAGCTGGAAAGCGATGGAACCATCATTACGCTCAGTTTGTCGATTGGGTTCAAACGATGCCAGAGCAGGCACCTTTTGGGCGTTTGTTAAGTTCCGAATTCAGACCGGTTGGACGGGTTTTGACGGATGAAACCCCGTAACAGCATTCCGGAACCCGGTCGATGCGGATCCCAGGTTCGAAGCAGGACCCGTTTTGGAAGTCACGGGGAAGTTCATGGAATCGGGTTTTTTACCCCCATTTGGGTAGTTTTCCACCTGAAACCGATTTCAGCCTGGTTCGGCATCCGGCAGGACCTTTGGAGGTCCGTCAACTGAAAGGGCGTCCCCCATCACTCGACGGGAGTCATCTTTGACCTGCTTCGAAATCGCTTTCAGCATGCCACGGAAAACCAGCCGATGAACCGGAAAAAGGGAGTACCAGTAAACCATTCCAGCCAGCCCACGAGGGTCAAAAATGGCTGTCTGCCTGATCCGGGAACCCTGCCCGGACCGGGTGACCTCGAACTCGAGCCAGGCTCTTCCCGGGAGTTTCATTTCAGAGATCAACCTTAAAAACCGGCCCTCTTCAAAAGACTCGACCCGCCAGGAATCGACGGATTCTCCAGCCTTCAATTGGGTCGCATGGCGGCGTCCCTTTCGTGAGCCAACCCCGCCCAGAAGTCGATCCAGCATGCCGCGAATTTTCCAGAGGCGGTCGCCGAAATACCAGCCATTCTCACCCCCAATTCCCTGGATGGGCTGAAAGGCAGTTTGGCAGTCTGCATCGATTTCGACCGACATGGATTCGACAATTCGGGAGCCGACCCGGCTGCCTCCCCAGGAGTGAGGCTGTGCTGCCGCCTCTTCATCTGCCCAGCAGTTTTCCGCGAATTCCCGATCTTCGGTTTCGAGGGCTCGCTCAATTGCTTTTTTTGCCGTTCGAGGGCGGAAGTCAAAATACTTGTCCACCAGGTTGTTGGAGACCAGGGTCGGGTTTCTCATGCTCTCAACCAGCTTGCGACCGACCCGGGCGTAGAGGGGAGTCACCAGGCCCAACCAGAGACTGGAGAGAAAGGGTGTCAGGAAAGGCAGCGGGATCATCCACCGCTTGAGGCCACGTTCCCGCGCATAGGTTTGCATGATCTCGCCGTAGGAGAGTTGGTCTGGGCCACCGATCTCGAAAACCAGATTTTCCGCGGCCGGCAATTCCAACGCCCGTAGCAGGTATTCCAGCACATCCTCGATTGCAATCGGTTGAGCACGCACCTGCACCCATTTGGGACAGATCATGATGGGAAGTCTTTCCACAAGGGCGCGGATCATTTCAAATGACAAACTGCCCGCTCCAATGATGATCGAGGCACGAAATTCAATCACACTTGCCGAGGATGTTCTCAGCAGGTTGCCAACTTCCTGCCGGCTGCGAAGGTGCCTTGAGAGCCTATGATCCGGGTTTCCCAGTCCCCCCAGGTAGATAATTCGCTGGACTCCCGCCTCGGTGCAGGCATCCGCAAAATTCCGGGCTGCCAGGCGATCCTCTTGCACGAAATCGCCACTGGAACCCATGGCGTGAACGAAATAATAGGCCGTATGAACACCCACGAGCGCCTGTTTCAGCGAACCCGGTTCAAATACGTCACCCTGTACGAACTCGACCTCTTTCGTCGTTTGACGGTTTTCAGGGATCCGTCGCCGTACCAGGCAGCGAACCCTGTTGCCCGAGGTAAGGAGTCGCTCAAGGAGTTGGCCCCCGACATAGCCGGAAGATCCGGTCAGCAGGACAAGAGGTTGTCGCGAATCGGTCATCGTTTTCTTCTCCGCATCCATTTGGCCGGACCCCTGCGGGCGACTTGTCTTACGGGAAAGACGGTTTGGAACAAAATTTCTGTCTTTCCGTTCACGCCCTGGACGGAATAGCGGGCCAAACGCCAACATGCAAATCCATCTTGTGGCTGTTGTTACTTCGATACGGTGCAGGGCACGGATTCACGAAAAAACGGTCAAATTTGAAAGGGCGCAGCCCGTTGTCTGTCGCTGGCTCCTGCGGTTTTCGGTGCTGATGAAAAAAACGTAAACCGTAAGCATCTCCAGCACCCGAGCAGTTCGGATTTCGCCGGCGGTATCAGAGTCAGGAAGCGGGCAGTCCATGAGTACAGAAAGTAACGGAAAAGTGGCAGGAAAGACGTTTCTCGTAGCGGGAGGGACCCGGGGGATCGGCTGGGCTCTTACCCGCCAACTGATCGCCGACGGAGGTACAGTGCACGTTATTTCGCGGACACTGCCCGCAAACGAAGAGCTCGAGATGCAGTCTACCGGTCGATTCATTCACCAGGAGTGTGATTTTACCGATTGCGATGTGGAGCAAATCAAAATTCCGGAAACATTGCACGGTGTCGCCTACTGCCCCGGATCAATCAACCTTCGATCGCTGCGGAGTCTGAAGGCCGATGACTTTCGACAGGATTTTGAAATCAACGTAGTGGGGGCCATTCGTTTGCTGAAAGCCTGTTTTCCCATCTTGAAAAAGAGTGGCCAGGAATCGGCCACTGGGGTGGTGTTGTTCAGTTCGATTGCCGCAGGAACCGGGTTGCCGATGCATGCATCGATTGCCGCCTCCAAAGGGGCCATCGAGGGGCTGACCCGAACTCTGGCCGCTGAATGGGCGCCCCAGGTTCGGGTTAACTGTCTTGCACCCGCTCTTACCGAAACCTCCCTGACGAGCCGTTTTTTTGCCAACGAAGAGAAACGGGCGACGCTGAACGCAAGCTACCCCCTGGGAAGAACCGGTCTTCCGGAGGATGTTGCGTCCATGGCGGGGTTCCTGATGGGCCCGCACAGTCCGTGGATCACCGGGCAGGTGATTGGCGTGGATGGGGGGATGTCGGAGACTCGCCTTTGAGTTAACGGTCGTCCGGGATAGATTTGTCTCTGTTGGATACCTCATGACGCTCATCGTTTTTCCCCATCAGCTTTACGCCGATCATCCTGGCCTGGACAAGGGTTGCAGGCGGGCTGTCCTGATTGAAGACGCTCTTTTTTTCGGTGACCCTTTTCACACCGCGGCTTTTCACAAGCGAAAGCTCGCTCTTCATCGTGCGTCCATGAAACGCTACGAACGTCGGTTGGCTCAAAATGGCCTGAAGACACTCTACCTGGACCATGACCGCAAGGGTGGGGCGTTGGGGAGACAGCTTGAACGGGTACTGGAGTTTGCTGGAAACGGGAGTGAAAAAAAGGGAGAGAGAAGAATCCTGGTTGCCGAACCTGATGATTTTCTGTTGAAGAAAAGGCTTTTGAGAGAATGTCATCGGCTTGACCTGGAGTGTGTGTTTCTCCCCAACCCGGGGTTCCTGAATACACCTGCCGAAAACAGGAGTTACCGCGAAGGAAAAAAGCGGTGGTTCATGGCCGATTTTTACAAGTTTCAGAGGAAAAAGCTGGGGATTTTGTTGGATGGGGACCAGCCGTTCGGTGGTAAGTGGAGCTTTGATGACGAGAATCGCAAAAAGGTCCCGCAGCAACTGTTGGACCAGATTCCGCAGGTGAGCCGGCCTCGAATGGATGCAGTGGAACGGGAAGCACTGGAATACGTCGAAAAGAATTTTCCGGAGAACCCCGGGCATCTCGATCGGCCACTTTACCCGAGTTCCCACCTCCAGGCGCTGCGATGGTTGGAGACTTTTCTTTTAAAACGGTTTCACGGTTTCGGGCCTTACGAAGATGCGATCGTGGAAGGGGAGTCCTGGTTATGGCACAGTGTGTTGACTCCGATGCTCAACATCGGCCTTTTGACGCCTGACCAGGTGATTCGGGCCACGCTGGAGCACGCTGATCTTCACGAGGTTCCCCTGAATTCCCTCGAGGGATTTTTACGGCAGGTCATTGGTTGGCGGGAATTCATGCGAGCCACCTACGATGACCTGGGTGTTTCCATGAGGAATTCGAATCACTGGGGGCACCGGCGGGAAATGCCATCGAGTTTTTACCGGGGAGACACGGGGATTCTGCCTTTTGACGATGCCGTTGGCCGCCTGCTTGATACGGGTTACTGTCACCACATCGAGCGTCTGATGGTCCTCGGTGGCTTCATGTTTCTTTGTGAACTGGAACCGGACCAGATTTACCGGTGGTTCATGGAGATGTTCGTTGATAGCTACGACTGGGTGATGGTTCCCAACGTCTATGCCATGAGCCAACATGCCGATGGTGGCTTGATTACGACCAAGCCTTACTTCTCAGGTTCCAATTACATCCGGAAAATGAGCCATTACAAGACGGGAGACTGGTGCCAGGTCTGGGATGCGCTGTACTGGAGATGGATCTGGAATCACTCCGACGAACTGGCCAACAACCCCCGTTGGGCCGTGATGTGCAGCCTGGTGAGAAAAATGGATTCGGAAAAATTGGCAGGTCATCTCAAAACGGCCGAACGTTTCCTCGAAGACGGGTGTCGACTCAAGGCCGGTCGGCCTGCCTGAGGGCGGATCGGTCGCAGGCTACCAGTCCTGAAGTCCCAGCTCCCAGGCACCAGGAGGAAGGGAGTTTTCTTCCAGCAAGCGGGCCAAGCTGCCGAAACAGGATTTGTCCTGGAAGCTCGTCAGCTCTTGAGGACTTCTTCGAACTTGGCAGTCATCCCGGAGTCCTTTCCTGATGCCAGGGGGAATTCATCGCGACACCCGGACTGACGATAGATTTCCAGGGCGATTTCTTCCAGCGTTTCAAGATTTCTGGAGAATTGCTGGTGAAATTCGGTGCCCCGCAACTGCTTTTTCAGGCCTTCATTCATTTCACGGATGATGGGCATCTGGGAAATGTTGACATTGCTGGAGACCTCATCCTGTTTGCTGGTTTCATGCCACTCCCGGAAAAGGTTCTGCATGAAATGGTTCAGCTTGCCAAAACGGTTCAGATTTTTCAGGTTCCGCAGATAGGTGCCATGCATGCACATTCGACCGTGCATGAAGATGAAGGCGGTAATGGACCAGTAAACCAGGTAGTCCCAGAGGATTTTGACCGGCATGACGGTCGGGTTTCCAAACAGCTTGTACTGGTCCTGGTAAGCCGAAAGTGTGCCGTAATAAAACCGTTTGAAAATCCGGTCGTAGGAAAAGGAACGGATTCGGTGCCCTCGCCAGGTCATGTCACGCCAAATGAGGTCGGTGAGAAAGGTGTTGGCAAAGGCTATGAAATCGCTTCCCGGTGAGTAGAACGGGTCGTGGAAAAAACCGGCCTCTCCGGTGATCCCCCACCTGGAAGCCGAAAAGACCTGCTTGCATTCGGTGGCATAATTCTTGATTGCCCTGAAATCCTGAAGATGTTCCTGGTTTTCCTTGACGACCCGGGCGCACTGGGGTTCGTGTCGTTCCAGCCAGTTGATTGCCTTGTCAAAGGAGTTGAAGTCCGAGATGGAATGAAATTCGGAAGCTGCAACGATCCCAAGGCTGGTTGAGCCGGATGCCAGGGGAATCAGCCAGACCCAGTAGCCTTCGCCCATCAGGTGATTGGTGCTGTAAAAACGGGCTGTCGGTCCGTGATGATGTTCTGACCAGGCGTTTGAAGAGCCCCAGTCATCGATCTTGATATGCCGGCTGAAGCGGAACCAGGCGGCGTTGGCTGCATGTGGGGAATCGATTCCCAGGTCGAGTTTTCTTTTGACAAAAGCCCGTCGTCCACTGGCATCGATCAACCAGGAAGCGCGGCAGGATTTGCGAACGCCATCCACCTCGTAATGCACCCGGTGTTTTTGCCAGCGGTTGACCTCAAGATCCCGGACCTTGGTCTGGTCCATGAATTCGACGCCCCTTTCCAGGCATAAATCACCCAGGTGGTTTTCAAATCTTCCCCGGTCCAGCTGGTAACTGGGACAGGGAGCGAAACGGGTGCCCCCCAGTTCACGGCGGTTTTCAATTTCACCATTGTCACCGTGGGGGAAAAAAAACCGGAGCCCCAGCTTGGGAAGCTGTGCGGTCTTGATATGGTCTTTCAGTCCCAGGATTTCACCAAAATAGTAGGCCGCCACCTCGACGGTTGATTCACCTACCTTGTGCGCGGCCTCGGGAACCGGATGGACTCTTTTTTCCAGTACCGCGATTCGCGCGTTGGGAACCTTTTCCTTGCACTGCAAAGCAAAGGAAAGACCCGCCAGGCCTCCCCCCAGAACGACGACATCGTATTTTTCTTCTTGATTCATGGCATTCTCAAATTTTGAGCATCTCAAAAACTTCGTCCAGCTGCTTGGATTCGGGCAGCGGGTTGGGTTTGGCAAACGTGTCCTCCAGGGCGGGCTGGGACGACTTGACCCGTTCCTGGATTTCATCTTTCAGGTCGCGGATCAACTCCACATTCCGGAAAAACTGCTGTTTCAGTTCCTCGCCTTCGAGGGGATGAGTCAATTCCGCATTCAAGCGTGTCATGACATCAATCTTGCTCTGGTCTACGAAGACCGGTGTGGCGTTGACCTCCGGGTCGGCCTTGAACCACTCCCGGAAGAAATCCTGCATTTCCTTGTTCAATTGCCGGATTTCCTCCACTCCCCGTGAAAGGGACTGAATAAACCCGATATCGGTCAGCTTGCGGTTGAAATACAGCAGTGCCGGGAAGCCCCAGTAAACGGCATAATCCCAGATGAACTTGACCGCCATGATGCGGGGGTTTCCGAACAGCGGATACTGGTCCCTGTAGGTAAGAAGGTTGTTCTGGAACAGCGTCAAAAAGATGCTTTGCAGTGCAGGTGCCAGGTGCTCAATGGAACGACCTGCCAAATCCTCTTCGATCAGCTTGCCGGCCATCGTGTTGCCGATGGCAATGAAATCGCTGCCCGGGGAATAAAATGGGTCGAGGAAGGCGGCAGCCTCTCCAACGAGAGCCCAGCGATTTTTGGAGTATACCTGGCGGCTGCCGCGTGACATTTTCCGGATGGCGAGGAAATCCTGGATGCCGTCCAGGTGGTCCCGGAGTGCGTCGGCACACTCGGGCTCGTGGGTTTCCAGCCAACGCATGGATTTGTCGATGGAATTGAGTTCCTGAAGCGGGTGGATCCGGGGATCGGCCACGATGCCGATGCTTGTGGAACCTGAGGCCAGGGGGATCAGCCAGACCCAGTAGCCTTCCCCCATCAGGTGGTTGGTGCTCAGCCAGCGGCGGGGCAACTTGCCCGTCAGTTGCTGCCAATCCCGGTCATCGGACCACTGATCGATCTGGATCTGCTGGTCGACCCGAAACCAGACCGCATTAATATCATGGCCAAGGTCCTCTTCCAGGTCATACATCCGTTTGATCAAGCTGGCCCTGCCGGTCGAATCGACGACCCATCTCGATTTCAGAGTCAGGCTTTCCTCACGGTTGGAGAGGTGGATGGTGTGTGATTCAGCGTCCCCCCCTGCCCCGTTTTCACCAAGTTCGAGTGATTTGACCTTGAATCCCGAGTAAATCCGGGCACCCATCTTTTCATCATTTTCGGCCAGGTAATTTTCCAGTCTTCCCCGGTCCACCTGGTAACTGGGCGCGGCAAAAAAGGAACTCCCCCCCACTTCGGTACCCTCATCGATGGACTGGAATGCGTCTTTGAAAAAAAAACGGAGTCCAAACTTGGGCAACTGGTCGTCGGTCAGGTGTTTTTTCAGTTTCAGCACTTCACCGAAATAGTGGGCCCCAATTTCAACCGTCGATTCACCCACCTTGTGGGCCGCTTCCTGTACCGGGAATTTCCTTTTTTCCACGATTGCAATCCGGAGTCCCGGGTGATCGGTCAGCAGTTGCCGACCCAGCGTGAGACCCGCCAGGCCTCCCCCGAGGATGACCACGTCGTAATTCGGGTTCGGCGAATTGTCTGGTGTTTCACTCATTTTTTTTCCAGCGCTTGTGTTTGATCCGGATGTTGTGTCAGGTGTTCGGAAACTTCGGTGATCCAGTATCGTTTCCTGTCGAACGGGTAAAGTGGCAGGCGTAACGGACGAAACGGCCCTGCCCCATTAATGGTTCCCACATTCAGCGGATAACCTTTTTCATACATTTCGGCAGCCATCTTTAAAAGATGAATCTTGAGGTCTTCACCAGAAGAGAGGCAATCCTGGAAATTGCCAAGCTGAGCCGTTCCTGGTGAGGCCGGGTTGGATGCAAACCGAAGGGTCATTGCCTCGTATGGATCCGGGGCATCCCCGGGGGCTTCCGGTTTTTCGCTCGAAGGCTGGCCTTTCAGTTCAGCTTCCAGCAGCTCCCTCCAGTAACTTCCGCCCGGGACACGGTGTACCGGGATCGGTTCGCCAGCAAGTGGGCAAGTCAGGTTGATTTCCGGTGGGTAAAAATTGAACTGATCGGCATATTTTTCAAAAAGATCAAGGGCATTCGTCTGTTCCTGGCAGGATTGCCAATAGGCGATCATGGATAGGGCATCCTCCCAGGAGACCACACCCGCAACGCAGCCGGCCGCGAATTGGCCGAATGACTGACCGGCCACTTGATCCGGCTCCAAACCCCAGTCCTGCCAGAGAGCCGCCTGGGCGGCTTGTCCGATGAAATGTCGGGACGGGGCAGATACAGGTGAATTCTCCTGAAAAAGATCGGTAAGAGATTGTCCGTTCTGCTTCCGGTAGACGTTCTCCAGTTCTCCAATCCGCTGACTGGCAAGATCCGAAAGAGTCTTCAGTGAATTCAGTTTTTCCCCTGTCAGGAGGAAATCCCGTTCAAAAAGCCAATGCATCGACGAGGTGATCGAAGCTGCAGGCAGCGGTTCGTCAGAGGATGGACCCGTCTCCCGTGCCAAAGATTTCAAACGGGCCTGGATCTGGTGCCTTGCCTGCTCGCTGTCCCGGAATACGATTCCGCAGCGGAGTGGATAATGACGGCGAGCCGTACCCGAAAAATGGGCGACGTCCTTGAGGCGACCGGTGTCCAGGGATCCAAGCATGCGGTGATAGCGATTCAGTAATTCAACCAGTGCGGGCCGTGACAAGGCGTTGACAAACAGAACCTGCGGACGGTCAGTCGCCCGGATTTCCTGACCGGTTTCGGATTTTTCCCCGAATTTGACCGGTTTCGATGGATCGCTACCCGGGGTGGAACCCTCTCCCGCGTTGGGATCCTTCAGAAGGACGTCTTTTGCCCCAGGGCGGTCTTTTGGTGAAGGCCCTTCCCAGCTGCTGAGTAACAGATGGGCGTTGGTCCCTGCGAGGCCGAGTGCCGTAACAGCTGCCAGGCGGCCGGGTTGGCCGAATTCCAGTGGCTCGGTGGGAACGGTGACGGGCATCCTCGACCACGGAATGTGACGGCTGGGTGCGTCGAAGTGATTCTGTGGAGGAATCGTCTTTCGGTGCAAGGCCATCACCGTTTTGATCAAACCCGAAACTCCCCCTGCCGCTTCGAGGTGGCCGATATTCGCCTTGGCCGAGCCAACGATCAGTGGATTTTCCCGGGAGCGATTTTTCCCGTAAACCTTGATTGCCGCCGTCATTTCGATCGGGTCGCCATATTCGGTTCCGGTTCCATGGGCCTCAAGATAGTTGACATCCTGGGGAAGCACTCCAGCGTCAGCAACCGCGGATTCGATAACCCGGATCTGCGCCTTGCTGCTGGGCGTTGTCAGGCCGCCGGTGAATCCGTTGTGGGCGATCGCTCCACCGCGGATCACAGCCAGAATTTCGTCTCCGTCACGCTGGGCATCGGAAAGCCTTTTCATGACCACGACCCCGCATCCTTCGCCACGACCAAAACCGTTGGCATCCGCGGAAAAACTCTTGCAGCGACCATCCGGGGCCAGTAAACCTGCTTTGGACATCAAGAGAAAGTTGACCGGAGCAAGCATGGCATTCACGCCTCCTGCCAGGGCCAAATTACAGTGTCTTTCCTGCAGACTGCGGGCCGCCTGGATCACTGAAACCAGGGAACTGCTGCTGGCCGTGTCGATGGCCACACTGGGACCTTCCAGTCCCAGCAGGTGGCTGATCCTCCCGACGCCAGCGCTGTGGGAGAGCCCGGCACCCTCGAAACACTCAATAACCTCCCGATCTTCTAGCGATGGGAGAAACGCGTAATCCTGTCCCATGATCCCCATGAAAACACCGACACTGGGGTCCGCGATAGGGCGGGTAGGAATTCCGGCATCTTCGAGGGCATGGTAACAGTTTTCCAGCAGCAGCCGATGCTGGGGGTCGATCCAACAGGCTTCAGCCGGCGGGATTCCAAAAAAATTGGCATCGAAGCGGTCAATGTCTTCGATAAATCCGCCCTGCCGGGTATTCATGGTTCCCGGTTCGCCCGTTTCACTGAAAAAACGCTCGATGTCCCATCGGTCCGATGGGATTTCACCTACCGAATCGACCTTGTTGAGCAGGTTCTCCCAATATTGCTCGCTGTCGCTTGCCCCGGGAAACCGGCAACTGAGCCCAACAATTGCAATTTCTTCCCGGCTCAACGGTGCGGGCGGGGCGGTTGCCGACGGGGTCGAGTCCGCCTTGCTTTCCGGATTGCCGCTTGGGGATTCCGCAACGATCAGGTTGACCAGGTATTCCGCGATCGAGTCGATGGTCGGATGGTCGAACAGCAGAGATGGACCAAGTTCAAATTGATCTCCAAAAGTGACCTGCAGGCTGGAGCCAAACTCGACGGCCATCAGCGAGTCGAGGCCCATTTCGATCAGGGGTCGGTCGGTTTCGGGCGGAGATTCACTGGCAAGCACCTCCTGGAAAAGTTTCTGGACCGTGGTGCGTACCTGGTTCACCCTTTCGGCGGCCGGCATTTTTTTCAACCGGGCAACCAGTTGTGAATCCCCGCTTCGCCCCTTTGTCTTTTCTGTAACCAATTCGGACAACAGGCGGGGAGTTTTCCCATCGGCTCCCAGTTTCAGTTTGCGCCAATCCACGTCAATCACGATGGCATGACTTTGCTGCTGATTCTCGAAAGCGTATTGCAGGGCCGCGTGTGCATCGTTGCTTTGCAATGCGACGATGCCCTGGACTTCCAAACGCCTTTTGACCCGCTCGTCATCAGCCATTCCTTCCGTCCAGGGACCCCAGTTGATCGACAGGGAGTTCAGGCCCTGTTGTGTGCGGAACTCGGCAAGTCCATCAAGAAAGGCGTTCGCCGTCGCGTAGTTGGACTGGCCAGGTGAGCCCAGCGTCGAGGCGACCGAAGAATAGAGGATGAAAAAATCGAGGTCCATCCGGAGGGTCTGCTGGTGGAGGTGCCAGGCAGCATGGGATTTCGGCACCAGCACCCGGGCGAATTTTTCGCGATTCTGGTTGTCGACCAGTCCATCTTCCAGGACACCGGCGGCATGCAGAATCCCTCCCAGCGGAAGGTATTCCCTGCCAAAACAGTTCACCAGGGACGCGACCTGTTCGGCCTGTCCCACATCCGCCTGGTGAATCACGATTCGGCACTCCTGTTCCCTGAGTGTCTCCAGGAAAGCTGCGGTGGTGGAGTCTTCCTTTCGCCGGGAGACCAGCACCACTTCGCCTGCGCCCTTTTCTGCAAGCCATCTGGCTGCCTGACGTCCCAGTTTTCCCAGTCCCCCGGTAATCAGGTAACTGGCGTCCGGCCGAATGTTGGGGAAGGGAGTGGCCTCCGCCGCCCGTTCAAGCCGGGTAATCCGGGGGACATATTGTTCTTCGTCCCGGATGGCTATTTGGCCCTCTTCGGATTCGGTGAGCAGGATGTCGAGCAGGGGGGCCACCCGCCCGTCATGCCACTCCGAATCGACCAGTCGACACCGGTACTCCGGGCATTCGGCCGCGACGACCCTTCCCAGTCCCCAGTACTGTGTCTGGAAGGGATTGGTTGCCGCTTTGGAATCCTGCCTGACGGCATGGGCATTTTGGGTGACCAGTTGCAGTCCGGCCGGAAGTTGTCGCCGGCCCGTTTCCCGCCACCTTTGGACGAAAGAAACCAGGGCTTCGCATTGAAGACTGGTCGTGGCAAAGTCCTGGACTTCGTCAGCCAGTAACCAGATCAGACCGTCAATCTCATCCGGATTCGCAAACCCGCGGAAATCGGCTTCCAGCTTTTTCCATGCCTGCGGTTGGGCCAGGTCGAGGGAAAGAAATGATTCCGGCAGCGGTCCGGCGTCCTCCTGCTGAAGTTGAACGCCCCGACAGCTGTGTCCCCGGTTTTCCAATTCCCGCAACAGTTCCTGTTGTCGGCTGCTGGAGGCTGCCGTTCCAACGATCAGCCATTTTTTCGATTTCAGCTGGGAGCCGGTGAGGCGGGATTTCCGCCAGCTCATCTGGTGAACAAAGTGCCCGGGCCCACTTCGGTTAATTCGCCGCAGTGTGGAACGTGGGATTCGTTGGACCTTTAATTCCTCGATTTGCACCAGCAAATCACCGCTTGCGGAATAAAGATCCAGGTTGGCAATTCGGGTGGGACCTTCGTTTTCGATCCACCGGGCGTGCCCCCAGGCCTCTTCCTGCAGGGGCCCGAAACAGCGGATGGTTTTCAGGGCGACGGGAAGGAACATTTCGTCACCCTCACGGGACAATCCCGCCGCAAGGGAATGAAAGGCGCCATCCAGCAGAGTGGGTGAAAGGTGGTAGCCCGCCCTGTCCACCGACTCGGTCAAATGGAAAAGCAACTCCCCTTCGCTCTGCCAGAGGGCCCTGACGGTCCGGAACTGTTCTCCGTATTCGAGGTCGATGGACTTGAGAAAGCTGTAGAATTCGTCGACGTCCAGGGGATCTGCCAGGCGGCTTTTCAGTTCTTCCAACTGGGCAGGGGGCCCTGGCTGTTCAGCAGCCTTTGCCTGATCTACAAGGAAATGGCGTGTCCATTGGCGGTCCTCCGGCTGACTGGAATAACTTTCGAGGCAAGCTGTTTCCCCGGTACCGTTACCGGGGACAGCCTCACGGACAACCGTTTGAACGGCGGTTCGTCCCTCCAGGTTCAGCGGCCTTTCAAAACGAATTCCGTTCAGCTCAACCGCCGGAAATTTTTCCAGGCAGGCAGCAACTGCCATTTCGACGAAGGCGGCGCCGGGCAGCACAATCGAGTCCATGACCTCATGGTCGGAAAGCCAGGAAGGGCTGTCGCGGTCGACGAAATTCTCAAATCGAACCGTGTTTTCCTCACCGGCCAGGGGGATGCGGCTGCCGAGCAAGGGGTGTGCTGTATGATGTTCGGAATGGTCGGCCCGTGGCTTGTCGGGCCCCCAGAACCTCCTGCGCTGGAAACGGTAGGTGGGGAGGCGGTCGGCGGAGGTAGTTTCATTGGGAGACCGGTTTGGCCAGTCAGGATCGACGCCGTGAACGTAATGGGCTGCCAGGACCCTCGACATCGATATCGTCTCCTCAACTTCCTGGTCGAGGCAGGGGATGAGTCGACTTTTGTCCATGGAACTGGCGAGCTGAGCCATCCGCGTCAATACGGGCCGCGGTCCGAGTTCCACAAACAGGTTGCCCCTGTCCTCCGTAACCGAGGTCAGGCTTTCGTGGTAGCGTACCGGTTGCCGAATGTGTTGGGCCCAGTATCCTCCATCAAAAAGGAACTCGGGCGACAGTGTTTTTCCACTGACGTTGCAGACCAGTGGTATTTCACAGGGGGTGAACCGGATGGATCGGGCAAACTCACCAAATTCGTCGAGAATCGGTTCCATCAGATGGGAATGAAAAGCGTGGGAAGTCACCAGTTCACGCGTGCGGATTTTCTTTTCCAGGCACCGTTGGTGCAAAGTGTCGATTGCTTCGGACTGTCCGCTGACCACGATGTGCGAAACGTTGTAAGCACCGATTTCAGCTCGCTCGATTCCTTTCAAAAGGTCTTCGACCTGTTCACGCGAACTGAAAATGGCAATCATTTTTCCTTCGCGGGGGAGCGAGGAAATCAGCCTCCCCCGTTCGGCGATCAGGTTCAGGCCGTCTTCCCAGGGCATTGCACCTGCGACGCAGGCTGCAGCAAACTGTCCCACGCTGTGCCCCAGAACCAGGTCGGGTGAAAGTCCCCAATGTTGCAGGAGTCCGGAGATACCCATTTGCAGGGCAAACAGGCCCGGCTGTGTCCAGGCGGTATCATTCAAACGATCCTCGTTTCCAAAGAGGACGTCGATCAGCGATTCTCCTCGCAGGTCGCGAATCCATTCATCGCACTGGTCGATGGCCGAGCGAAAAACGGGCTCCAATTCATAAAGCTGTTTTCCCATGCCGACGTACTGGGAGCCCTGGCCGGTGAACTGCCAGACGGTTTTCAGCTTTTTGTCTCGAGAGGCCAGCAATGCGTCGTCGCCTGCCTGGGAGCGGGACAGTTGCCGAAACAGTTCATTGGCCTGTTGTGGATTCTTTGCCACAATGGCCGCGCGATGGTCATGGTGTCTGCGTGAACGGTTCGAGGCTTGGGAGAGGCTGTCCCACGCCCGTGGGTCCGCTTCTGCAAAAGTCCGGGAATAGGCTTCGAGGTTGTCCTGCAGAGCTTCTTCATTCATTCCACTGACGGTAACCAGATGTGGCCAGCCGTTGCCATTCGGTTCGGCTGGGGAAGCCGGTTCGACCTGGGAACGGTAGGCCTCCAGGACCACGTGCGCATTGGTACCGCTCATGCCAAAGGCGCTCAGGCCGGCCAGTTTGCGTTCCGGGTCCGGCCAACGGGTGGCCTCGGTAAGAACCTGGATTGGGGCTGCTTCCCAGGGGATGTGGGGATTGGGATCTTCGAAGTTGGACTGTCCCGGTATCGTTGGATCCTGGAGTGCCAGCAATACCTTGACCAGCCCGGCCATCCCGGCCGCCGCTTCCAGGTGGCCGATCTGGGTTTTCACCGATCCGATCATCAGGGGACGATCCCCGGAACGGGACTCGCAATAGGCAGACATGGCAGCCTGAACCTCCAGCGGGTCTCCCAGCTCGGTTCCCGTTCCATGGGCCTCCAGGTAATCGACCTCGCTGGCATCCACGCCTGCCCGCTGAATCGCCTTTCGAATGACCTGCTGCTGGGCCTTTGGGTTGGGCGCTGTCAGGCCGCCACTGTAGCCGTTGTGGCCCACGGCCGATCCACGGATCACTCCCAGGATCCTGTCGCCGGCAGCTTCGGCGTCGGCGAGCCTCCTGAGGGTAACCACCCCACAGCCTTCCCCTCGCAGGTATCCATCCGCAGCGGCGTCAAAAGCGCGGGAATGTCCGCTGGGAGAAAGGGCCTTGAGCTTGCAGGTCAGGATGTTGGTTGTGGGGGAGCAAATAACATTCACCCCGCCGACCACTGCCTGATCGCAATCATGACGCTGCAGACTGGAAATCGCCAGGTGCAAAGCGACCAGCGATGACGAACATGCGGTGTCCACTGCCAGCGCGGGTCCGGTCAGCCCCAGGTAATAGGCCAGTCGACCGCTGAGGAAGCTGCCAGCCGCCCCGGTTGCGATGTAGGGATTCAGGTTGAGAAAAGAATCGCTGGCCTCGTTCTGGTAATCGTTATGCATCCAGCCGACAAAAACACCGGTGCTTTCCCCAATCTGTTCGGGCAACCATCCCGCTCGTTCCATCGCTTCCCAGGCGACTTCCAGCAGCAAGCGTTGCTGCGGGTCGACCCACACCGCTTCCCTGGGAGAGATGCCGAAGAACTCCGGGTCCATCTGGTCGATCGACTCGAGATAAACGCCTTTTTGGGTGTACATTTTTCCCGGTATTTCCGGGTTTTCATCGTAGAAAGCTTCCAGGTCCCATCGACTACCGGGAACATCGCTGACCAGGTTTTCCGGTGCCAGAAGCTGTTGCCAGTATTTCTCGGGAGTATCCGCACTACCGGGGAAACGGCAGGCCATGGAAACCACGGCAATCGGTTCGTAGCCCGATTGCTTCGCCTCAAGCTCTTTTTTGAGCTGGCGAATTTTCAGCAGGGCTTTTTTGTTGGCAGAAAGGTTTTCGAGGTTGGATGCCATGCTGTTTACTGTTCCAGTTCTTTCAGTAATTCGTCCAAAGCGTCGTCTTCTGACAGGTTTTCAATTTCTGCCAGCATGGATTCCCCTGCCGCAGAGGGAGTGGACCCGGAGACTGCCGGATCGGGAGCCATCTCCCTGGCAGTCGGTTTTCCATCCAACGAAACTTTTGTCTCCTCGCTCTGGTTTTCTTGTTCCAGACGTTCCAACAGGTAGTCCGCCAGGTCGGGAATGGTGGGATAGTCGAACAGGAGAGAGGCAGGTAGCGGTTCCTCGGACCGAAGAGCCATTTGCAATTCCGATCCCAGTTCGACGAGGGCCAGGGAATCGAGTCCCATCTCCATGAATGTTTGCCGGACGTCGGTCAGTACATCTTCGCCGCTTACCTTGCGAGTCATTTGTTCCAGAAAGTTGACGGCATGTTTTCTTCGGCCCGAACGGTGAACCTTCTGCAGTTCTTCGCGGAGTGCCGGGCGATCGGGTTCGGGGGGAACCAAGCTTCCTGGGTTGCCGGGTGCTGCATCGGCTGTTTCCGCAAAGTTCTCTGAGTTGGTCAGGGTTTCCACGGATCCGGACAAAGGCGATTCCGGGGCGCCGAACTGTTTGCGCAGTTCGGTCTTGAGTACCTTCCCGGAAGGATTCCTCGGGATTTCCTCCACTGCCACGATCCGCCGGGGAATCTTGTAATCCGCCAGTTTCCCTTTCAGGTATTCGTCCAGCCTGGTCGGTAGAGAATCGCTGGAACTGGGCACAACAAAGGCGACCACCTGTTCCCCGAGGACTTTTTCGGGCACTCCTACCACCGCGACATCGTTGATGGATTCATGTTCCCGGGCCACCCGTTCCACTTCGGCTGGAAAGACCTTCAGCCCTCCAACGGTGATCATGTCCTTCACGCGGTCCACGATATGAAAGAATCCTTCTGCATCCGTTTTGCCGATGTCGCCACTATGGAACCAGCCGTCACGAATGGCGGACGCGGTTTCCGCAGGCCGGTTCCAGTACCCGATCATCACGTTGGGGCCCCGGATGACAATCTCTCCGAGTTTTCCAGGCGGGCAGTCCTCGCCCGATTCGAGGTCGACCACTTTCATTTCGACTGCGTCAATGGGCGTCCCGATGGATCCGAGCCGGTAGCGGTCCCGATGGTTGTAACTGGTAAAAGGTGAGGTTTCCGTCAGGCCATATCCTTCATGAATGGGAAGGCCGATTTTCTCCAGCCATTCCTGGCTGACCTGAACCGGCAGCGGAGCGGCTGCCGAAAAACAGTAGGTGACCGAGGCAAGTTCCTGCCGGTTGGAGCTTTCCAGCAGCATCTGGAACATGACGGGAACACCGTAGAGCTGGTTGACCTCATGATCCTGGATCAGCCGCCGGGTTTCATTCAGATCGAACCTTTCCTGGAGGATGATGGTCCCCCCCACGTTGAGCACGGAATTCAACAGGGCGTTCTGGCCAAAACAGTGAAACAGCGGAACGGCCAAGAGAACCCGGTCACCGGTTTTCATGCCGCAAAGATGATTGAATGCCGCAACATTGGATCGAACGTTGAGATGAGAGAGAGTGGCTCCCTTGGGAAAGCCGGTGGTTCCGGAGGTGTACAGGATCAGGGCGGCATCCTGGGGGTTTGCCGGAAACCAATCCTGAACCCGCCGCTCACCGTCAGGCATTTCGTTCAGTTCGTCGCCCTCTGTGGTGCCCTGCAGGCGGACTGTTTGCTGCTGGCCCTTTTGAGTGCTGGAACCGGCTGTTTCTCCGACCAGGATCTTGGCGCCGGAGTCCTCGAGGATGAAGGAGACTTCGTCCTCCACGAGTCGAGTGCTTAGCGAGACGGCAAGGGCGCCCCGTCGCAGCGCAGCATAGTACCAGATCACAAACCCGGGGCAGTTGGAGAACTGGATTGCCACCCGGTCTCCCGCCTCAACCCCGAGTTCCTGCAACCGAACAGCTGCCCGGGCGGAAAGACTGTCCAGCTCCGCATAAGAGTATTCCCGCGATCGGTAAACCAAAGCGGTTTGCCCGGGAAAGAGTTTGGCGGAGGCAGTCAGGCTTTCGCAGATATTCACGTCTGTTCCAGTTCGTTTTCCAGAGAGTCGATCAGGGGTTCGAGGGTTGCTGAAAATGAATCGGAATTCCTGATGGCCGTCGCCAGTTTGGCCAGGTCGTGTTCGAGGAAACGATCCCCATCGTTGAACAGGTAGGGAAGCCCGGTACCCGGGGAGATTCCCAGCACCTCGAGGGAAGCCTCATATAGGGGGACCAGTCGGGACCCAAGCAGTCTTCGACCGTCATAATTTCCATACAGCTGTTGAGCCCTCAGGTCCGAAGCCTGGATGGCAAACAATGTGGCAATGGCCAGGTAATCGGAAAACAGGTGACTCGATTTCCAGGCGAGGCAGGAGGAGCCCCAGCTCAAACCGTTGATGTTCTGATTGAATTGTTCGGCGTAGGTTGGGAAATGTTCCACCAGGGGTGCGGCCTGTTGCAACAGCATCGGGACGATGGAATTACCCGAAATCTGCAAACCCTTGAGGCCCATGTTGACCCGGTTTTCATCGTTGCCGCGCAGGGAGGCCGGCAGGCCACCGTTGAACTCAGGGGCAACCAGGTGGGCAATCTGAATGTCCAGGTGCTTGGCCGTGAGGGCAATCAGGCGGCGAAGTTCATCCATGCCGACTCCCAGGTACTGTCCCAGGAAATTGCCACTCTGGACCAGTTGCCCCCTTTCTACGTCGACCAGAGGATTGTCCGAAACGGCGTTCATTTCGATTTCCACCATTCGGATTAGCCGGACAATTCCCTCTGCGTGTGACCCAAGGTACTGGGGGGCGCAGCGAACGGAGTATCGGTCCTGGACGGGCTGGTTTCGAATTTCGATTTTTTCCGCCCCATCGGTCATCATCTCCAACAGGACCCTCGCTACCCATCGTTGCCCCGGGTGCGGCTTGCAATCATGAACGAAGGACTCAAATGGCTGCTCGTGTGCCAGTTGGGCTCTCAGGAGCATGGCCTGGATTGCCAGGGAGATGGAAAACAGTTTCTGGAAGCGAACCAGCGTGTTGGCTGCGATTGCCGCTGAAAAAGAGGTGCCGTTGATCAGCGCCAGTCCCTCCTTGGCCTGCAGTGGACAGGGGCTCAAGCCGAGTCTCTGGAGCACCTCGTGGCTGGAAAGACGCTGCCCATCGAAATCCACATCGGTGGCTTTGTGGTGGCCGGTGATCGCGCGGGCAATGGAAGCCAGCGGGACCAGGTCCCCGCTGGCGCCAATGGAACCATGTTCGAAAACGACCGGGGTCGCACCCCTTTGCAGAAAGTGAACAAGTCTTTCGATCCATTCAAAGCGGATTCCGGATCTTCCCTGGAGGAGGACGTTGGCACGCAGCAGCATGGCACCACGGACGTGGTCACCCGGAATCGGGTCTCCCAGTCCTGCGGAAAGAAAATTTAAAAGGTTGTCCTGCAGTTGACTCGCCATTTCGGTAGGGACCGGGTCATCCGCCATTCCCCCAAAACCGGTGGTGACCCCGTAGATTGATTCCCGGTTCTTCACGGCGTCCAGCACCACCTGTTCGCTTTTTTGCAGACGGCCGGGAAGGTCGGCAGAAGACGAAATATCCAGCTGAAGTCTGCCAGAGAGCACGGCGGCGTAACTTCTCAGGTCGAGTGGACGACCGGAAAGGAGAAGTGTGGAAGAGCGATCATCGGCCTCGTGGCTTGCAGACTGACTGGTTTCGATGGGCATAAACGATCTGGGTTTCGCGAAGGCACTAGCTGATAATCAGAGTTTCGCCGGATCGTCCAGCCATGGAAGCTGCCGTGCCGGCTTCCGCTGAGCAGCATCCGAAAGGCTTTGCCAATTGTATTCGAAAAAGGTGTGTTCGATAAGAATCGTCATTTTATCTTTTTGTTTCCAGTCGTCCAGACATTCCTGCCAGGGGTCCGATCGCACGGGAATGCAGGGCAATGAACAGGGAGGGTAGAAAAAAAAGGGCCAACAGGGTCGCGCCGGCCATGCCGCCACAGATGGCAATCGCCATGGGTGGCCAGAATTCACCGCCGGAGACGATCAACGGGAAAAAGCCGGCCATCGTTGTCAGGGTCGTGGTCAGGATGTGCCTCGTATTTCCAAATACCACCTGGGCGACCCTTTTGGGCTGGCGTCTTTCCTCCGCCGGTAACTGGTTCAAACCTGCCAGGATGACGATGGAATCGTTAATCGCAATCCCTACCAGGCCCATGGCTCCCACCAGGGACATGAATCCGAATGGGTAGGAAAAAACTACCAGCATCAACGGGACGATTCCGAGAGTCAGGATCCCGATCAACCCAATGCAGACCGCTGCCCGAAAGGACCTAAAGATGAACACCATCAGGAAAAGGATCAGGCAGGCAAAGAGCGGAATCAGAGAATAGAGCGAGGACTCGGCGGTGGTTCTTTTTTCTTCTTCGCCGGCGAATTTGATTTCATAACCCGCGGGAAGGTTCAGAGGTTTTTCCTCCAGCTGTTTTTTGAAAAGGTTGATAACGGTTGCCGGGAGTGTCGAAGTCTCGAGGTAGGCCTTGATCGAGTTGATGTACTTTCCATTTTTCCTTAGCAGCGTGGAACGGCGGGTCCGCAGTTCAAAATCCCCCAGCATTCCGATTCGCGGCTGGAAATTCACGGCATCGGGTCGGAAGGCCGGCAGGGAAAGCGGCAGGTCCAGGAGTTGTTGTTCGTAAGAAAGTTCACCCCCTGGAGCAAGTTGCAACCGGACGTCCACACGGTCCTGATTGATGGTCAGGGAGCCAACCTCGACGCCGTTGACGGCGGCTCTCAATTCCTGGTGAATGGAAGCAGGCGAAACCGAGGATTCCTCGCAGGCGGCCAGGTTGGGGACGAACTCATGGGTCAGCATCTCGGTGTCCAGGTCGGAGCGGGTTTGGAGGACAGAGGGAATTTCACTCAACCGTTTTCGGATTTGTTGACCGTATTCGATCAACCTCTCTACCTCGGGACCGGAAACCATGATTTCGACGGGTGCATCAAAGGGCGGGCCCTGCTCCAGACGCCGAACGGTTACCCGGGAATCCGTAAACCGGCGACTCAGGTCCCGTTGCAGGCTGGAAACCAATTGCTTTTGTTCCCCTGGACTTCTGGCATCCCTGAGATCAATGAAGGACTGCGCGTACTGGGGGGTTCTCTGGTACCGCGGCACGACGTTGTAGTAAAAGACCGGTGCGCTGGCACCCAGAAACCAGCTCTGTCTGTCGATCCTGTCATCTTCCTCCAGCATGGATTCGATTTCCGCTACCGTTTTTTCCAGCTCCTTGATGGAAGCCATTCTCGATTTTTCAACTTCGATCTGGATCTGCTGGCGATCTGTCGCCGGAAAAAACTGCACCGGCAGATTCTTCCAGACCAGGAACCCAGTGATGGGTATCACCAGGCCTGCCAGGATTGCGATTCCAGGTTTTTGGAAACAGGATTCCAGCAGCCCGAGGAAAAAACGGGATGCAGGCGGATATTGCATTCCCTGGTCTGCAAAGCGGCTGGAAGAGCCCAGCCCAATCCGTCCCAACAGGCCAGGCAGGATCAGCGTGGCGACCAGGTAGGATGCTGATACGGCAGCGATCACCGTGATGGCCAGGGTTCCCACGAATTCACCTGCGGAACCCGGCAGTAAGGCGATTGGTAAAAAAGAAAGGGCAGTTGTCACGGTGGCCCCCAGCAAAGGAAGCCTTAAATGGACAATCGTTTCGCGGAGAGCCGTTACCAGCGGACGGCCCTGGGTGACCCTGCTGGCGAAATGGTCGACCACGATGATGCCGTTGTCGATGAGCAGCCCGAGCGAGACGACGATCCCGGTGACGGAAATCTGGTGAATGGGGATTCCCAGGAAGTTCATGCTGGTCAGGACGAGCAGTACGGTCAGGGGAAGGGAGCAGGTGACGACCAGCATGCTTCTCCATCCCATCATCAGCAAAACGACCGCGACGACGATCACGGTGCTGAGAGCAAGGCTGCCAACCAGCTGGTTCATTCGCTGGTCAATATGGTCTTTTTGCGAAAACACCTCGCGGATTTTGATGTCATTGAATTGGCGACGGACTCTTTCCATGGCTTGCTGAACGGAGTTCGCCCAGGGGCCGATATCCGCTTTTGCGTCCAGCAGTGAAGCGAGGACGATTGCGGGTTGGCCATTGATCCTGGCCTTCTGGTGGAGGTCGTTCAAGGGACCGGGTGTGATGGTCGTCAGGTCTTCGATGGAGACCCGTTTCCCCAGCCCGTCGAGAATCCTGATCTTCTGCAGTTGGTCCGGCGTCAACTCTTCCATACCGACTCCCTGGCGACGCCCCTGCTCCAGGGCCTCTCCGATGCCGGCGTCGGAAAAATAGTTTTTCAGCGACCCGACCAGTTGGCCGAGACTGATCCGGTGGTCTACCAGGGTTTCTCCCTCGACCTGCAGGTTCCACTGGAATCCCGGGTCGCCGAAACGTTCGACCTCACGCGTCCCCTGGACACGCAGCAATTCCGATTCGAGGAGATCGGCCGCCTGCCGACAGGCCGCAAGCTCCCCCGAATCGGATTCTACAGCGATGATGGAGGTGCATGCCCGTAGCGGGAAAACCTTCAGTTCCGGAGGCTGGCATCCATCGGGCAAGGTCAGTTCTGTTGACTGGATAGCCTGTTGGACCCGGTTCCAGCTCTCGTCGACGTTCACGATCCGGTCGGCGAGATGAATGACCAGGTTGCAGATCCCTGCGCGACAATGTGTGTCTACCGAGTCTACCTCCTGGAGGCTTCGCAGCTGCCGCTCCAGCGGTTTAGCCACCTGGAGCTCGAGGTCTTCACAACCGGCACCGGGGTAAAGGGTGCTGACAACGCCAACCCTTTTTCTCAATACCGGATCTTCCATTCTGGGAATCACCCGGAGGGAGCTGAGTCCAGAGAGGCAGATTGCGATCAAAACGATCAGCAAAAGCCTTGGGTTCCGGTAAAGGTAAAGTGCGAGCATGCCGGTTTTGTCACCCTGAGGAACCTGGGGTCTCCGAGGTTTCTGCTGGCAGGACCTGTTGACCATCGACAACCCGGTGGACTCCGCTGGCAACGTATTCGAGCGAGCCAACGTCCGGGCATTCGGCAAAGATTCGTTGCCCTTTTTGGTCAACCAGCTTGATTGGGAAATTGCGGATGATCCAGACAGAACGGTGGTCCGGACCGCGGGCCTCTTCCAGCCGAAAAACATGGTTTTTGCCCAGTGCGTCCATTTTCAGTCCGCCTGCCTGGAACCAGTAGCCCCCGATTTCCACTTCTGATTCGGCCCGAAGTTTGATTTTTTGCGCGATGGTCCAGGGAGAGTTCTCGGATTCAAAACGGATCAGGCAGGCTGTGGAGGACAGCTCCGGAAGCTGGTTCGGCTGGATCTCGATCCGGCACGCAAAGGGTCGGTCGTCCAGCCAGAGATCGAGGTTCGGCCGGGCCTGGGCCTGCTTTGTCAGCCAGGCGGGTAGCCTCGCTTCGAGGCGAACGATTCCCGTTTCCATGGTTTCCATCAGGGGACTGTTGAAATCAACCTGCTTACCCACCTGGGCCTGGCTCCGGGCGATCATCAGATTGCAGGGTGCCCGGATCAGGCTGGCTGCAATCTGTCCATCAATTTTTCTGATCTGTTCTGCTAGCTGCCGATTCTCCGGATTGCCCGGCAGTTGTTGCTGGAGTCGCTGTTTTTCAGCGATCAGCGATTGGGTGTCGAGTTGGACGAGGAGCTCGCCCTGCTGCACCCTTTCACCCTGTTTTCTGCAGGAGACAATCACCGAACGCGAAGGTGAAACGATACTGATTTGCCTGGGGGGCATGACCCGGGCGGAACCCTGGTGCGTAAAAAGCGGTCGAAGGGTGAATTCAGCCGTACCCACCTCGACAGTCATAAGCTGGGGGCTTTCCGGGGCCGTTTCGGTCGAGCAGCCAGCTAACGGAAGGATCGCCGGGAAAACCCCGGTCATCAGCAGGTGGATTTTCAGTCTGGAAATGGGTGGAGTCTCCGGTTGGGATCGACGGTGGATCGCATGAGCACGAAAAGGCGGGCCGGAGGCTGGCAAGGGACCTCCCTCTTTTGATTGTACCCATGGGGGTTTGATCGTCAGCCAATCATTTTCCGCCGGGAATGCCTTAAATCGCAAAAAAACCGGCGAATCTTGAATCGGTGAGAACGGTGGCTTCGAACCACAATTGTCAGGTTATCCAAAAAAGGAGTTGTTCATGATTCAAAGTTCCCTGAGCCGGGGATTGTTTTTCACCCTGGTTTTTACGTCGGTTGCCGTTTTTTCCAGCGTCGGCCTGTCGGCCAATGACTGGCCACGTGTCCGAGGACCGGACGGTAACGGGATCGTTGAGAAGATCGAACATCCGATCTCCTGGACTGAAGATTCCAACCTTGCCTGGAAGGTTACGCTGCCGGGAGGGGGACTTTCATCACCGGTGGTCATCGGGGAGCGGATTTTTCTTACGGCTGCCGTCGGGGCGACTTTACCAAAAAGTTTCGCTCAGGGAGTTGCGAACATGAGGCCCAAATTGCCGGAGGGACCTGTGGAATTCCAGGTGCTCTGTTACGACTTGAAAACCGGAAAAAAACTCTGGAGCAGAACACTCGCCAAACAGCGACCCGAGTTCCCCGTTCACAGTTCCAATTCCTACGCGACCGAGTCGCCTGCCGAAGATGGCGGTAAGCTGTTTGTCTATTTTTCGGCGGTAGGCAAAGTTTTCGCTCTCGACCTCGATGGAAAGCAGATATGGAGTCATGAAGTTGGACGGTATCCGACCGGCAACGGTTTTGGACCTGGCAGCTCCATCCTGGCTCATTCGGGAAAAGTCTTTGTGCAATGTGACAACGACAGGAAATCCTTCCTGCTGGCTCTCAACGGCACGGACGGTTCGGTTGCCTGGCGGAAGGAACGCCAGGGACGTACCTCCTGGGCGACTCCCCTGCTCTGGCAACACGCAAATGGAAAAGAGCTGGTCGCCTGCGGTTCCGGAAAAGTAACTGCCTACAACCCGGAGGATGGTGCCATTGTCTGGAACCTGTCAGGAATCAGTTCCTCCTTCAGTGCTTCCCCCGCCTCGGATACCAGCCGGATTTATTTTGGAAACAGTGGTCCACGAAGCAGTGGTCCGCTGGTAGCCGTCAATGCCGGGACAAAAGGAGAGCATGCGCTTGGTGAGGGTGCGGACAGTGGAGGCTTCGCCTGGTCCAAGTCACGCTCTGGGCCGGGAATGTCGTCCCCGGTTTCTGCGGATGGATTCCTGTACGTCCCCGGTCGCGGAATGTTGACCTGCTACAAGGCAGAATCGGGCGAGCAGGTGTACAAGAATCGTCTCCCGCTCAAATCCACAGCCGCTTCGATGTGGGGCGGCAAAGGGGTTGTCTTTCTGATGGACGAAAAGGGTAAGGCCGTCGCAATCGAGACCGGTCCCGAGTTCAAGATCCTCGCGACCAACGAGATCGATGATCTGTTCTGGTCCACGCCAGCGGTGGCTGGATCTTCCCTGGTGCTTCGGGGTTCCCAAACCCTGTACTGCATTCGATGATCTTGGTTGTTACCCGGTATGGCTTTCTGGTTAACGTTTTTTATGGGAAACTGCGTGTCGACCCGGTGCAGGCGAAAAAACCGGCCGATCGATCCTGGCCCCTGGAAATTGCCCGTCGGATAGGGTGACCTCAATACTCCACCCGGCGAGCCATCCGCTGCTTCAAACGAATCATTTTCAATCCCGCTCAAAAATTCCAAGACAGGCTGCCGCCGCGAAACCTCTGGTCATGCAATATTTTCAACATCGGTTTGATTCCGTACAGGACTATCTTCACCACCGCCCACCCTACCTGATGGTGGAGGAAATCGAATCCATAGAGGGTGACCGGATTGAGACTGCCAAGGTCGTCAGTGAAAACCTCGAGTTCCTGAAAGGGCATTTTCCCGGGGCGCCGGTCTTTCCGGGGGCGATGATGCAGGAATTTCTGACTCAGTCAGCAGGCATCCTGATTGCTGCCAATTACAACCCGATGGAGGACTACCGGACTTCGGATCCCGACTTCAATCTTTATGCGTTGGGTGTATTGGTCAAAGTGGAAAGGGCCCGTTACCGAAGGTTTGCCAGACCGGGTGATCGAATGAGGGCGGAGGTGCGTTTACTGGAATCGATCGGCACGTTGTTCGAATTCAGTGGTCGCATCCGGATCGAACAAAATGAGATCATGAGTATCCGATTCACGCTGGCAAACATTGAATCGGTCGATTTGAATGGTTCCGCGTGACGCCAATCAACGTCGGCGGAAACAGGGGCACTCCTGATGGAAAAGGCTTTCCCGGTTGTTCCATTCAAATTTTGGGCATCCATCAAAAGGGTATGCCTGCACTGTTTTCAGGATGGGACTCAGGATGGTACCCGGGGTGCGGACTCATCGGTTGCCCGCCTGAAGGGAGAATGGATTGGCCGTTTGTCGTGCGGATTCCGTCCGGGTTATTCCGGATCCGGCAAGATCTTTTTGGCCGATCGGTTGATCACATCGAGCAAACCCTCCGGAGGTGATTCGATTGGGGTGTGGGCCATCAAAACCATGCCAGCCACGAGGTCAAAACCAGAATAGTCCTCACCCGTGATCGCATTCAATTGCTGCAGTTCCTGCTCGTCCTCGGCACTCAATACCCCAAACAGCGAATCGAGCTGCAACTGTTCCTGACGCGACAGATCCCAGGATGCGTTCATCAGACCGATCCTTTCTGGGGTTTCAGGCCAAGCAGCTCACGCAAGCGAATCATCCCCCGCCGGGCGTGAGTCTTCACTGTTCCCAGGGGAAGATCGAGCACCTCCGCAATTTTGGTCTGCGGTACGTGCTGGCAAATCGAAAGTTCAATGACTTTTCTTTCTTCCGGTTTCAGCTGTTCCATGCATTTCAGGGCCTTGCCAACCTCGTCGGAAATCTCGAGGGTGTCCTTGGGGACCGAATCACCGCCACTGTACTCGCCCTCCATCGAAACGGTGGGCAACGCGCGGGAGTTTTTCCTCAGGCGGTCAATCAGGCGACGGCGGGCAATCATGGAAATGAATGTCGACTCGGATCCGAGCCCGGGATCATAACGGTCGGCGTTTTTCCAGATCTCGATGAAGATTTCCTGTGTCGCATCCTCGGCGTCCACCTGATCGCTGCAGATCTTTCGTGCCATTGACCAGACGAGACCTCCGTACTGGGAGAGGCACTCCTCGATCGCCGATTCATCTCCGGCGGAGACTCTTTGAAGGATGGATAGGGACACGCTTTTGGAATTACCGAGGCGAAAAAATTATCATAAGGGATTTCCTGCAGGAATCCAACAAGAAACGGTCACTGCTGGATCCGGTCTGCACATAATTGATTCCCCATCGCGACGGCCTCAACCGGGGCGGTGGCAAAACCATCAGCGTTAAATTGTTGCCAAAGTTCAGGTGAATCGAGGAAGATCCGTCCGCCAAGGATGATTTTGCAGTCCGGCTGCAGTGAGCGAACGGCCTGGACAGATTCGCGTGTCGCTTTGAGATGGGTTGGAAGAGCTGCGGAGATCAGAACCAGTGAAGCACCGAAACTGGCAACGCTGTTCGCGATCTCTTCAGAGGGGTTGTCGATTCCGGTATGGATTGCCTGCCAGCCATCCAGTTCGAAAAAGGCGGAAATGGCTCGCAGTCCGAGGTCATGGGTGTTTCCGGCCACCGCAGCTGATACCACCGAAAGGCCATTGGCCGGTTTTCGTTCCGCAAAGTAGGTGAGGATCGACATTGCCCTCTGGGTCGTGTTCGAGACCAGGTGTTCCTCTCCCACACTGATTTCCGCCCGATGCCACATGCTGCCAATTTCGGCCTGTGCTTTCATCAGCACCTCGAACGTTTTCGGCAGCGAGAGCCCCTTTCGGTGTTCGTCCAGGATCATCTCAATCGCCTGGTGGCTTTTTCCTTCGAGGATCGTCAGCAGATACCTCGCTGAAATTCCTGCAGTCGGATCATTCTGATCGAGGGAGGAAGACGGGTCCGGGGTCTCGCCGAATACGGCGAGCCCCTGTTCGACATAGCCGTCGACGACCGACCGGCAGTTGGCCGGCAGTTCTTCGTTCAGGGTCATTCGGAGGGATTCCAGGGCAGCCAGCAGGATTTCCTCCCCCACGTTACGGGTTTGAAATGCTGCGCGATCCCATCGAAACTGTGACACAAAAAGCTCGCCGTGGGACTCATCCACGGCAGCCGCCAACTCCCGTACGCGCTGGGTGAAATAGTTTTTCCAGTGCCCAAATGCATCCGGCCCAAAGCTGTCTTTTAATTCGGGATGCCGATCAAGCAGTTGGTTGGTGGCATAAGCTGCATAAGCTGATGCCCCCGATTCGAGCAAGCGTGCCGCGATTTTGCTGGATTGAGTCATTCGTCGAGGCTTGGTTTATTAACAGTCGTTTTCGGCCGGGGAATGCCACAAGTCCCCGTTTCCATTCTTCATTCTGGCCATTTTGCCCGCAATGGCTACCACGTCAGTTCACTTCCTGGCTGGAAAATTCAGATCCAGGATGACCCATTTTTCGTTTTTGATTCAGGTGTGGATTTCCAAATCGCCTGCCGCGGAGGTTGTGAAATAAGGCGGAATACCCGATTTCAGCCGACCTCCTCGCCTTTTTGCTCTCCGACACTGACGCAATTACCTCCGGATTTGAAAATCGGTGAATTGATCGGAGGTGGAGCACCAATCCTGACTGCATTGGTGGATATGATCGGCCATTTTGAGCTTCAGACTGTCAAAAAAAAGCTGCAACTCCGTTTTTTTGCCCTCGCAAACCAGATCTACTGTTCCATCATCCAGATTTTGCACGTATCCTGTCACCGCAAATTGTCGGGACAACTGGTGCGTTTGATAGCGAAATCCGACGCCTTGAACGCGTCCCCTGAAATTGACTCGCAATTGAACATTCATGGCATTCAAACCTGCGGTTCAGGTTGACTATTGAAAAAGTATTTCTCGACCATTCTGAAAATCGTGGCTTCGGTGGCCATTGTCGGATTTCTCGGATACAAGGCAACCTCGAATGACCAGTTTGCCCTGATTCTGAATTCCGAAAAAAAATGGGGTTTTCTGGCATTGGCCCAGTTGCTGGTAACCGCGGGGATCGCACTCAGTTTTATCCGTTGGCGACGCCTGGTCCAGGCAGTCGGTATTCCATTTTCATGGATTGATTCATTGAGGATCGGATTCATCGGCCACATGTTTGGCTGCATCAGTATCGGAACGTTTGGCAGTGACGCCATCAGGGTCTTTTACGTGTCCCGCGAAAACCCGGAGCAGAAAGCAGTCGCCCTGGTCTCCGTGTTTGTCGATCGGATTTGCGGTCTGATTGGTTTGTTGATGCTGACGACCCTGACAATCTTCTGCTTCCGCTGGTTCGGAAAATCGGAGATTTTGAACAGCGAATCCGGGTTTTTGCAAAGCATCGCCTGGATCGCCCTGGGTTCGACCGTTGCCGGGTTGATCGGGTTTTCCGGGATCTTCATTTTTCCATTGATTCAGAAAACCAGGAGCTTTCAAGCACTCACTAGATGGAGGATGGTTGGGCCTTTTTTTGAAAAGTCCCTCGAGGCGGGAGTGGTCTACGGGAAACGTCCCCTGGTGTTGGGCGTGGCGCTGCTTCAGAGCATCGGGGTGCATGTTTTCCTGACGCTCAGTGTTTTTTGCGTTGCGATTGGACTGGGAGTGGATCATCCCTCGCTGGGCGATCACTTTATCATTTCACCGATCTCGCATTTGGCCAGTGTTTTACCGTTGCCTGGCGGAATTGGCGGGTTGGAGGGATTCCTGTGGTATTTTTACCGGAGCATCAGTGGCCTGGCCGAAAACAGCGTCGGTTTTATCGTCGCCCTGGCTTACCGGATCGAGATTCTGATCGTGGCGATTTTGGGAGTGGTTTTCTACCTGGCCGGGCGGAGGGAACTTCGGTCGGCTATCCGTCAGCAAACCAGTGATCGGGAAGCTTAACCCATTCCGCCATTGAATTACCTGGTAGACGATTGGGGTACAGGGTTTTCGGGACCGATAGCCTGTACCGGGTGCCCTGGATCAGGAGGAAACGTCTGAATCAAAAACGCGGACCTGTTGCCAGTTGTCCTTGTTGGCTTCGATGAAATCCGTATGCCGTTGGTGCACCTGGTACTGGTCATGGGATTCCCTCGAATCGAAAATCACGTGCAGTGCCACCTCGAACTGGCGGTCATTTACCGGTCGGTCCAGTTCCGAATTCAAGGAACCCATGGCAAAGAAGACCGTTCCAGGATGGCCGGAAAGGAATTCTTTTCCGGAATCCACCAGGGTCTGGATCGCTTCGGGCGACTTGTCCTTGAGAGTAAAAAACACGTTGTGCGCAAGCATCATCTCTGTTCCTGTTGC
Organism: Planctomycetota bacterium; assembly: GCA_036336715.1. Classification (GTDB taxonomy): domain Bacteria; phylum Planctomycetota; class Planctomycetia; order Pirellulales; family Pirellulaceae; genus JABAAE01. Next base: position 59,065 of record JAYZFP010000058.1, read on the forward strand.
TCGGGAGGGAAACAGAGGAAGATATTACTGGCGGCGGCGTCCCGTCAACCCGGCACGTTCCATCAGGGATTGCGAGAAGGTGGCTTCCGTGTACTCATCCTGCGGCGGTGATCCGTAGGCACCATTTTTATGCGGTTCGTACTCGACCTTGAATTCATGCTTGGCGATCCGAAGCACGTCACCGGGATCCACTCTTTTCCTCATGCCCTGCATGATGCGTTTGTTGTTGACCTTGATGCCATTGCGGCTTTTGAGGTCCTTTACGAACCAGTAGCCCTCGTCGATTTCCAGCAGGCAGTGGTGAGACGAAACATTGGGAAAAGCGAGAATGATGTCGCATCCTTCGCGACGACCTACCCTCAATTTTTTCTGAAGCATTGGTATGGAGTCACCTCCACCCAATGGCACGAGTTCTCCGAACATGATCAGGGACTGATGAGTGAGAAGAAGTTAATGAGGGGGGATTACGAATGTGCACGATTTCCTTACCGTATAATGCATTTCGTCCGCAACGACAACTTTACTTTAGGCGCGTTAAACGGGAGAGTCAACCAAATTGACAGGGATTATCAGACAAAACGCCAGATTCCCGTGGGAAAAAGACGGTTTCACCTATTATCCCTACGGCTATTATCTGAAGAACCTGTTTGGGGAACGCGTCCAAAAAGTGAGTATCGATGCAGGTTTCACATGTCCCAATGTCGATGGAACCGTAGCGATTGGAGGTTGCGTATTCTGTGATAACCGGAGTTTCAGCCCCAGTCGCAGGGTGCGCCGGGACCACATTCAGGCCCAGATTGATGATGGCATTGGACGCCTGAAAAAAAGGTACAAGGTCAATAAATTCATGGCCTACTTTCAGCCGGCCACCAACACCTACGCACCGGTTGATGAATTGAGGCCATTGTTCGAGCAGGCAATCTCCCACCCGCAGGTGGTCGCGCTGGCCATCGGAACGAGGCCCGACTGCGTACCGGATGAAGTTCTCGACCTGATCGAGGAGCTTGCCCGTAAGGTTTATGTTTCGGTTGAATACGGGATGCAAACCGTTCATGACCGTTCCCTGGACTGGATGAACCGGGGTCACCATCATGACGCCTTTCTGGATGCCATGGAACGAAGTCGGGGCCGGGGATTCGAAATCTGCGCTCACGTGATGCTGGGTCTGCCGGGGGAATCCAAGAAGGACATGCTCCAGGCCGCTACGGAACTGGCCGAGCAGCAAATTGATTCGGTGAAAATTCACAACCTTTACTGCGTCAAAAAGACACCTTTGGAAAAGCAGGTACTGGCGGGGGAAGTCCAGTTGATGAGCCGTGACGAATACATTGATGTGTTGATTGATTTCCTTGAGTTGCTTCCCCCGGACGTGATCGTCGAACGGATCAGCGGTGAGGCCCCACCTGATTATTTTGTCGGGCCCTCGTGGTGCCTTGATAAACCGGCTGTGCTCCAGGCGCTTCAGTCTGAAATGGCCAGGCGGGGATCCTGCCAGGGCAAGAGCTTCCGTCCGGTGGAATCATGACCAGCGGGAATCGGGACCCGGCAGCATTCTCAGCGGTTGGCCCGTCCAGCGACGAGGAAGCCCGGGAGCTCCGAAAATCGGGGCGAAAGGCCACCTGCCCGGAGGGAGATCGAGCCCCCGTTCCCGTGGGAGCAAGTGTTTACAACCGTTATTCCCTAACGCTGTACGACCTCCTTGTTCACTTTTTCTCCAATCGGTTCGTATGGCGTTGCCCGACGGTGCACCTGATAGAGCACGCCCGGGCCTGTCTTTCCCCCAAACACCTGGAGGTGGGAATCGGTAGCGGGAAACTTTTCCAGAAAGTATCTGTCGGGAGGACCTTTGAGAGGTTGGCGATTGCTGACGTCAATCTGGATTGCCTGGGATTTGCACGAAAGGTTCTCCATCAGGAGAATCCGGAAACCTGGAAGGTCAACCTGTTGAATCCGAAAGAGGAAATTCAACGGCTTTCCGGTTTTCAGTCCATCGGACTGAATTATGTCCTGCATTGTCTTCCGCTGGAATTTCGCGAAAAACTGGATCTTTGTGGACGATTGATGGACCGCTGCCTGGAAGATGGAGGTGTCCTGTCCGGTTGCACCCTTTTCCCGAATCTCAACCCGAGCCGTTTTTCGCGAAAGCTGATGGGGTTTTATAACCGGCGGGGGGTCTTTCATAACCAATCCGATGACCCGAAACTGTTTTGGGAATGGATCGATGCCCGGGGCCTGGATCCCCAGTTTTACACGGTTGGCTGTGTGGGCTTTTTTTCGTTGAAAAAAAAATGATGGCCCGTTTTCTGCACCTTACTTTATTCCCTGTTCCGGTTATTGGATAATGTCTGAAAACGGCACGGGCCGTTTGCCCTGACCCAACTAACCAACGATCCCGGTTGCGCATCACGATGGATTTTTCGATTCGAAACCTTTGCATCCCCCTGCTAGTCCTGGTTTCCGGGGCACTTGCCGGTGGACTTCCGGGTGGAATTCCCAGGGCATTCAGCCAGGTCAACTCCCAGGAAAACCGGCCCCGGACGGAGACGGAGTTGCAATTGGGCGTGGAAAAAATTTTTGTTACCAGGTGCTTTGAGTGCCATTCGGGTGAGGGAGCCGAAAGTGGCTTTCGGCTGGATGTTCCTTCTGCAGATTTGAATCGAGGGGGCGAGAGTGGCCAGGTGGCGATTGTGCCCGGCAACATCCATCGTGGATCGCTGTTGCAGTACCTGGTAGCCAGCGACGAATCCGAACGGATGCCGCCCGAGGGGGAGCCCCTTTCCAAACGGGAGATTGCCCTTGTCAGGCAATGGATCGAACAGGGGGCCAGGATCGACGCACCGTTCCGGGAGGGGAAAACCGACCTCTGGTCTTTCCAGCCGGTCCGGAGACCGACCCTGCCGGCACGGAAAAGCATTCGCCAACGCACGGCGATCGATGCGTTTGTGGAGCAACAGTTAACCAACCGCCAGCTGCAGTTTTCAGACGAGGAAACGAAAAGGGGGCTCTTACGGAGGCTTTTTCTCGTCATGCTGGGGCTGCCTCCCACTCCTGCGGAAGTCTCCCGCTTTGTCGGGGATCGCCGCCCGGATGCTTACGAGCGATTGGTCGAGAGGGTTCTCTCCTCGACCGCTTACGGCGAACGCTGGGCCCAGCACTGGCTGGATATCATCCGTTTCGGTGAAACGCAGGGTTTCGAAACCAATCGGGAACGCCCCAATGCCTGGCCTTATCGCGACTATGTAATTGAAGCCCTGAATTCGGATAAGCCCTACGACCAGTTTGTTCGGGAACAGTTGGCTGGCGACCAGTTGGGAAACGATGTGGCTACCGGTTTCATTGTGTCCGGACCGCATGACATCGTGAAAAGTCCCGACATCAACCTGACACTCATGCAGCGACAGGATGAACTGGCAGATATTGTCAATGTGACCGGGACCACGTTTCTTGGACTGACCGTAGGTTGCGCACGCTGTCACAATCACAAGTTTGATCCCATCACCCAAAAGGACTTTTATTCCATGCAGGCCTTGTTTGCCGGGGTCAACCATGCGGAACGGGGTTTGCCAATTTCGTATGAGGCAGAAAAGGAAGCCGGGAAATTAAGACAACGTATGGCTGTTCTCAAGGGCAGCCTGGAAAAATTCAGAAAAGTCCCGACCCGTTCGATGGTTGTTATCGACGATACTGACCGTCAATCCTTGGTCGGTATCCGCTACCTGTTTGAGCCGGAGGGCGAGGGCATCAACCCGCCCGGCAGGAATCCGGGCTACAGGGATGACCCCGGATCAGCTTCCCGGGCCGCCAACATCAGCGGCGGGAAGTACACCTGGTGGAAAAATCGCCCGGGTAAGGAGTTGGCGGTCTACCGACCGTGGCAGGCCGGTCAACACCGAATCTGGTTGTCCTGGGGAGCCGGGCACACCACGCACTCGGCCAACGCCCGGTATGAGTTGGACCGGGACGGCAAGCTGGAAACCCGGGATGACAGGAAACTGCTGGCAACCGTCGACCAGGTCCGGATGGCGGATGGAAGTGGGAAAGCGGTCGGTCAGGCATTGTGGAGCGGATTCCGAAATGCGGGCGTAGTGGACCTTCTTCCCGAATCGAAGATCGTGCTCCTTGGCGGGACGGATGGAACTGCGGTAACGACCGACGTGATGCTGCTGGAGAAAGTGGACGCCGAAAGGAGTGCGGTGGTTCCCCAAAAACCGGGGATTCGCACGTCCGTCAATGTAAAGGCAAACGTGGACTCATTTGCGCCCACGGAGGCAAGATACGTCCGTTTTACAATAGAAAAAACCAATGGTGCCGAGGCTTGTATCGACGAGCTGGAGATCTTTGTCGGCGAAAAAAACGTGGCACTTGCCAGGGAGGGGGCTACTGCCTCATCCGGTGGCGATTACGTGCATCCCCTTCATAAGCTCGCGCACATCAATGACGGTCGGTACGGCAATCCCCGTAGCTGGATCGCAAAGCAGAAAACCGGCTGGGTCCAGATTCAATTGCCATCGGTTCAGCGTATCGATCGGGTGGAGTGGGCGCGGGACCGCCAGGGAAAATTCGCAGATCGGTTGGCGGTCAAGTATCGGATCGAGGTTTCGCTGGATGGGCGGAATTGGAAACAGGTTTCCAGTTCTGCTGACCGTTTGCCGTTTCAGGCCTCGAAAGTTCCGCCGAGGATTGAATATGACTTCTCAGGATTTGACGGAAATCAGGCGACGCAGGGACAATCGTGGCTGGCCGAGTACGCACGTCTGGAATCAAAACTTGATCGCATCAGCAAAAAGAACCTGGTTTACGCCGGAACGTTTTCGCAGCCCGGCCCGACTCACCGTTTGTACCGGGGCGACCCGCTGCAGAAACGTGAAAAGGTTTCCCCAAACACACTGGTCTCACTGGGAGATCTCGGCCTGCCGCTGGACGCGAAGGAAGCGGATCGGAGAACCGGGTTCTCCAAGTGGCTGACCCGTTCGGACAACCCGCTGCTGGCCCGGGTGATCGTCAACCGGCTCTGGCAGCATGTATTCGGCAGGGGAATCGTCGGTACTCCGAACGATTTTGGCAAAAGTGGTCGTCCGCCGACGCATCCGGAACTGTTGGACTGGTTGGCGTCGGAACTGGTGCAGGCCGACTGGTCCATCAAGCATCTTCATCGGCTGATCCTGACCTCGCATGTATTCCGACAGTCCAGCAGGCCGACGGAAAATGGCCTTGCGGCGGATGCAGGTTGTCTCTGGCTATGGAGGTTTCCGCCGCGGCGGCTGGAAGCGGAAACCATTCGTGATTCCATGCTTGCCGTTTCGGGAGTCCTGGACCGCAAGGTGGGAGGAAAGGGATTTGACGGTTTTGAAATTCAGCTGGAAAATGTCCGTCACTTTTTTCCCAAGAAGGATTATGGTCCATCGGACTGGCGGCGAATGATCTACATGACCAAGGTCAGGCAGGAAAAGGATTCGGTATTTGGAGCCTTCGATTGTCCGGATGGAAGTCAGATTATTGATCGTCGCAGTCGCTCGACCACGCCCCTGCAGTCACTGAACCTGCTCAATAGTCGTTTTACTTTACAGCAGGCCGAATTGATGACCGGCCGGTTGAAACGCCTTCTGTCCAACCGGGAGCCTGCCCTCGGAAATCGGACCTCCGAAAGGGACGCCTGGCTGGTAAATGCCGCCTGGGAAATTGTCTTTTCCAGGCCCGCCTCCAGCGAAGAAATCGAGGACGGTCGGGCGTTTCTGTCCGAATTCGGTCTGCCTGCCTTTTGCCGGGCCCTTTTGAATTCCAGCGAGTTCCTTTTCATCCAGTAACGGTGCCTGATTCCGAAAAGTGGCCATTTTGCCTTTTTCGCGAGCTGTTTCGTCCCGCAGTTCCGCGGCCGTGAAAAAATGGAAACGGTCCAGGAGCCCCGGAAAACCGGTATGCATCCCCCAGGTACAGGCCCAAATTGGCGGCAATGCGCCAATTTGGGGATAAAAAGGTGATTCGGCTGATCCGCTCCCTGCATGGACCTACCGTTTTCTGGATGCCCGAGCGGCGAATCAGTCAGTAACCGGTTTTCAGCGGATCCCGAAATGGCTCAAAAAAGAAAAAAAATCTTTGTGGACTCTGCTGTCCAGGGAACCCTCATTCGCAAGATTGGTGTTCACTGGGTGCTGTTTTTCGTTGTGGTGGTGGGTCTGCAGGTCTACGTAACGTGGATGTCCGATCCGGTGGTTGGTCTGGGGGAACTCCTGGTAGCGACCTTGAGGAACAACGGTCTGTTCCTGGCGGCAATGCTCTTGCTGTTGCCCGGTTTTCTTTACGACTCGGTAAAGTTGAGCCATCGGTTTGCCGGGCCCATGGTCCGACTCAAAGCAGCCATGGAGGAATCAGCCAGGACAGGCGAACTCCAGCAGATCGAATTCCGGGACAAGGACTTCTGGTTGGATATTGCCAAGTCCTACAACAACATGGTCTGTAAACTCCAGGATAAGAAACGGGAAACCACCGAATCAGAATCCGCCGCATGAGCATCGTCAAAGGATTTCAGCATTGATGAAGACAGGCTCGAGCATGCAACAGCTTGAGCAGGTAGATGGCGCAAAGTAACTGCCAAAGAAAAAGCCACGGTCTCTGCCGTGGCTTTTTCTTTGGACTGTCTGCTTGCCCGCAATTCATGAAATTGGAATTTTTCTCACGCAGGCTGCTGGCGATCCGGGCAGAGGCGATCGCTTGCCAGCGTGCTGCCCTGTCGTCAACCGCCGGAATCGATCATTTTTTGGGCGTCTCTTTTTTCTTCGTTTCGCTGCGGGATCTCTTTCGAATCCGGGAAAGGAAATCGGTAGGACGATAATCAAATTCCTTCCCGGTCAGCTCTTTCAGTTTTTTTCGTTGCCCGGTCGAGAGCTCGCTAAGCAGTTTTTCTTTTGCCTCGGCCCGGATTTTGGCGATTTTTTCCTCGGTTTCTCGGTTAATTTCGGATGCCCGGTCTTTCAGCTTTTTGATCTCCTTGTCTGTAATGCCCAGGTCCTCCTTGAGGGGAGAATTGGTGAGGGCGAACAGCGTGTCCCTTCTTTTCAGGTTGACCTGACGGGAAATCTGTTTCAGCCGGTCGTATTGATGGTCCAACAACAACTCCCGCAGTTCCTTTTCGGTTTCTTCCTTGTGTTTTTTAACCATCTCCTGGATTTGGCTACCCATCAGCTTGACCGAGCGGTTGGTTTTTTTTCCGTCATCTCCTCCGAGTGAGGGGAGAAGGCCGCTCATTGCTTTTTGAATCTCCTCTTGGCGACGCTGCTGGGCTGCTCGGAATTTTGCGACCTGGTCCGACACGATATCCAGCTCCTTTTGAACAGATTCGTTTTGCAGCAGGCTTCCAAAATCAGTCATGCCACCGAACGAAACGCTGTTCAGCATTTCTCCCGGTCCCGTGGTGGAAAAGGACCACGCGGCGCCATCTGCAGGAGCTCCTGAAATCTGGATGGATTCTAAACGGATAGGAGCGGCAAAATTTCCATCCTGCGGGCTTGCGAGGATGATGGCTTTTTTCTGAATCCCGCTTGAGGAAACCGGGGGCTCGTCCTGCCCGTTCAGGAATGGGGAATTCAGGGCTAGCACGGTAATGATCAGGGCACAGGTTTTGTTCACGAAAGAAAACTCCGGCAAAAAATGGTCAGGAAACAGTGAGAATTGCCGCCATCGGATCTGTCTTTTCTGATTTTGTCTGATTTTGTCCGAAATTTCGATTTCAGACCAGCCGCAATCGAGGTCGACAGGTTCCTGGAAATTCCATACAAAGCCTGATCAGTTTTTGCTGGACTCAGGAGAGACATCATGGAATTCAATTTTTTTAACTGGCTGCGTAATGGCGTTAAAAAATCAGTGCTGCTGGGTGTCTCCGATGCCATGGAGGAAATCGGCACGCCGGACAAGGATGATGAATTGCAAAAAAGGATAAAGGCGGCTGTCGCGATTGAAAGCCGTAAAACGCCTGCAAAAAGCCCCCGACGTCTCGGCAGATCGCTCAAGGATCTGAACCAGGATGACCTGCCCCGGAAAAATTGAATGTCCTGTCATGGCAGGTTCGTGACACGTTCCAGGCATCATTGACATCCAACGTCGAGGGCACTCGTTTTGGTCGACCGACAGCAACCAGGTGTCTACCTCGTTCGGCACGCGCAGTCAGACAACAATGCGCAGGCGGAAGAATTCAGGGTATGTGACCCCGGCATTACGGAAATCGGCAGAAAACAGGCGGCAGCGGTGGCGGAATTTTTTCGTGACCTTGAATTCCAGACGCTGGTCACAAGCGGTTTTCGCCGGGCACTCCAGACGGCCGCCTTCCTTTCGACCGTCACTGGGACCTGTCCCGAGGTGGTCGTCGGCATGCACGAACACGGTGGCTGTTTTGATGGGTGGAATGAGTCGACTTACGCAGGCCGCCCGGGAATGACAGCAGAAGAAATCTCCGCCGAGTTTGGGCCCGTCCGGCTCCCGCAGGATTTTCCGCCTGGTGGATGGTGGCAATCGCGGCCACGGGAATCCCACCAGCAATCCGACCAACGGGCCCGAGCGATGAGCGAATGGCTGGGGCAACGAATCAGCCAGGCGGATTCCAGCATCGTTTGTGTGACCCATGCGGATTTCCTCAGCAAGCTGCTGCTGAGCATGCTGGGAGATCCCATCCGCAAAGAACCGGGCTTTTGCGATCTCAAGAATTGCGGCTGGACCCATCTCGTCTGGAGCTCGTCCGGGTGGAGGCTCGTGCAACTGAATCAGACGGATTACCTGCCGAAAGAATTACGGACTTCCTGAAACAACTGGCCGGTGATTCGCCGGCGGAAATCGGTCCGTTTTTTCGTCTGCTCATTTCGCCACAAGTTTTTTGGAAAAAGTGTCGATATCTGTTCTTGGGAAATTGTTTTATTCCAGCCTTATTTTTTTCACTGAAAAGAATAAAATGGAATCGTTATCCGGTCACGTACGGCAGAGGGACCAATTTTAGGGTTGGCCTGGTCAACAACGGCTAGTGCCTAGCACGCCAGACTACGCCATTCTCCCAGCATCTCCCGATGCTGCACCAGACTGGATAATTTCGGCCCAGGTTTCTGAGGCCGTTTTTTTTTTTCTTGGCAGCTGCAGGTTACGATTCCCGGGTGCTTGAAAAAGCTGACCGGAGCGACATCGGGAGTCGATTTCAATTTGAGCCTGACAGGGGCGCCGTTTTTTTCTATAAGGCTGGTTTCTGTTCAGGTACTCCGATGGTTCCCTTTCCATTCCCAGTAGCTTTGCTGCTTGCTGTTGCCGTTTCGCAAGGCAGTGCGCAGGTCAAAATGACATCGGCGGAAAGCACGCATGAGCTGCCGGCCAGGCAACGACGACCCCTGGAAAAGAAACCGGGTGGGCAAAATCGCCAGCTACCGCCAGAGGGTGTACCCCGAAAGCTCGGTCCCGCCGATGGCGACCTCCGCAAATTGGAAATCCTGATTCGGGACCTCGCCCGGGACCACATTCCCCATCGTTATGAAAAAAAAAGCGGCTGGGGAGACCAGGTAGAACGTTGGGATGGCCTTCATGTTCAGCTGAAGGGGCTAAGGCTTTTGACCAAAAGGCGAAAGAAAATGGTCAATCATGGCACTTGGAAAAAATACTCGGCCGAGCTGGTCGATCCGGATCGGGACTTTCAATTCCGTTTGAATTCCTTACGAAAAAATGCCAACGGCAAATGGATCGTCCATTTCAGTGTCAGGGCTGAGTTAAGGCTTTTTGGCCGGCTGTCGGAATGGATCAAGGGGGTTCAGCTGATCAGCGTCAGCGTCGATGCCCAGGCCAATGTGACCTTGGACGTGGTGGCATCGGTCGGAAGTCGACTCGATTTTTCAAAGGTTCCGCCTGACCTGTTTCTCGAGCCACGTGTCAGCCAGGCCAAATTGACGGTCAACCGTTTTCGGGTGGACCGGGTCAGCAAGGCGGGCGGTGAAATCGCGCAGCAGGTGGGGCGTGGCGTTCGCGCGATACTTGATGATAAAATTGGAAGCTACCAGAAAAAACTTGTCGAAAAGATGAATCAGTCTCTGGAACGGAAACGGGACGATCTCAAGCTTTCCCTTTCGGAGCTGGTCGATTCCAGCTGGTCTGACCTTTTGGGAGGGCTGAAACAGGACGTTTCGCCCGAGGATCGGTAAAATGAAACAACTTTCGACAGTTTGTGAATAAACGGGCCCAAATGATGTCCACACTCATGCAGATCAATCCTTTCGGGGATGTCAAACCTTACAAGTCTCTCAGTAATGAAGAGTTGCAGTCCAGGATCGAAACGGTTCGACAGCAGCTGGGATCAAAATTGCTGATACTTGGCCATCACTATCAGCAGGACGAAGTGATTGAGCACAGCGACCTGAGGGGAGACAGCTACCAGCTCAGCCAGATGGCAGCCGAGAGTTCTGATTGCAAATACATCGTTTTTTGCGGTGTCCATTTCATGGCTGAGACAGCCGATATCCTGGCCAATCGTCCTGCCTGCCTTGAGCAGAGGAACGGCGAGCGGGTGCAGGTGATTTTGCCGGACATGGCGGCAGGATGCTCGATGGCTGACATGGCTGCGATCGACCAGGTCGAAAATGCGTGGGCGGACCTCGGCGATGTGCTGGACACCAATGAGATCACACCGATTACCTACATCAACAGTGCTGCCAGCCTGAAGGCCTTCTGTGGCCGAAACGGCGGTGCTGTCTGCACATCGAGCAATGCGGAGTCCATTTTGAAATGGGCTTTTGAGCGGACACGCCGGGTCCTGTTTTTTCCGGATCAACACCTGGGGCGAAACACGGCACTGAAAATGGGGGTCCCCGTGGAGCAGATGCCTGTCTGGAATCCAATGGACGATGACCTGGGTGGCAACCAGGAAGCGGACCTGGTGAACAGCCGGGTCATCCTCTGGCAGGGACATTGCAGCGTGCACCAGATGTTCCAGGTGGAGCATGTGGAAAATTTCCGCCAGCAGATTCCCGGAATTCAGATCCTGGTTCACCCGGAATGCCGTCGGGAGGTCAATGACCTGGCGGACGTTTCCGGCTCCACGGGCAAAATCATCAAAACCGTGAAAGAAGCTGCGGCGGGAACCAAGTGGGCCATCGGCACCGAGCTCCACCTGGTCAACAGGCTCAAGAAGGAACACCCGGAACAGGAGATTCATTTTCTCTCACCCACGGTCTGTATGTGTGCGACGATGTACCGCATTGACCTGGCTCACCTCTGCTGGTGCCTCGAAAACCTTGCCAGTGGAAACTTGGTGAACCGGATCGAGGTGGACGCGGAAACCAGTCATCATTCGCTGGTGGCGCTTGAGAGAATGCTTGAGATTACCGGTTAACGGAACCCGCGATCCTTCCGATTCGGGAAGGAACCATAAGTCCTGGTGCTCGTCCCTGCGTGCGTCCCGGCAATCTTCCCTGAAGTCGTCCCTGAAGCCGGGTTCGGTAGGCCTGTCTGCCAGGGGGCTTTCTGCCTTCACTCGTCCATCAGGTTGGGATTGAGCAGGCTGAGCATGATGGCTGCGAAAACCTCCTGGTTGGCTTCCAATTCCCGACTCTCGGATTGTATCAGGAACAAAACCTGGTCGTTTTGGCGTTTGGCAATCCGCAACTCCGCGACGACCAGCAGGTCAAGGTAAAAGAAGGTCACGTCGTAGCCCACGAGGTGGAAGTCACCCAGGTCGGCTGTCACCTTGTCAACTTCCAGGTCCTCGTATTCGGCTTTCAGGGCCTCGAGCGTCCTCTGGAGCAGATCTTCGGTGTCCTCGAACAGATCGTAAAGAGCAATCGTCAGTTGGGCACTGTTGGGACTTTGCAGTGTGACTTCATTGGTTTCCTCTTCGCCAGAATGTTCGTCCCCATCGTTGACAAACAGGGTCCAGTTTTCCGGGTAAACAAAGCTGAGTTCAGGGGATTCAAATTTGTGCATTTTGGGCGGTCAGTTTGCTGGTGTCAGCAGGTGGAGTGTTCGGCTCAAGTGGTTGCAAGAAAATTGGCAGCGATCCTGGAATCAAAAAAGTTCCGGCTCCGGGTGCCGATCATTTTCGGATTTGGCGGAAATAGAAAACCCCTTTTTTATTGGAGGTCACCACGTCCAGGAGCCCATCACCATTGACGTCGGCGACCTGGAACTGGGTGCCAATTCCGCTGTCGTGGTCAAACTGGTGCCGAATCCAGTAAGCCTTTCCATTTTCCCTTTTCAGCTCGAACCAGTGCATGACCGATGGCTGCTTTGCCCCCGGGTCTCCCCCGTTGTGGGCGTACCATCGCTTGCCGGTGACGAAATCCATCAGTCCGTCTCCATTGATATCCGCCAGGCAGACAGCGTGGGTCTGGGAAAAGGTGCGGTCGATTTCGTGAGTTTTCCATTCGTTCTTACCGGTCTGTTCGTACCACCAGATACCAAAAGCATGCGGACTGCTGCCGAGTACGTCGCTGTCTCCGTCTCCATCAAAGTCATAGACATACATGGTGGCCCCACCGGTTTTGGAGCCGAAATCCGCCGGGTTCCATTGCCACTTGCCCGATTGCCGATCCAGCGGGGCTTTCCACCAACCCGCCGGAACCAGGATGTCCTTGCGGCCATCCCCGTCGATGTCGCCGATTCCCAGGCCATGGGAATACTTGGTGGTGAACGGGGCGGCTTTCGCGGAAATGGCGTGAATGGACCATGGTTGGGTGGGATCCTTGACACGTGACAGAAAGCTCATGACCCGGTCCGGGCCGTCCGCTGTCTGCTTGGAAGGCGCGGTCGCTGCCACGAATTCCTTTGTTCCGTCCCCGTCGAGGTCGATCATTTGTGGGCTTTCGTTATTGGTGACCGGGGTCAGGGTGTGTTTCTTCCAGGCCCCCGGCTTTCCCCTGGGGTTCTCGAACCACCAGGTCGGTGTGCTGGGGAAATCGACCACGATGATGTCTTCCCAGCCGTCCTGGTTGAGATCTTCTGCAAAGGTGCAAAAGCTGTTGCTGTAACCGGGGACCTTGTATACCGGTGGTTTCTCCAGGACCGTACGGACTTTCCAGTCGGGTGCTTCGTACCAGACGTACCCTGCAGCAATGTCCATTTTGCCGTCCCGGTTGAAATCACCAACCGCAGCGCCTTCACTGCGGAAAACGTCATCAAGGCGGGATTTTTTGAAGTGAATGTTGGGTGACGCTTCCTGGGCTTGGGCGGAGGCGACCGTCAGGAGCAGAGCAATGACAGGGACGAATTTGGAAAGGTGCATGGGATTCAATTCCTCGAGAGTGGAACATGGTGAATCTGCAGGGGAGCGATCTGGTTTGATAATTCTGTTATTCTAAACCATCAAACGGTTTGCGACACCACCACGATACCTTGCGGATGCCTGGCCATGCACGCCCTCATTTTTCTGATCTGCGTTTCAAATTCAAGACTCTGCCAGGAGCCGGATGAGGATGCCCGGTTGCGGGCACTTTGGCAGCAGGCCCAGGTTCTGATTGTGCAGGAAAATCATCTGCAAACTGAAAAGGGCCTGAGTGAAGTGATCAAAAAAAAAGCGGATTACCGAACGGCACTCTATTGGAGGGGACGGGTCCGTTTCCAGTTGGGCGAAATCATGGGATCGATTTCGGATTTCAACCGGTATGTCGAGTTTCATCCGGAAGCCCGGTCCCGGCAGTGGGAACGGGGCATTTCACTTTATTACGGTGGTCAATTCAAAGAGGGAGCAAAACAGTTTGAAATCTACCAGACGTACCATGATAACGACGTGGAGAATTCGGCATGGCGGTTTCTCTGTGTTGCCCGCACCGAGGGGTTAGCGGCCGCCAGGAAAAACCTGTTGCCGATTCGGAACGATCGCCGCATTCCCATGATGCAAATTTACCAGATGTACCAGGACAAACTGACGCCCGAAAAGGTGCTGAAAGCTGCTGAAGAACTTCCGGAAACTGAAGGAGAAAAGAATTCAGCCCGGTTCTACGCTCACCTTTACGTCGGTCTGCTCTACGAAGTGCAGGGTAAAATGAAAGAATCGCTTCAACAGATCAAAGACGCCGAGAATCACCGGATTCCGCATTACATGTGGGACGTTGCCAGGGTCCACCGTCAACTTCGCAGCGGAACGGCCGGTTCGTCCAGTAAAAAAGGTCAGTCAAAAAACGGGGGGCGCATTCAAAAGTAGCCCGCTGTTTTTTTGGCAGAAGCTGCTGAATGGATGTTGTTACTGCAGGGCACACCGCTTCATGATGGATTCATCCCGCTCGCACCTGGAAAGATTTTTAAAGGGAACGAAATGAAATATAAAATGGGCGAATTGACGCTTTCCGAGATTCTCGACCAGGCCTTTAAGATCCTGAAGGGGCAATTCGGGTTGTTGTTCGGGGTCCTGGCCTGCCTGCAGTTGCCGTTAACGTTGGCGGCCGCGATTTACGTGGCTTCCGTAATGCCGGATCTCCAGGAATTTGATCCAGAGAACCCCGAAGCGGCGGAGCAACTGTTCAAGGAGATGGTTCCCATGTTTTACGCTTTGGGTGTCCTGGGGTTGATCAATCTCCTGACCTTTCCGATCACCCAGGCGGCGATGATCCATGGAATCGGCAAGAGCTACCTCGGCGAAAAGGTGAGTATCGGTGAGTGTTATGGAACCGCTTTTTCCTGTTTTTTTCCACTGGTTGTCTCCTGGATCCTCGTTTATTTCTCCGTGTTGCTGGGGTGTTTGCTGTGCGTGATTCCAGGAATCATTGTGGCTCTCTGGTTTGGCCTGGTGGGCCCGGTGGTTGTTCTGGAAAAACGGGGCGGTGTCCCGGCACTCAAGCGTTCCAGAGAACTGATGAAGGGAAACATGGGTTTGTTGCTTGGCCTCGGCGTCCTCCTGTGGCTGATTCAAGTGGCGGTAAATACTCCTTTTCAGTTGATTCCCAACATTTATGCTCAGCAGGTTTGCAGCGCGTTGGGTGCGTCCATCATGACCATTTTTACATCGGCGGTCTCGGTGGTTTTCTATTTTTCCTGCCGCAGCAAGTACGAGAGTTTTGACGTAACCGTTTTGGCCAGGTCTTTTGGCCTCGAAAAGATGACCGGTATGGGTGGGGCGGTCAGTCTCGATCCTTCACAAGCGGGTAACCCAAACCTGCCTGCTCCATCAGGCTTTCCCGCATCCGGTGCGACGCCTGATGGCGAAACGACCGGGGGGACGGCCAACGGCAACAATCCCTACCAAGCTTCCCAGGGTTCGGACAATCCCTACCAGGCTCCCCAGGATCCCTATCGTGGATAAAGGCTGAGGATGAGCAGCATGGATGGAGCAATCAGCAGCGTCAATTCGTCTCCCTTCCGAAAGTTGAGCTGAAAGGTTTTCTTTGCCTGTGACCGACCCAGTTCCCGAACCTGAACGGATCCGGCAGGTTGCCGAAGAGGTCGTTTCGCGATCGTATT